>DYLX01000087.1 GCA_020721875.1 Leptospira biflexa
ATACAATCTCACCCTGAAGTATTGGACAGGTTCGTATTCGTTAAAAAAGGGAGCGGCTGGTTGATCAAGGCCTTTGGGGAAAGGGGATATGTCTCTCACGTGGTAGGGCTAGAGTCGATTCGCAAATTGCTGAAAAACCCGTGGGAAGATATTCCGACCATTGATTTGGTAGGCGACTTTAAGGATGCTCCGCCTGTATTTGGCGGCGATCCGATCTTAGACAAAGAAGCCGTGAAGCAATATCGCGAGCGGATTCAAGAATTAGGGGAAGAGATCGGGGACGCGGAAAGAAATAACGATATCGGGCGAGTCGAACATTTGCAAGGCGAGCGGCAATATCTCATCGATACCCTCTTGGCGTCCCACGGATTCGGCGGAAAAGCCCGCAAGCTAGGCGATCAAGGCGATAAAATCCGAAGTCGAGTACGCAACGACTTTAATCGGGCTCATCGAATGATCCGTGACGCCGGCATGCCCCTGACGGCGGATCATTTTCGGGCGACTATTTCTATCGGCGCCGAGACCTCTTCTTACAAGCCCCACGGAATACCCCCCTCTTGGGCACTCAAGTAGTTACGCCAAACGTAACTGAATAAAACGCATTGTAACGCCTTGTCTTTGGAAGCGATAGCACGGGGCTGTCGCGATCTTGTTAGACGAGGTGTTGCGATGCGTGACCGACTATTGGTTGGTGTTCGTGAGGCGGCTTATTTACTGGGGATTAGCCCAAGGCATGTTTGGAGCCTTACTGCTCCACGGGGCCCTCTGCCCGTAGTGCGGCTAGGGAAACGCGCGCTTTACGACCCGCGAGACTTGGAAGCCTTTGTGGAATCGGCCAAGGCGGGCGTCGCCGGGGAGGGCCGGCGATGATTTTCGCACCTGTAGACCAAGTTATATCCGCGCTTCATGCCCGCGGATGCAATCCCAAGCGATCGGGCGGCGGCTGGTCGGCCCTATGCCCGGCGCATGAGGATCGGAACCCGAGCTTGAGCATTGGCGTGGGCGAAGATGGACGGGCGCTGGTTTGTTGCCATAGGGGCTGTTCCACAGAACAGGTTTGCTCCGCCCTTGGGCTAGAGATGAAAGACTTGATGCCGGATAACG
>DYLX01000049.1 GCA_020721875.1 Leptospira biflexa
AATATTCGAAGCCGCACCCGGTTTCGCGCTACCCGCCGATTGCGCTACGAAGCCATTTTCTCCTTCCGTACCACGCGCCCTTGTGGCGGTGACCAGCCAGCGCATCTGCGCGTCGTACAGCGCGAGGCCCGCTTTCTCCGCGAGCCCGCTCCAAAGCGCGGCGGCCGCGGCAAGGACCCCCACCGCGAGCGCGATCCCGAACCGTGTGTTTCGGTGAATCGCGTTCCTAGTGCCAGAGTGGAATGTACGCTCGCGCGACGCCATGGTACCCCCAGAAAAGTGGTGGCGTGGTGGAGCCGATCAGAAAAGCGCCCTCATGCTGGCAAAACGCTCGCGCCGAACAAGAACGAGCGGCGCCACGCCTGAGGTATTATTCGTCATTTCAGCGCCGGGCTCAAGCACGCTTCGCTCCGAAGCAGGATAGCCGGGGTCGAAAGATTCGCCCTCCAGCCTGAAAAGCGCGGAATATCGCCTCGTGAAGGAAAGCCATGCACGATGTGACATAGCCTGTTTGTACTGCTCTTCGAGCGAAAGGAGGCGCGATACCCGATCTTCGGGGAGAGGATGCTGACTCGAATACTGTTTGACATTCTCATCCTGAGAAGACTCTAAGACGCGGATAAATTCTTCGAGAGCCGATGGATTGTAGCCTGACTCGTAGAGCATCCGGATAGCCTCCGCATCAGCCTCGAACTCCATTGTCTGTGAGTAGCCCTGCACGGAAATCAGCGACACAAAGTCGTGCACTGCGGCGGAAAAGAGTGCGGCGATTTCCTTGGTATCGGGCTTCGCCTCTTGGGTGGAGAGGGCCGCGTAGTACATCGCCAGGTCGCCCATTCTGTAGCTCGCCAGCGAGACAAGCCCATGCCCAAGCGCTGTGTGCGAAATCTCGTGCGCAAGGAGTGCCGCGAGCATGTCCTCGGAGGCAGTAAGTTTCAAGAGTCCCCTCGTGATGAGCACAAAACCGCCAGGTGCCGAGAAAGCCAGCACCTCCTCGCTGTCCAGAACAGCAATGTGATAGCCGTGTGGCAGCAGCGGACGTGCCGAGAGAAATGCCAGGCCCTGTCCGATTCTGTTGACATAGGCGTTAAGCGTGGACTGATTGTAGAGCGGATACTGTGAGAGCACCGCGGCGGAGACTACCCTGCCGACGGCGTATTCCTCTTCGTAGGTAAAGGGCCTCGACTCAGTCTGAAAAGTTTTTGCGGCCTCGCGGATAAGGCGCGCCTGCTCGGGCGTAATCATCCCCTGAAGCAGAGCTTGGTTTAAAAAGAGCTGCAGCGCTTCTGGAGAGATAGTGCAGGAAATGAAGACAAAACTCGCAAAAGCCAGCAGAATGAGGATGATACGTGGGCGAACGCGTGGCGAAACGAAGTGCACGTCACAGTGCCCCTAGCGGTAAATCTACCCCTTGGATGAATGCCATGCACTCTCCAAATGAGTAGTTTAATTTTTCCATCGCGTCCACAGCTTCAAAGTTGAAACTGTTTCCGTTTTTGAGTGCTTCTTCGAGACTTGAGGCAAAGCCTTTGCCCGCGAGCACGATCTCGCTCTGCTGCAGTGCTGGCGGAGCAGCCGTGGAATCGGCGCTGAACGTTATCTTTACCGGCGAGAGCGCACTTATGGGAATATAGCCGGGCTTTGATGTACCTTGCGCGTAGCCGAAAGCCCAATCGCCCTCAACCCGCACCAGTGCGAAGGGTGTCTTGTATGCGGCAAACGCGATAACCGGCGACACAAAGGAAGGCGAGGCTCTCAACGCGATCTTCTCAACCCTGATGAGCATAGTAGAATCGGGCGTGACAGCCTCGGCGAATGCAAAGACACCAGCGGCCCATAAAAGCGCAACGATCAAACTCACACGATATTTCATGGCAAACCTTCTCTTAATAAGTATGCCGCATCCTGCAGATTTTTTCAGCCTCCGCGCAAACGTCGATACCAATGTCAAATTTCACAGAGGCTCAAGCCTTATCTTTCTCCCACGAGGGCTTCAATGTGCGCCTTCCACTCGAGGAGCGCTCGCGATAGAAGAACGCGTGGATCGTCGGGATTCATTCCACGCAGCTCCTCTTCGAGCCGGGCATAATCGGCGAGCGCGGTGGCGCCCTTCTCGAGCGGTAGCTGCACCCATCCATACGCATGCTTCTTCCAAGATAAATGCTGCTCGGCAGTCAAAGTTTCAGGAAAATTGCGTGCAAGAAGCCTACCGATCAGCGTAGGGATCCGTTGGTCCTGGAATTGGATGCGAAGAAATTCGTTTTTCGCCGCGTGGGGGCCTCGCTCACGAAGCACCTCGTGGAAGCGTTCGAGTTCGCGTTTGTCCTCGGGCAAGTAGAATCTTCCCGAGTAGAGCGCATAATCGGGGTCGAGATCATCGCTCGCCTTGCGCCCGTAACGGTAGGCTGAGATCAGGCGCGCCTTGAGCCCGGGTGTAGTCTCAATCGCGCGTAAGTTTGCTCTGCAGATCTCGAGATCGATACCTAGCCGCTTGGTCGCCCGCTGACCGAGTACGCTGATAGGCGCAAGGAAGGGGCATGCGTTAAGCCGGATCATCGTCACAGGGGGTCGGGCTCGACTCGCCTCTGCGCGCTCAGTAAAGAGTAGATCGCGTAGTTCATCCTCGGACATGTTGGCAAAGGGCTCTGGACTGACGCGTAGATCGTAGCCTACGAGGGCGTGCCGGTCGGCTTCAAGAAGACCGAGCGGCGCGATCACCGTGGAGCATCCCTCGGGCCGCGTGTAAAGCTGCGAAGTGTGTACCAGCATGCGCTCGGGCCGCGCAAGATTGACAAGGGGCGCGAGGCGCTCCCGCCGGCGATGCGTATAGTACCACTCATACACTTTAGGATACTGGTGCAACACCTTGCGCGCGAGGCCTATGGTCGCGCGCACATCGAAGAGCGCGTCGTGTGCGTTCTCGTGCGCGATACCGTTCACCTTTGCGAGATCCTCGAGCTTGAATATTGGATTACCGTCGCCGTTTTTGGGCCAATTAAAACCTTCACCTTTAATATCGTGGACTGCGCGCATTAAATTAATGACATCCCAGCGCGAATTGTCGTTCTTATATTCCCTGACATAGGGGTCGAGGAGATTGCGGTAGAAGAGCCGGCGGATGAACTCGTCGTCGAATTGAATCGAGTTATAGCCGGCGACCGTAGTACCAGGCACGCTCATTTCGCGGAAAATCCGCAGGGCGAACTCGTACTCGGTAAGGCCCTTCTCTTCGACCTCCTGCGGTGTGATGCCGTGAATAAAGCATGCTTCAGGATCGGGGAGATAGTCGGGCGGAAGCTTACAGTAGAGCATGAGGGGCTCGGCGATCTCTTCAAGCTCCTCATTCGTACGGATAAACGCTGCCTGAGCGATGCGGTCGTGCTGGGGATCGCGGCCAAAAGTTTCGAGATCGTACCAGAGAATTGTTGCGGGCATTCCTCAATTTCCTTCTATCGAAGCGAGGCTCAGACCTTCTTCGGCACCTCATTGATAGAGAACATCGCCGGGTCGAAACTCTCGTTGCCGATCCAAAGATTAATCATTAAGCCACCCTCGGGAATCCGCTCGATCTTTACGCCCTTTATCTGAAAGCCGATGAGCTCGAGGCGGGCGTTGCCGAGGAGGTCGTGCCCTATCATTGTACCATAATACGAGGCAAGTTCGGGCCTCTGGTGTACCATGAGGCTGTGCTCGATTTCGGAGAGTTCCTTTTCGGTACGAGGCCGGTCGTCAATGGCCGCGATGTGGAAACCGTCAGGTTCGAGGTGCATCGAGATGACCATTTTTCTAGGGTTGCCGTGGAGTAGAAAATTCGCAAGCTCACTGATGAGCTGAACGTACAATTCTTGCCGCTTCATTCAAATGCTCCTTGCGCGCTGCCGGAAAGTAATTTCAGGCTTCTCGCGCGGACCGATACCACTCGATGATCGAGACGATCAGCGTGGCGGTGAGGCCCGCCGCAAAACCGTTGTTGTACAAGTCCATGCCTCCGTGCCAATTCCCCGTTCTGTCCACAATAACGAGATGGAGGAATCCGGCGATGAAGCCTACCACGGGCCCAAACTCTCCTGCGAGGGGCGCGAGAGCGGTGCAGAAGAGAATCGCGAGCAGCGGAGACGGCGAGTAAATATCCAAACCGAAGATGAGAATCGCCGCCACCACACCGAGCACCACAGATACCACGTTCCTTGGGTGTTTTCCAAAAAACGAAAAGCCCACCACAGTGAAGAGCCCGCCGAGCACCGGACCGTTGATAGGCGCGCGCAGAAGAAGTATCAGCGACCAGAACAAGAGCCCCATGATCGCCGCGTTGAGCAGCGCCCCGCGCGAAGAAACATAGTCCACAAAGTCGCTCGGCAAGCGGCCGGTCATCTTGGTGATCTTCGCGAAATCGTCGAAAGCTTTCTTGAACATTGTGCCTGTGCCCCTGGGATTTTCCGCGATGAGACAGCAAAGCATGAGCAGAGAGATGATAGGAATAATCGCGATGAGGAGCGGCTCGGGGGAAGTGCGCCACATCGCGAGCGGTAAAATATTCGCACCCGCCGCCTCGGAGAGCGATGCGGTAAAGAGTGCCACAAAGCCCGCCGACAGACCTATATTGTAGAGGTTGTAGCCCTGGTGTAGGCGCAGCATCGCGATGGCGATCGGAGGAAGCACCATTCCGATGCCCATGCCTATAAGAAAAGAGCCCGGCAGCGCGAAAATCTGACGCATGCCGAGCTCAAAGGCTATGAACGTAATGAGTGGGCCCATCGCGGTGCCAAACATCGCGATGAGCGCGTAATCTCGGGGCTTTCTCCGCACAAGACGCGCCGAGAGCGACACCCCCAGCAAAATGGGCAGGCAGTTGAAAACGGTTTTTCCGAAGAACGCGAAGCCCATCATGGTGAAGAGCGCCGCGAGCTCCGCCCCCCGCAATTCAAGTTTATTTATTTTCAGGAATATGTAGCCCAACGCTCCGACCGCCGCCACATTGACGAGCGTCGGCCCGACGCCGACCACCGCGGTAAAGTCCGTCACGAGTCGCGCCGGAGTTACCTGCAGCCGCATAAATCCATTCAGTGTGGGGCCGAGCTGACCCACAATCATTCCCCCTATAAAGAAACCAAACACCAGAACAATAATAAAAACATTCAGTGTTTTTGTTCCTTGCACCATCCACCTCTGGACCCATCCTAAAGCTACGCAGCGACGGGATCAAGCATTTGCGCGAAATTTTAAAAATTTTTTGCCTTGACGAAACTCAGTGGCGAACTCACAATCAACCAAAAGGAGTCGCGCATGAACAATGGAATTTTCAAAATTCCTGATCCTGTAAATGAACCTGTGCTGAATTATGCACCTGGATCGCCTGAGCGGGCTGCGCTAAAGGCGGAGATCGAGGCGCTCAGATCGCAGCAGATCGATATTCCCTGTGTAATTGGCGGAAAAGAAGTGCGCACGGGAAAGACTGCGGTGATGCGCCGGCCCGACGCGCCCGGCGAGATTCTCGGTGTCTACCACATGGCGGGGGAGGCCGAGGCGCGGGCGGCGATAGAAGCGGCGCGCGACGCAAAGGCCGCGTGGGGGGAGCTGCCGTGGGAGGAGCGTGCCGCGGTGTTTCTGCGGGTCGCCGAGCTTATCTCGACGAAGTACCGCGCACTGATGGATGCCTCGACCATGCTCTGCCAGTCCAAGACCGCCCACCAGGCAGAGATCGACGCGGTCTGCGAAGTAATCGATTTTCTGCGCTTCAATCCGAAATATATGGAGCAAATCTACTCGCAACAGCCAGAAAACACGAAGGGCGAGTGGAATCGCACCGCGTACCGCCCACTCGAGGGTTTCGTCTATGCCGTGACGCCCTTCAACTTCATGTCGATCGCAGCGAACCTTCCTACCGCTCCGGCGATGATGGGTAACACCGTGGTGTGGAAGCCTGCATCCAACGCCGTTTACTCGAACTATATGCTCATGAAGATCTACATGGAGGCAGGCCTTCCTGCAGGCGTTATCAATTTCCTGCCGGGAAGCGGCGCGGCGATCTCAGGCACCGTGCTCGCAAGCCGGGATTTCGCCGGATTCCACTTCACCGGGTCGACCGAGGTGTTCCGCTCGCTTTGGAAACAGATCAGCGCGAACCTCGAAACCTACAAGGTGTACCCGCGCATCGTCGGCGAGACCGGCGGCAAGGATTTCATCTTCATCGATCCCAGTGCCGACCTCGCGCCGACTGTCGCCGCGATTGTGCGCGGCGCCTTCGAGTATCAGGGCCAGAAGTGTTCGGCCGCCTCGAGGCTCTACATTCCCGCCTCGCGTTCGGACGAGATTCTCGGAGCGCTCTCGGCGGAAATCGCCTCCATCCCGATGGGAGAAATCACCGATTTTCGCAACTTTGTCGGCGCGGTGATCGACGAGGCCGCCTTCAACAATATCAGAGGCTACATTGAACGCGCCCGCGCGAGCAGCATCGCGCACGTGCTGGTCGGTGGTCACTGCGACAGCAGGGCGGGCTGGTTCATCGAGCCGACCCTTATCCTCACCGAGGACCCGCGCTCGGAAACCATGGTCAACGAGATCTTTGGTCCTGTGCTCACAGCCTATGTGTACAACGACCGTGATATGGAGGCGGCGTATCGGCTCGTCGACAGCACCTCGCCCTATGGTCTTACCGGCGCAATCATGGCGACAGACCGGCTGCGCATTCAGCACGCGCTCGCAGCGTTGCAGAATGCGGCGGGCAACCTCTATATCAACGAC
>DYLX01000002.1:0-16949 GCA_020721875.1 Leptospira biflexa
CAGGAGCCCAATGTGTGATGAGTTTTTCATTGGAGAATGTGCCATTGATCATGAGATCGATAGTTGGCTTGAAAAGATCTCCAAAGTGAGGATTTACACCTGGTTGGATATTGAGTATGCGCACGGCGCCCAGGTGCCACCTATCGAGATCAAACTGGTGCGAATGATGGTGCCACGCAAAGTTTTCGATTATTGCCCCTTGCTTCGCGAGAGCGAGTGCAAGTTCCATTGAAGAAGGCTTGCCCGCTGTTTCGATAATCACATCGAAACGGCGCAGAAACTCATCTGATATACTGTCTTCTTCGATTTTCACTACCCTGCTCACGCCGAATTCTTTGGCGAGAGCCAAGCGCTTTTCGTCTACATCGAAGGCTACGATTTCTTTCGCAAGTGTTTTTACGAGCCCCTGCGCGAATATAAGTCCCATATAGCCAGTTCCCACGAGAGCGACAGAATCTCCCGGTTGAATTCCCGCGTACACAAGCCCATTGACGATGCATGCAACAGGTTCTACAACCCAGTATTTTAAGGGTATTGGGTTATCTGGGATAACCGTGATTTTGTCTTCAGTACGAATCGCGTGGCGAGCCATGAGAGCACCGCCGGGAACACCGATCGGGACTTCGTGACAGACGACCCGCTGACCAATACTCACCGATGCGACACTCTCGCCGACCTTGATTACACGTCCTACTCCCTCGTGACCAGCGGCAAAAGGGTAAGGATGAAATTTTCCAAATTTGCCGGCAAATGATAGCACATCCCAACTGCACATTCCGCATATCTCGATCTCGACAAGGACCTCATGGGCTTTCGGCTCCGGAATCTCTATCTCTCTCATCTCAATCGAACGTTCTCCAAGGTACCACAGCACCTCTGTTTTCATATCACTCCTCCTTAATCTTCCTTACCTCTAAGCTGGTCTAGCCACACAGCTCCGATGATAATGAGCCCTTTGACTACCTGTTGGAAATATGGCGAAATTCCAAGTAGATTCATGCCATTGTTGATAACGCCTATGAGCAGAGCTCCTATAAAGGTACCCCACACACTGCCTCGTCCGCCATTCAGGCTGGTACCACCTATGACAACTGCCGCGATTACATCGAGCTCATAACCTGTTCCGGCGATCGGTTCAGCTGAATTCAATCTTGAAGTAAGGATGAGGGCGCTGAATGCAGCTGTTGCCCCAGAGATAACGTAGACGAGAGTCTTAAAATAATTCGAGTTTATTCCAGACAATCTGACCGTTTCTTCATTGCCACCGATCGCGTAGGTGTAACGGCCGAGCCGCGTCTGTGTGAGCACAATGTACGCGATAATCACAATAGCGATAAAGAGCAGGATAGGAATTGGAATACTAAGAATATAGCCTCCTCCGATCTGTCTAAAGCTCTTAGAAAAGCCTGATATGGGATACCCCTTGGTGTAGATCAGGGCAAAGCCTCGTGCGATACTCATCATTCCGAGCGTCACTACAAAGGGTGTTATCCTCGCCATTGTTACAAAAAGCCCACTCACGAGCCCAAAGAGAATACCTATTCCCAGTGTGGCTGGAATCACCAGTCCGATCGGCATCCCCGCTTTTAAAAGTCCTGCACAGATAGCTCCGGACACAGCGAGAACGGATCCAACAGAGAGATCAATACCACCCGTTAAAATCACAAAAGTCATACCTACCGCCATAATTCCGTAAATCGATGTCTGTCGAATTATATTGGTGATATTATTAAGAGTAAAAAAAACGGGAGAGAGTATTGAAAGCACCAGGCAAATGAGGAAAAACGCGAGAATAATGCCATAATTTTTCAATGTTTCGACAAAGTTGATTCTTGCGCTCATTTTTCAGATCCTCCATCCCGTACTATGTTTCTGCTACCATTTTCATGAAGGCCAAGGGCATATTCCATCACCTTTTCGCTATCGACTTCTTCCCTTGAGAATTCTTTAACAATGCGCCCCCCGAAAACGACCTCGATTCTATCGCTCATGTTCAATACCTCAGGAAGTTCCGAAGAGACCATGATGATCCCCGCTCCTTCCTTCGCCAGGTTCTGCATTAGTTTATAAATCTCTACTTTAGCGCCCACATCGATACCACGTGTCGGCTCATCGAATATGTAGAGATTGCAGTTGCGAAGAAACCACTTCGCGAGAATAACCTTTTGCTGGTTTCCTCCGGAGAGGTTCCGAACGAGCTGATTGATCGAAGGTGTCTTGATTTCCATTACACCAATCATCTTATTTACGAGCTCAGAGAGTTTTCTTTTCTTGAGAAAACCGAATATCGACTCTTTATCGAGCACTGTTAGTATGGCATTATCAAAAATGGACAGTCCGAGCACCAAGCCTTGATGCTTTCGCTCTTCGGGTATGAGTCCGATTCCTCTTCTGACGGCGTCGCGGGTTCCTCGAATCCGAGCCTCTTTACCCTCGATATAAATTTTCCCGGCGTCTTTTTTTAGTCGGCCGTAGATCGTCTGCATAATTTCAGTGCGACCTGCCCCAACAAGCCCAGTAAAACCAACGATTTCTCCCGCTCTTACGCTGAAGGACACATTTGAGCAAAAGCCATGCTTGGTGAGATTTTCGACGCGGAATACTTCTCTTCCAAACGGAATTGACATTTTAGGATATTGCTCAGTGAGCGTACGTCCTACCATATGCCGTATGATTTCAGCGGTTGTGAGTTCAGAGAGCGGTTTGGTCAATATTTTTTCACCATCACGCAAAACTGAAACGCGATCCGCGACCTGGGGGATCTCTTCAAGTCTGTGCGAAATATAGATGATTGAAACTCCACTCTGTTTGAGGCTGTGTATGATTTTAAAAAGCTTATCGACTTCATTTCCTGTGAGAGGCGCGGTCGGCTCATCCATGACGAGGATCTCCGACTTGAGTGATAATGCCTTGGCGATTTCAACAACTTGTTGATATGCGGGACTAAGCTTGTTCACTTTGATTTTAGGATTAATATTGACATTGAAGATTTCAAGTAACTTTCGAACATTGGTATACATAGTTTTCCAATCGATAACGCTGCCACCTGCGCGCATCGGTTCTCTGCCTATATATATATTTTCAGCGACAGAGAGTTGCCCTATCAAGTTCAGCTCTTGATAGATGACCGAGACGCCCGCGTCGATCATGGCTTTGATGCCAGGAGATGTCAGCTTTTTGCCCTTGAGCCATATTTCGCCTTCGTCCGCTCGGTAGATTCCCGAAAGTACTTTCATAAGCGTTGATTTCCCTGCGCCATTCTCCCCAACAAGTGCATGGACTTCTCCTTTTTTAAGATCGAAATCCACGGATTTGAGAGCTCGTACACCAGGGAAGGATTTGCTGATGCCTCTCATTAGAAGCAGTGTGTCATCCATATTTTATTCCTAGCATCTTGTCTGATGTGGTAGAAAAAGGGCCGGCCACTTCAGCCGGCCCCGCAAAGAATTCGCATCACTTATGCATCTTGCTCGTCAATAGAATCGCATCATTTAGTTACAGGCAGAGGGCTAATATAGACAACTTTCTTTGGCGGATTCACATTGTTGCGAATCTTGTTTACAAGCGCCTCAAGTGCCATTGCGGCTTGTTTCCCAGGGAACTGGTCGATCGTCGCGTTAAGCTTGCCTTCCTTCATATACATAAAAGCATCAGTGGTCGCGTCGAAACCGATCGTCACCTTGGTCGCCGGATTGACACCAGCAGCGAGCATAGCTTCGATTGCACCGATGATCATTTCATCGTTCGCACCAAAAACCGCGTCAAAGTTCGGATATACCTGCATGAGGTTTTCCATAACGGCCTGGGCTTTTGAGCGGGTGAAATCCGCACTCTGAGACACGAGGAGTTTCACGTTGGACGTCTTAATAACTTCATCGAAGCCTTTTTTACGGTCGATGGCCGCGGAGGCGCCTGGAGTGCCCTCAAGTTCAATCACTGTTCCCTTATTGCCCAGCTTCTGAATGACGAACCTGGCTGCCGCGCGCCCTCCTTCAACATTGTCAGCACCGACATGGATTAATACCGCATCTGTGTTCGCCTTTCTGTCAACAGTAGCAACAGGAATACCCGCCTGCACTGCGTCTTCAATAGCTGGCACCAGCGAATCTTCTGTCATGGGAGAGATGAGGATGCCATCGACTTTCTGCGACATGAATGTCTCGATAGCAGCCATTTGCTTGTCCGAGGCGTTCTGTGCGTCTATGAAGTTAAGTTTTACGCCAAGTTTTGCGGCTGCGGCCTCGGCTTCCTGTTTCATTGTGACGAAGAAAGGAAACTGTAAACCAGGCACTGTCATGCCAATTACTATCTGCTTCTGGGCGAATACAGAAACAGGCAGCAGCGCGATGATTACCAACGCGATGAGAAAACCCTTTTTCATTGTTACCTCCTAATCCTTTTAGATGTGAATTCTATTTTTTCATTATCAGACAGTTGTAGGGAGTTGTCAATAAAATAGTGCGAATATTACGATGAGATCATTTGTGCAATCGATTTCAAACTCAATTATACACAAAGTATCACATTATCTTTTAATATTTTTATCTTTATATATAATAATAAATAATATAATTATCTGAATTTTCTTGACAATAATTAAAATCTAAGATATCGTTTGTGCAATCGATATCAGAGAAGATAAGGGAAATATGTCATCATTGAAAGATGTCGCTCGGCTTGCCGGTGTTTCAACTTCGACTGTTTCACGCGCTATTAATGGAAATATTCCAATATCAGAAGAAACCAGGCGTCGCGTAGAAAAAGCTATACGCGATATCAACTACAAGCCAAATCTTGTTGCTCAAGGCCTTCGAATTAAGAGCACGAAGCTTTTAGGCCTTGTAGTACCTGAAATTCAACATGAAACCTTCAATTCTTTCATTTGCTTCACCGAGGAAGCTGCCGAAGCGAAAGGATATAACCTCATCATTGGATCCACAGATTCCAATCCTGACAGGGAAGAGCGCTTTATCGAAAACCTCATACGAAGAAATATCGATGGCATTATATTCTCTCGCGTTTCCGACAAGAGCCACGCGCTAAAGATACTCGACAAAACAAACGTGCCAGCGGTGATTATCGATAGGACACTCGAGAGAGAAGATATACCATCGGTGGTTATGGACAACTACGCAAGCGGGGAAATGGCCGCGAAGCATCTGCTGTCGCTTGGGCATCGCCATTTTGCGTGTATCACGGGCCCTTTAGATATTGCGATCAATCGCGAAAGGCTCGCGGGTTACAGAGAAACAATTAGCGCCGCAGGCGCGACACTCGAAGAAAGATGCGTGTTTGAAGGGAACTTCAAGTTTGAATCGGGTAAAAAGGGTATCTCCTACTTCCTCGATACTGGCGCGCCTTTCACCGCGGTCTGGGCTCACAATGACTATATGGCCTTTGGTGTCCTCAATATTCTTGCCCAGCGCGGTATCTCCGTGCCAGGCCAAATTTCGGTGTTAGGATTGGATAACATCACGCAATCGTGGATGATGCACCCTGCCCTAACGACCATAGCCCAGCCCTTCCGCGACATGTGCATAAAAGCAGTGGATATTATTATCAATAGGGCGACCCACGGAGAGAATAGGGGTGGAATTATGAAAGTCATACTTCAACCCGAGCTCATTGTGCGCGAAACGACATCCATTCCTCGCGCATCGCTATAGAAACATGTCAATGCAGAGAAAGAATATTGATATAAGGAGGCTTAGGAATGGCACAGGAAAAACAGATTGTTGAAAGAGCCCTCGAAAAAGGGAAAGGCATCTTTAGACTAGAACCCGCCTGGGTTCCACGCTCATTCTGCATCCCCGGAAAGCGATTGAAGCTCCACCCGGATGATTACTATGCCTATGGACCGCACCGTGGAGGTATCGACGAACGCTGGTTCGCATCGACGACCAAGGCTGACAATGGTCCTCTCACAACGCAATTTGAAGGACTCTCATTTATATGGGTTGACGAACACCAACATGTGCTCTTAAAAGATGCCATCGAGATCGCGGGGAACGATGTGCTTGGCGAGAAGATAATGAAGCGCTACGGTGGCTGGCGCGCCTACTCCAAATTCTTCGATAACCAGGAACCTCTTCCGCACCACGTGCACCACACCGATAAAATGGCAGCGAATGTAGGGCAGATGGGCAAACCCGAGTCCTACTACTTTCCAAAACAGCTCAACAACCACGGCGGCTGGTTCCCCTACACATTCTTCGGTCTCAACCCAGAAACCACGAAAGATCAGATCAAACGATGCATCGCTGACTGGGAAAAACGCGACAACAATATTCTCTCGCTCTCTCGCGCCTACAAGCTGGAACCGGGCACAGGCTGGGACGTTCCCCCTGGAATTCTTCACGCGCCTGGCTCACTGCTCACCTACGAGCCCCAGCGGGCCTCAGATGTATTCGCGATGTTTCAGAATATCGTATGGAACGCATATGTACCTAAGGAATTGTTGCAGAAAGACATTCCGGAAAACAAAAGAGACAACCTTGATTATTATGTAGATCTACTCGATTGGGAGCTCAATACCGATCCCCTCTTCTTCGAACACCGTTATATGCCGCCTAAACCAACAAAGGCGCTCGAGGAGATGCGCGCGGAAGGCTACGAGCAGTACGACATCGTTTACAAGAGCGAGTATTTCTCAGCAAAAGAGCTCACCATTCTTCCAGGCCGCTCTGCCCTCATCGCGGATAAGGGGCCTTATGGAGCGATCATAATTCAGGGGCATGGTAAAATTGGACCGCTCGAGATTGAGTCGCCTGCGATGATTCGTTTTGGACAGATGACGCGCGATGAAATATTCGTCACCGAAAAAGCGGCACGAGAGGGTGTGCTTGTTACGAATATGAGCTCCACGGATGACTTAGTGATGCTCAAGCATTTCGGCCCGATGGCTTGAGAGACTGAGAATCGTCGAAGGCACCGCTTTGTGCAAGGATGGGATTATGAATACGAAAAATATTGAGCGCATTCGCTATCTTGGACGTGACGCAACCGTTCTAAGCAATGAAATAGTACGAGTGGTTATCGACGACCTCGGCGGCATGATGCCGGAATTCAGTCTTAAGCGAGGCAAGGGTGCAATAAACGCACACTGGATCCCAGACTTCAGGAGCAATTCTGGTCAGAGTTGGGATCCTCGTGTTCACTCATCGTATTGGAAGGGCAAAGTGCTCTACAACATCGCTGGGAATTTTCCATGCAGCCCCAACTTCGGACCCGATTGTGTTGTCGATGGAGTCTCTCTACCTGGACATGGATGGACCGCGAATGAGCAATGGGTTGTCGCTTCCTCCGGGACACTCGTAGAGCAAAACGCCGCATATGTCAAATATCATCTTCAAAGCCCCGATCTCGCAATGCCTCTCACCTATGAAAAATGTGATGTTGTGTTGGAAAATCATCCGGCCCACTACTCCATAATAAGCATAAAAAATATGGGAAAGGCGGCTACCTCGATTAACATCGCTCATCACAACACGGTGGGCGCCCCATTTCTCCAAGCAGGCTGCCGCATTTATGTAAGCGCCCGCGGTTTCATAACAGCTCCGCTCCATACTGAATTCGACAGCACTGGAAGACTCGTAGTGGGAACGCAATTCGATAGCCTTCAGCGCGCGCCAACACGCGCTGGCGCCACAGTGGATCTAAGTCTCGTGCCGGGCATGATTGGCAGCACCGACTTTATCACGGGCCCAATCCCAAAAGACACGCGTACAGGGTGGAGTTGTGTGGTCAACCCTGTGCTCAAACTCGCCTATATCACCTTCTTCCCTGGTCCAAAAGGACTACCTGAGGGTGAGATCGCGCTCAGTTTCAACGATCTCTGGATGCAATATGGTGGACGCGACTTCACACCCTGGGCCCTTAACGAGGGAGGAGCGGATAGAACTTTCTGCCTCGGCACAGAGAACGCGGTAGGTGCCTTCGCCAATGGGCTCGAGTATGCGCGAGCGCATCCAGAAATCCTCGGCGCTCCAACGATAGTTACTATTCCCTCTCACGGTGTGCGAACACTCCTTTATGGTACAGCTCTTATAGAACTCGAAGACGCGCTCCTCGATCAACCTATTATCGAGGTTGAGGCGGAAGAAAAAGCCCTCGTCATAAAAACCGCGAAGGCATACCAGAGCGTGAGGCTCGATGGCTCGTTCTCAGCTATTCGGTCTATCGAACGAGCTCTCATGTAGATATGAGCGGAAAGCATCATGCCCACGAATAGCGATCACTCGCTTGATACCACAACAAAGTCTTACTTTCTCGGAATAGATAACGGTGGCACTGTCGCGAAAGCTGCTATATTCGACAGCCAAGGCACAGAAATCGGGGTTGCCTCAGAGACTATTCCTTTCCAGGTTCCACAGCCTGGTTTCGCCGAACGCGATATGGGTGCACTGTGGTCTGCCAACGCCCGCATCATTCGGAAAGTGCTGAATACAACAGGAATCCAGCCCTCAGAGATCGGTGGTGTCGGCTGCACAGGCCACGGCAAAGGTCTGTATCTCTGGGGTAAAAATGGTGCGCCTGCGCACGCGGGTATTATCTCAACCGACTCACGAGCTTGGAAATATCCCATCCAATGGGAGAAAGATGGAACAACGGCAAGAGTTCGTTCAAAGACTTATCAAAAGATACTTGCATGCCAACCGACATCTCTTCTCGCTTGGTTCAAAGACAATAATCCCGCGCTGCTCGATACCATTCAGTGGATTTTCGAGGCAAAGGATTTTATCCGTTTTATGCTGACCGACAAGGCCCAGGCGGAGATCACCGATTACTCAGGCTCAGGCCTCATGAATATTCGCGACCGATGTTTCGAGGTGAGTCTTCTTAAAGAATATGGTCTGGCTGAACTTTTCGACGCGTTGCCCCCACTCATCCGATCCGTCGACCTCGCGGGCAGCGTCACCAAGAGAGCCTCTGAAGAAACAGGGCTTGTTGAAGGAACCGCGGTGGCGGGGGGAATGTTCGATATCGATGCTTGCGCAGTTGCTTCGGGTGTCGTTGATCCCAGCGCGATCTGCGTTGTCGCTGGCACATGGAGCATCAACGAATATGTCGCTCGCGAACCTGTAACTGATGGCAGCGTGATGATGAATTCCCTTTTCTGCTTGCCTGAATACTATCTCATCGAAGAGTCGAGTCCAACTTCCGCCGGCAACTACGAGTGGTTTATCAATTATTTTCTAGATAAGGAGAAAGCGAAGGCCGAAGAACTCGGGATCTCTGTGTTCGAGTTTGCCGAAAAAATGGCGGCTGAAATTACACCGGAGGAGTGCGATCTCATCTTTTTGCCATTCATCTTTGGATCGAACTACAATCCTGAAGCTCGCGCCGTATTCGCGGGCTTCTCCGCGCGCCACACCAGAGCACATATGATTCGCGCCGTACTCGAAGGTGTCGCCTTCAGCCACAAGACTCATCTCGAAAAGCTTCTCGCCCAGCGCTCCGATTATGTCAATGGCGTATCGCCGGTTATCCGCCTCACGGGAGGAGCGGCGAAATCTCGGCTCTGGGTTCAGATAATGGCGGACGTGTTTTGCCTGCCGATTGAGACAGTCTCCGCATCAGAACCGGGGGCGCTGGGCGCGGCAATGTCCGCCGCGGTTGCCTCAGGCCATTACCGCGACTTGAGTGAGGCTTCAAGCCATATGGTTCGCATCGCGAATCGCATCGAGCCAGATCCAAGCGCGTCAGAGATATATCAACGAAAATATCGAATCTACAGAGATATCTCCGAAGCACTCGATCACGTTTGGTCAGCTTTTACACTCCAAACTCTCTCGAAAGAGCATCGATCATAACCTGGCGGGGTGCATCCATCCCTGTCCAGAGTTTAAAACCAATAACTCCCTGATTGACGAGCATGCCCAGCCCATCGATAGTCTTTGCACCACATTTGGACGCCCGTGTGAGAAATTCAGTGTGGGGAGGATTAGGAATGACATCACAGACCATCATGTCCGAACGAATAGTTTCATAATCGATATCCGGGAATTCGGTGGTTGCTGGAAAGAGCCCAATCGAGGTTGCATTGATGAGAATCTGAATGCGCTCAGGGATCTTGAGCTCTCCGCTCCACGGAATATAGCTTACGTTACACGAAGTATTGTCGCGCAGAGTCCGCGCGAGCGATTCGCCTTTCTCCTTGCTGCGGTTCACAATCATGATTTCCTCTGCCCCAGCTAATGCAAGTTCCACAGCGATCGCCCGAGCCGCGCCACCCGCCCCGAGAAGAAACACTTTCGCGCCTTTTACCCCATTTTCATATTCTTCTTTCAATGAGCGAAGGAATCCTTTGCCATCCGTATTTTCGCCGCGCAGTTTTCCACCTTCATTGACTACAGTATTCACTGCTCCAATAAGGCGCGCGTCATCCGCTATCTCATCTAAATATTTCATCACTTCGATTTTATGAGGAATAGTCAGATTGATGCCCCTCATATTGAATGCTCGCACACCTCCAATGGCGGCCTCCAAATCCCCGGGTTTCACTTCTATCGTTAGATAGCGCCAATCAATATTAAGATGGTCAAAGGCTGCCTCCATCATGACTACGGTGGGATTTTCCGCCACAGGAAAACCGAAAACTCCAACCAATTCTGGTTTGTAGCTGCGTTTTGCCATAATTTTCTTCTCCTTTCAAATTTACTATACTCAAAAATGAGGCTTATAGACACATCTCAAACTATCCGTTGATAATTGCGCATATTCTCAAAGAAGGCTACTCTTTCGGCAATGAGTACGAATCATGAGCTCGAAAAATAGAAAATCTGAGAACGGAACTCAATATATCTGCGTATTCTGCGGCTCGTCGATGGGCGCCCGCCCACAGTACGCCGAGGTCGCGGCGCAGCTCGGCAGGACTCTGGCAGAGCGTGGCATAGTGCTCGTCTACGGGGGCGGTGATGTTGGTCTTATGGGCGTAATCGCTGAAGCCGCGATGCAATCAGGCGGTAGTGTAGTAGGCATCATCCCCGAGCGGCTCTACAAACTCGTCGACCAGCAGGAGCTCACCGAGCTCCTCGTCGTAAAGGATATGCATGAGCGTAAAGCACTCATGCAGGAGAAGGCCGACGCGTTCATCAGTCTGCCCGGCGGAATCGGCACGATGGAAGAACTCTTCGAAGTATGGAGCTGGCGCTACATCGGCTACCACAGAAAACCCGTCGCGATTCTCAACATCGACCACTACTACGACAGTCTCCTCCAAATGTTGCGACATATGGTCGCCGAAGGGTTTCTACACAAAGAAATTCTGGAGGATCTCATTGTCAGTGAAAACATCGACGAGGTACTGAGCGCAATACGCTCCAAAATCGATACTACGGGCGCCCTGCCCTTCCTCAAAAAGCCTGAGCGGAGGCGCTGAGAATGTCGCGCCCTGGCCGCGACTGTTAGAGTACACCGCGCAGGCACGCGTCGAGCGAGATACCGCAAGGGGCTCAGCGCTTCGCGAGCCGCTGCTTGAAGAAGGCGTTGATGAGCGAAACTTTGAGGTCGTAAAGCCTGTCCGAAATCGACACCTTGTAGATATGCGGATTGAGCAGGCGAAGGTAGGTGGGATCGAAGGCCTGTATGCGCTCCTTCATATACGCTTGAATTTGGCGCAGGTCAGGTAGCTCACTCGTCCGAGCGCCATTCTCCATGACCTTCGAGAGGAGCGGTTCGACGCGAGCAGGTTCGATCTTAACCTGTCGCCAGTCGGCGCTTGGGTGGTGTACAAGGTACTCTTCTCTCTCAGAGATAGTTTCTTCGCCACAGGAAATAAGGTCCAACCGAGCCGCTCCCCTGTCATCATAGAGGCGCCAGAGATTCTTCACGCCAGGATTCGTTGATTTTTCAGGGTTGTCCGAAAACTTCATCACCGGGCGCAGCTGACCCTCGGGGTCGAGGGCTGAAAGTTTGTAGACGCCCGTGAAGGCAGACTCGCTGCCGCCTGTTACGAGATTCGTGCCCACTCCCCACACATCGATGGGTGCTTTGTCCTCGACAAGGCTCGCGATAATCTCTTCATTCAATTCATTCGACACCACAATTTTCACATCTTTAAGCCCCGCCTCATCGAGCCTCGCGCGTACCATCCGCGAGAGATAATCGATATCGCCGGAATCGAGGCGCACGCCGAAGCTGAAGCCTTTCTCCTTGAGCTTCTTTCCGGACTCAATCGCGTTAATGATGCCGGACTCGAGAGAGTTGTAGGTGTCTATTAGGAATACGGTGTTCTTAGGGTAAATATCGGCGTAGGCATCGAAGGCCTCGAGTTCGCTCGGGTACGACATCACCCAGGAGTGCGCCATCGTGCCAAGCACGGGAATTCCAAACTCTTTGCCCGCAAGCGAGTTGGAGGTGCCGATCGCGCCGCCGATATAGGCTGCTCTGCTCGCTGAGAGAGCGCCATCCGCTCCCTGCGCGCGCCTGAGGCCAAACTCCATGATCGCCCCGTGCTTCGATGCGTTCCATACGCGGGCTGCCTTGGTTGCGATGAGACTCTGGAAATTGAGCACATTGAGCACGAGCCCCTCGATGATCTGAGCTGTAATGAGGTCTGCCTCGATGCGCACGAGGGGTTCCTGCGGGAACACGATTTCTCCCTCCCGCACCGAGTACACCCTTCCCTTAAACTTGAAAGTAGAGAGGTACGATAAAAAATCTTTCTCGAAGAATCCGAGCGATGCGAGATAGTCAAGGTCTTCCTTCGCGAAGCTGAACTCCTCGAGCGCATCGATAAGCGTCGCAAGCCCCGCAAACACCGAGTAGCCACCGCCGAAGGGATTTCGGCGGAAAAAGTAATCGAAGACGACCGGCATGGTCATGTTGCGCTTCCAGTAGCCCTGCGCCATCGTTAGTTCATAAAAATCGGTAAAAAGCGCCGATCGGTAGGAGCAGTTCATACTCATTCTTTGCACTTTCATTTTTCCGCCCAATTTACCAGGTCGGCTGTCATCGCAAAATCACAACCAGCGAGACGCATCTCTTCGAACGCAGCATGAATGTCGCCAGGTTTTGCATCGATCCCCATCACGGCGTCTTCGACAACCGTAACTTTGAAACCCACACGCCGCGCGTCGAGCGCGGTCGACTTAACGCAGTAGTCCGTAGCCAAGCCACATACTAGCACCCTTGTTACACCGAGGGAGCTGAGAAAACCTGCAAGGCCTGTGGGCGTCTTTTTGTCATTCTCCATGATGGCCGAGTAGCTGTCGAGTTCTCGACGCGTTCCTTTCCGGAGTATGCACCTTGCCTTCCATGTGTGAAGTGCTGGATGAAAATCGGCGCCAAAGGTTCCGGCCACACAGTGATCGGGCCATAGTATCGAGGGCACGACGCTTTCGGGGTCGAGGGAAAAAGGCGGCAAGGATTTCGATGATGCGAAGGAACAGTGCGCGCGAGGGTGCCAATCCTGGGTGAGCACGCTGATTGGATAGGCTGAGAGAAGCCTGTTCACACGCTCAATGATGACATCGCCATTCGGAACCGCGAGCGCTCCCCCTGGGCAAAAATCGTTCTGAATATCGACAACGATAAGAGCAGTTTCCAATTCCTCCCTCCCTGTGAATTCTGTATCAAAGATGGTACTGCAGAGCCTGGAATTTGAAAACACCCCCTCCACGTGGCATCGTCGCGTTAAAAAGGAATGCGCATATAGAGCCTCGCAGAAGAAATCGAGAATCGAGGCGGCGTTCCTGCATATTTCACCGAGCTCGACGCCTCCACCGCACAATGGGGCAATTTGATGGAGGCGCGTAGTCTCCCTAAGATATCCTCTCCTCCATCACGCGAGAGAGACAAGAAAACCGAGCCGGAAAGAGAAAGGTTGGGGCCCGAACCGCGAACCGAGAAAGCTATGTGGTTAAGAAGAGGACTTTGCGTAGAGCTTATTATAGCGGTGCCCCTATTTTCGCTCAGTTCCAGCTCTTCAATGGCGGAGAATGAAGAGTTCGCTCCGTAGTCTTCGGTGGCATCTGATTTTTCTCCCGACAGCTTCGTCTCGAAGGAAAGAGTGCATTCGGGATGTGCGAGAGCATAGAGTGAAATCTTCGCGTTGAGCGAAAGCAAGGTGGTACTGAATTCTTTTTGAAAAGAGGCGCCGCATGCAAGTAAAGCTGCAAGGTCGTGCGTGAATAGCGCGAGGGGCAGCCGCTTACCCGAGAGCGTGGCTTCAACAGTTCCAATGTCGAGCCAGTAACGCGAAATGAATGGATCAGCGAAGGTGCCATAGGCTGGAAATTGGCCGATCGAAAAGCTGTGCAGTCCCTGCACTGATTTCGCTGAAACGGACAAAGTTGCCCTGCTCAGGAGGGGAAGCGAGGAAAGATCGAGCCCGAAGGCCACGTCGGCAGCAGCGTCGTAGGTCGATACTGTTCCTCTCGCGTTGAGAAATTCTCCTGTTTCGAGGTAAGCGTCAATGCGTGCATCGAAGTTGTCGAGACTGCAGGCAAGATCGACGCGCGCTGCTGCTCCCCGTAGTGCGCTTCTCAAACTCGAATCCACGGCGCGGCCCCATTCAGGATATATTTGTGACTTCAGGCGCGCCTCTCCTGTGCCCCATGTGTGCCGCAACCCCAGCGCGAACCAGGGCCGAATACGCTGTGCGATATCGGCAGTTCGATTCATTTCGTAGAGAGCACCTGCCCCTAGAATCAAGTCAAGGGGAGCCTCAAACACCAACCACTGGAAAGCGGCTGACGAGTAGAACTCAGAAGTTGTCGCCGCGCAGCTGAACCTTGGCGCATGGAGTGCGATCCCCCATGGATCTGAGGATGCGCCGAGCGGCACCGCAGAAAGAACCCCAACACCCTCTGATGCTCCTCGATCATTCGTCGAGAAATATCCCCTGGCCTTGAGACGCAGCTTTCCTGCATCGATCTCGATTCTTCCCATTGTGGCTGCCGCGGTGATGGACAGCTTTGTGAGAAATTCTTCCCGCGCACTGAGTGGTACCGCCGCGCTCAGCGATCCGAGCCCAACCCTCGAGATAGAGAGATAACTCGTGGTGCTTGTGGTGCCCGCACTCAATGTGATACTGCCTGAGAGAGGTTGACAGGAGAAACATCCGCTCCATGCCTTGAGATAGAGAAGGACAGCGAGTACGATTACAGAATGCCGCCTTAGTTCCACATCATGGAGACGCGTGCTCTCGCGGCGCGGCTTCAAATTTTTTCATGAAACATTCTTGACGTGAACTTTTATATATATTAATTTCTATATATCCAATTTTGCAACAAAAATCCGCGAGGGAGGAATGATATGTCTGTCACAATTTACACCACACCGAGTTGCAGCTACTGCAGGCTCGCCAAGGATTGGTTCCGACAGAACGGTATCTCGTTCACTGAGTACAATGTGGCCGCCGACATGCGCAAGGCTGAAGAAATGGTCCGCAAGTCCGGCCAGATGGGCGTCCCCGTCATCGATATTAATGGAAGGATCATCGTAGGTTTCAATAAGCCTGAGATCGAGCGTTCACTCCGCCGCTGATCACATCTTCGGGCGTAATCGCACACACTCCACGCGGGAGCTCCCCCGCGTGGTTTTTTTGGTCTTAGAGGTTCTAGGACCAATATGTTCCAGGTTCAAGAGGTTTCAGGGCGTGGCACCTGCAAGAGATGACCTGTCTTGCCGTATCACGCCCTTCCTGGTGATTGCCTGTGCGCGCTGCTTCCTGTACTATTCCTCTCCGACACGAGGGAGAGACCGAATGAACCAGGATAGAATCAAGGAAATTCTCGAGGCGATCGAAGCGCCTTCCGCGCCTTTCACACTTGTATTTTCAGGCAAAACAAACAAAAAGGTGAACGGCCTCTACAAGCCCGCAAACGCTGAAATTCTTATTCACAATAAAAATTTTGAATCGGATAACCAACTCTTATACACCGCGATCCACGAGTACGCCCACCACTTGCTCTTCGTGCGCCGTGGTGGATTGCCCATGACCCGCCCCCATACCCAGGAATTTTGGACTCTCTTCAATGAACTCCTCGGAAAGGCCGAGAAACAGGGCTTCTACTCGAATGTTTTCGAAACGATCCCCGAATTTACACAGCTTACCGAAGCGATTAAAACCCGCTGCCTCGCGGGCAATGGCTCACTTCTCCTCGAGCTGGGTCGGCTTCTTGTTCAGGCTGAGGAGCTCTGCCGTATTCATGGCGCCCGCTTTGAGGACTATGTCGAACGCGTTCTCGGACTCCCCAAAAAAACAGCCTCGACCGCAATCCAGGCTCAGACACTCAGTCTCGACCCCAGCCTCGGCTGGGACGGCCTCTCCCTTGTCGCGTCCATTAGAGACCCCGATGCACGCGCGAAGGCAGCTGAGGCGCTCATCAAGGGGGCAACACCGCTTATCGCGAAACGGACCGCAATGCCAACCAAGAATGCACATGACGACCCCATCGAGATCCTTATCGCCGAATACAAGCGGATCGAGCGCTCAATCGCCTCAATGAGCGAGCGCCTTCGACATATCGAAGAGAAGCTCAACTCTATGGGCGTGTCGAGCGAAGACATCAATCCCTAAACGCAGCGTCTTCGGGCCTGCGAGGAGGAATTCCATAAGTATCAGTATCTCAGTTGTTAGTCACATAGTATCAATAGTCGCACCCTTTTGATAGAATTCCGAGGTAGGCAGAAACGCATGCGCCAATTTAAAGCAAAAATTCTCATAAACGCATCAATTGCACCAAACTTAATGCATCTGGCCTTCAGGTGGCCTCATGACCTCGCATCACCGAATCCTGGACAGTTCTTTACGGTTCTTCCGCCGATGGTGGAGATAGGCGCAGGCACGCTGCTTCGAAGACCACTCGCCTTCGCGGGTTTTGAGCGTGGCGGGGAGGAAAGAACCAGGGGCTTCGAAAAAAATCCTGGGAGTGCCGAAAACTTGGTCGGTGCCGATGTTCACAATCATGGCGCCGCGGACCTGGCGGGCGGCAACATAAATA
>DYLX01000002.1:17049-79972 GCA_020721875.1 Leptospira biflexa
GGTGCCGATGTTCACAATCATGGCGCCGCGGACCTGGCGGGCGGCAACATAAATAATAGAGGCGCCACAAACCGAGCAGGCGCCACCGCGCACTCGATCTACCAGATTCGAGGAGCGGGCACGAAGGCCCTCTCCATGCTGCGCCCCGGCACCTCCATCAGCATTATCGGCCCCTTGGGTAATTCATTTCCCGAACCTGCCCAAAACGAAACCGCGCTTGTCGCAGGAGGTGGCATTGGCATCGGCCCTATGCTCTTTCTCGCGGCATGGCTTCGCGCAAAAAAGTTGCCCTACCGATTTGTCGCGGGATTTAGAAGCATGTCAATGGTTCCGCTACGAGCACACGCATGGTTTGCTGATAGCGCGACAACGCTGCCACCTGCCGACGCGGTTGAGCCCCATGGCGCCACTACGGCGCGGGGCATGGCGCTTATGTGGCGTCAGCTCCTTGAGGGCGCGACTATCGCCACTGACGATGGATCACTTGGCATCAAAGGCACTGTACTCGATGCTCTTGCACATCTGGATGCGGCTGCTCCGTCTTCGGAGCGTTGGCACCTTTACGGCTGCGGACCTAGCCCAATGCTCGCCGCCCTTGCCCGATTCGCTCCCGCACGGAGAGCCGCCGCGCACTTCTCCGCGGAACAGTGGATGGCCTGCGGAGTCGGCGCCTGCCATGGGTGCGTGATCCCCGCGGCGGCCGGCGGTTACCTCAGAGTCTGCGCGGATGGACCAGTTTTCAGCGCCGAAGCTATCGACTGGGAGATAGCCGCACTATGAATTCACACCCTACACTCGAACCGCAGAAGATGGATCAATCTGACAAACCCGACCTCTCCGTAAAGATCGGTGCGCTTACCTTGCGTAACCCTGTCGGCGTCGCGTCGGGCACTTTCGGCTACGGTGAGGAGTACGACGAACTCGTCCACATCGATGGGCTCGGCGCGCTCTACACGAAAGCTGTCACCCTCGAGCCGCGCCAGGGAAATCCACCACCACGACTCGTCGAGACACCGATGGGACTCATCAACTCGATCGGCCTCGCGAATCCCGGCGTTGAACGCTTTGTCGAGGAAAAACTTCCCTCGCTCGCCCGAAGACGTTGTGCGGTCATCGTGAATGTAGCAGGTTCAACCGAAGACGACTATGCCGCGGTAATCGACTATATTGAAGCGCATCTTGGAGCCGGACGCGGAGTCGACGGTTACGAGATCAATGTGTCGTGCCCAAATGTGCACCGGGGAGGCATGTCCTTCGGCATCGATCCCGCCCTCATCGAACGCCTCACACGATCGCTTAGGGCGCGGACGATGCGCCCCCTCATCGTCAAATTGAGCCCCAATGTCACCGACATCACTGAAATCGCCCGCGCCGCCGAGGCAGGCGGCGCCGATGCCCTCTCCTGCATCAACACCGTTGTGGGCATGGTGATCGACACCGAGAGGATACGTCCCGCCATCGCGCGAGGCACCGGCGGCCTCTCCGGTCCCGCGATTCGTCCCATCGGCGTCGCGGCAACCTACAAGGTGAGCCGCTCGGTAAGCATCCCCGTTATTGGGCTCGGGGGTATCACAAGCGCAGACGACGCGCTGCAGTATTTACTCGCCGGCGCACAAGCTGTGCAGATCGGAACCGCGCTATTTTCAGACCCTGGCGTTCCTCTGCGGGTTCTGGAGGGCATCGAGGCATGGATGCAGCGCCACAAGGTGAAAAAAGTGTCTGAAATTATGCACATGATGAAGTGAAAGCGGGTGCTCGCGCGCCTTGTTGCGAGGCAAGAGCCTGGCGACCGGCGTGTTTCAGACATACCCGGGGAAATTTTCAAGGTAATTTAACGGCTTTTTAACCGTGCGCTCACACTGAGCTTATCCTGATCGAGTATCATTGAGATGTAGTATGGCGCAAGCTTTAAAAGAACCAGGCTCAATCATTCAGACGAAGAATCTCTCGATCATCTATGGCGATGGTCACCAGGGTATCAAAAATGTCTCTATCGAGTTTGCGGAGCGCAAAGTCACCGCGATCATAGGCCCCTCGGGCTGTGGCAAGAGCACCCTTCTTCGCGCACTCAACCGGATGAATGAGCTCATTCCCGGCACGCGTACCACTGGCGAGGTGCGCTACCGCGACCGCGACATCTACGACCCTTCGGTCGACCCGGCCGTGATCCGGCGACACATCGGCATGGTCTTCCAAAAACCCAATCCTTTTCCGAAAAGCGTCTACCAAAATATTGCCTGGGCGGCCAACGCCCACGGATACTCAGGCGACATGGATGAGCTCGTCGAGCACAGCCTTATAAAGGCTGCGCTCTGGGACGAAGTTAAAGACAAGCTCAAGAAGAACGCGCTCGCTCTGTCGGGCGGCCAGCAGCAGCGCCTTTGCATCGCGCGGGCGATCGCACTCCAGCCCGATGTCATCCTGATGGATGAACCCACGAGCGCCCTCGATCCCATCGCCTCCTCCTACATCGAGGATTTGATTTCAGAATTGAGGAACGACTATACTATCATTATAGTGACACACAACATGCAGCAGGCCGGTCGCGTTTCGGACACCACCGCCTTCATGCTGATGGGAGACCTCGTTGAGGTTGGACCGACTAAAAAAATCTTCGTCGCTCCCGAAGACGAACGAACCGAACGCTATCTCACGGGCCGTTTCGGCTGATCGAACCATGGAGGAACCTCATGCCGCGTGAAGCATTCGAGCGCGCGATTCTCGAGATAGACGCAAAAATCAGCGCGATGGGCGCGGCAGCGTCCGATTCCCTGCTTAAAGCGATGCGCGCTTTCCGCGAACGCGATACCGAGGCAGCGAAGAGGGTCAAGAAGGCCGATGGTGCCATCGACTTCCAGCAGCTCGAGATCGACGACCTCGTCGCCACAACGATGGCGACTCAACAGCCAGTGGCCAAAGATCTACGTCTGCTGCTATGCGCTATTCAGATGGCCTCCGATCTCGAGCGCAGCGCCGACTATGCTGCGCACCTCGCCAAGGCGACCAAGTTCTTTGCTCAGGAACCTCAGTGGCGCCAGACGGAGATACTCGAGAGGATGACTGAAATCGGGGCAGCAATGATCTCCGGTACAATCGAGTCCTTCATTCAGAGAGACGCGACGCGGGCTCGGCAGATTTCTCTCATGGATGACGAAATCGATCACCTCCACAAGGGCCTCATCAAGGAGATGGTGACCTTGCTCTCCTCGAGGCCAGATGACGCGGATAAAGTCACAAAGTTCATTCAGGTTTCGGGTTACCTCGAGCGCCTCGGCGACCATATGACAAACGCATGCGAATCGATTCTGTATATGGTGGAGGGTATTCACGCCGAGCTGAATGCGTGAGACTGCCATGGAAAGCATTCTGATTGTGGAAGATGACCGAGATATCGCACTGATGATCTCGACGAGCCTCGGCAAGGCAGGATACCACACTGTCTGGCAATCCGACGCAGAGCGCGCCCTCTCCTTTCTCAAAAATGGAACCGTTGCTGCGATTCTTCTCGATCTTATGCTGCCCGGAATGGATGGATTCGCCTTTATTCGAAAGTTGAAAAAAGACAGTGCACTCTCCTCAATCCCCATCCTCATCACTTCCGCGAAGGATGACGATAGCGATGTGGTTGCGGGCCTCGAGCTCGGTGCGGAAGACTATGTGGTAAAGCCATTCAGTCTGAAAGTTCTCGAGGCTCGGCTCCGCGCGGTGCTGAGGCGGCATGAGGGTACTACTGAATTCGAGGCATCCGACCGCCGCGTGCATTGCGCTGGCATCACCCTCGACAGCGCCCGCCACGAGGTGCGGAGCGACCAGCGCTCGATCGACCTCTCGGCGACGGAATTCTCGATATTGGAGCTTCTCATAAAGAATCCAGGACGCGTCTTTCCACGCGAGCGGCTCATCGCGGAGATTCGCGGAGGCGATGTGGCAGTCACCGAGCGCTCAATCGATGTACACATTCTCGCAATTAGGCGCAAGCTTGGCGAAAGAGGGGCGCTCATCGAGACGGTGCGAGGCGTAGGGTATCGGTTCAAAGATCAATGAAGCGGGTCACCAATGGTTTGAAACATGAACTACGCGCACTCGCGGTTGGTGGTGTCTCTCTGGCCGCGGTTGCGGCGCTGTCGTTCATCCTTGCAGCTCGCAGCGCGATCCTCGCCCTCTGGATCGAGACGATTCTCAGTGTGATCATCTGTGCCGTACTCGCGCTGCGTCTGAGCGCGGTGCACCGTGAGGTGACCACCACCCTCAACCTTCGGCTTAAAAACCTTAACGAAGAGCTTCAAATTCAGAACCGTCACATTTCAGAGCTCAGTGAGCGCCTTCAATCGATTTTCGACGCCACCGATGAAGCGATCATCGCGCTGCATTTGCCTCAGGAGCTCATTGCCGCAAACAGCGCCGCGTACCGGCTCTTCGGCGTTTCACCCAACAAGAGCCAGCCGCTCTCCTCGTTTTTCTTCCGCGCGCCCGAACTACGAACGCTCATCGAGCGCTGTCGTAATGAGGGAAGCGCCGAACTCGAACAGTTCACCGTGATTCAGGATAAAAGCGAGTCAATTCTCACGGCGAGGGCACGACAATTCGCCATCGGAAAATCCAAAGGTGTCGTCATTGCGATCAGCGATATCACGTCGCTTCGAAAGATGGAGAGCGTAAAGAAAAATTTTGTCGCCAATGTCTCGCACGAGCTGCGTACACCGGTTCAGATTGTGAAGGGATACGCTGAGATGCTCTCAAGCGCCGACATCGAAGAGGAGCAGCGCGCCTGGGCACAGGCGATCGAGCATCAGGCTGTCCGTATGGAGCGGATTGTCGCCGATCTCCTCATGCTCGCAAAGCTCGAGCATGATCCAGAATCGTGGATTGTACGCGAGCGCTTCAGTCTCACGGCGGTGTTGCAGGAGGCTGCCAAGACAGTGCGTCTACGATACCCAGCCTCGGGCGCTCTTGAAATTTCCTGCCCCGAGGACCTCGAGGTTGACGCGAACGCGGGCCTCATCGAACAGGCGGTGTTCAATCTCATGGCAAACGCTGTGCAGCACTCGGGCTCTCGGGAGAAAATAACCGTCGAGGCCACCGAAGAGCAGGGCCAGGTTGTGGTGCGCGTGCGCGATTTTGGCGCGGGGATCGCACCAAAAGATCTCGCGCACATCTTCGAGCGATTCTACAGGGCGGATAAGTCTCGAAGCAGCGCGGAGGTCGACCATGCGTCCGGTGTGCCGCCGAGCGGCGGTTCGGGCCTCGGCCTCGCCATTGTAAAGCATATCGCGGTGGCGCATGGCGGGTCGGTTCGCGCCGAGAGCTGGGCAAATGAGGGCTCACTCTTCGAATTCAGAATTCCACGGTTTAGAGAAGGCGGAGGTGGCGAAGATCATCGAGAAGACGCGCCCTCTCGGCCGAGAGCATGAGCCTCACCGGTTCCGAAGCCCAGTCCGGGTAAGTCCATGGAAGCGCCTTAAACACACCATGTTCGTAAATCAGCGTGAGCTCCCCATAAATGCCGTCGGCGAGCGGCAGTCGGTGCGAGCGATCTTTGGTGGTGGCAAGACAGAAGCGCGCGGTTCCGAGCATGCCGGGGTCGAGGTTGACCCTGCGTTTGCCTTCCAAGGCGAGCCTCTGCTCGAGACTGTTGGTTTCGTGCTTTATCGCCGCGAGCGCTGAGGGGTCGATGAGTTCCTCGAAAACCCAGTATGAGCGCATAATTTTATCGCCCATCTCAGGGCAGTAGTAGTCGGTCCAATGAAACTCTTCACGTTCAGATTTAAAGCAGAGAGCTCCGAATCGCGTACACAGCGCATCGTGTGCTGCCTGTTCTACCGCGTCCTCGGATGAGAGGACGCCCACAACGAGCCGCTCCGGCATGAACGTTTTTTCAATGCCCATATTGATTGCCTTCCGCACTATTTTATCGCATACTTATGTACATGAACTCAAGGCACATTTTAGCCGCGATCGCCGCGGTATTCCTGCTCTCGCCGCTGGTGGTACAGGCCCAAAGTCAAACACAAGATCAAACGCAGAACCAGAATCATTCTGAGGAAACGGAATTCGTCAGCGTGTTCGGCGCGCAGTTGCCTCAACTCGATCCTCAGCGGGCGATCTTCTCGAACGAGGCGCAGATTCAAACCGCACTCTACGAGGGCCTCTTTAGTTACGATCCACAGTCGCTCGACCCCGTGCGCGCCCTGGCTCAGTCATGGGAGCGCTCCACCGATAAAAAGCTCTACCGTTTCACAATTCGCGAAAACGCGCGCTGGTCGGACGGCAGCCCTATTACCGCCGATGATTTTGTCGGTTCATGGTTCAGAATGCTCGATCTTAACGCAGAGTACGCCACCTTCTTCGACATCATTGTGGGGGCAAAGACCTACCGCGAGGCAAGCCCCGGCGAGAGGCACAGAGAGCATGTGGGCATAAGGGCGATCGATGCACGCACACTCGAAGTAACGCTGGTACGGCCCGTGGCTTACTTCACGCGACTGCTCTGCCACCAGTCCTTTGCGCTCGTACACCCCTCACTCTTCGATGTGCAAGACTGGAGATCTGCTATCCCCTACCCCGTCAACGGCCCCTATAAGCCAATCTCGATGTCCGATACCGAGCTCGTACTTGAAAAGAACGATCAGTACTGGGACGCTGTAAATGTACATATTCCAAAGCTGCGTATGGTCTTTACCGACGACGACGCGAAGGCCACTTCCCTTTTCAACACTGGCTATGCCCACTGGCTTGATGGGCCGGGCAACTTCGATCAGATTCTGCTCCAGACCGCAATTCAATATTTCCCGATCTACTCAACCCACTACTGGTTCTTTAACTGCCGCACCACGCCCTGGAGTGATCAGCGCCTTCGGCGAGCCCTTGCGCTCCTCCTTCCATGGGAAAGCATACGATCCAGCGATCTCTATAGGCTGCCCGCGACAACGCTCGTCCTCCCCCTCCCGGGCTACTCCAAGACTAAGGGCATTGAGGCGCCGAATCGCGACGAGGCGTTAAAGCTGCTCGCTGATGCCGGCTTTCCGAACGGTGCGGGGCTGCCCGAAGTCACGATAGCTTATGCAGACTATGCGACGCCGCGCGCAATTGCGACCGCCTTCAAGGCTGCATGGGAAAAGGAGATTGGTATCAAGGTCACCTTGAAGCCTATGGCGCCTGCCTCCTACTACGAGACTATCGGCAAACGCTCCGCCGCAAGTTCCTTCACTCTAGCCCACGAGACATGGATTGGCGACTTCGCCGATCCTGAGGCCTTCCTCCAGATGTGGACCACGGGTGCGCCTCTCAATATCGCCGGCTACAAAGACCAAACATTCATGAATTACATGGAGCAATCGTACACCGCAGGCGACAACACGCGCATGCAGCTCCTCGCGAAGGCGGAGACTGAGCTCCTGCAGAGCGGCGCCTGCCTCCCTATCTACCATAACTTCGCAGCATCCGTGGTGGACACCGACTACATTGAGGGCTGGTACCAGAACGCGCTCGACATTCACCCTTACAAGTACTTCGCCTTCGGCACCCCGAGCGTTAATCCGAATGTCGTCCGCGCGGACCACATGCAACCCTTGCTCGCAGCGCTCAACAAATAAAGAGAAGGGAAAAGGCCAGCATGCAGCACAACGATGAAACAAGCGAATTTTTAAAGAGCCTGGGTTTTCCACAGCTCAACATCCACTCGATGGCCAAACACCATGATTTTGTCTCGTCGGGCAAGCGCATTCTCGTTATTGGACCTATGGGCTCGGGAAAGACTGAGTTCTCCGCGCGCGTGTGGCGCGACAGCCGCATCGCACTTAAAAAAAAGGGGGCCGCTGCAAAACTAACAAGCTCAGGCACTGTCGACCGAAGGGATGTGTTTGTCGTTCGTTCTGCCCTCGATAAGAGCCGCTTCCCCGACTACCCCGACGACGCCCTTGCCTACCGGGGCGGCTATGAGCGTTGCGGCAACCGCATAGGCAGCGCCAAGGACTCTTTCGAACTCGAGATGCTCATCGCGGAGAATTCTGAGGTGGGAACCTGGGTGATCGACGAGGCAGCCTTCTTCGATGAGCGCATTGCCTACCTCATGAAAGACGAGGCCGAATCGCGCGGACTCTGCTTTATCTACCCCACTCTCGTGCTCAATTTCCGTCGAGAAATATTCAATCAGACCGCACGCCTTCTTCTCGAAACCGCAACAGACATCATCCCACTCACCGCCTACTGCGAGCACGATGAATGCCTCAAGGACTCACTCTATACCTACCGCTACTATTCCGTGGACGGCCGCGAGTGCCCCGCGCTCTACTTCGACCCCCTCATCATCATCGGGGGCGACAGGGCGAAGCACGACGGTCGTGAACCGAACTATTGCACGCGCTGTGACGAACACCACTATCTGCCGGGCAAAGAGTACACCTTCTTTACGCTCAAGCCCTTTGGCGAGCTCGCCGCGCGCGGTAACATCGCGCCCCTTCTCGCAGAGCTTGGCGCGCTGCAGGGGAATATTGAGGAGTCGAGGCTGTTTTTATCGATCGAAGGTCGCTCGGGAACGGGCGAGGAGCATGAGATGCACCTCAACGCGCTCAGGGTGCCGTTTATCGCGGAGCGCGCCCTCGTATATCTCTATGCCGAGCAGAATCTCCTCTCGGAGGAACAGATGCGACTCTTTATCCGCGAATTAAATCTCGACAGGGAGTATCTGTGCGAACGTTTGGCTGACAACAGGCGGCCTCTTGCGCTCTAGTGTTGTTCAGTCGGTGGCGCCACGCAGCGCGCTTGAGCCTTGGGTCCGATTCGTAATGGCGTATATTCGTAGTGGCAGCGTGAGCGGGCACCTGTGTTTGGACAATGCATTTGTGGCGAGCCTATTTCACTGGCTCGGTACCGACGCCCCATGCAGCAGTTCCTTAGCACTTTCCATAAAATGATAAGCATCCTCGACAGTCTCAAAACTCGCTCTAAAGAAGGTAGGGCCTCCACCTCCACGCCCCCCGAACCGCGCCATCTCTGGTTTGAGTACTACCGCGAGAGCGGGAAAACCACCACCAGAGGGTGTCTCTACCACCACAGTTCTATCCGGAACAGAGAGCGCGAGCGCAGCCCTTCCTATCGTCGAGGCAGACCTGATCAGCATGATTGCCCTCTCCGCGTCTTCGTCCTCGAGGTTGAACATGAGGATAGAGGAGGCATCGTGTGATGCTGCTGCGAGCGCTACTGTGGTTTCTGCGCTCGCTTGCGCGTAGCGCTTGTACTTTTTATCGATATACGCGGCCTTCTCGATGCTCTCGGCAACCTTCGCGGCAAGATTTTCTACTCCGGTGTTCAAGAGCAGGGCCGCGCGCCGCGCTTCTTCGTATGCATGCGCGAGCACTTTGAGAGCGTGTGCGCCTGCAACAAAGTAGAGCCGCGTGTTGCCCTTGGAGCGCTCAACAGAAATGATTTTAAGGGCGCGAATCTGGCCTGTGCGCTCGACATGCGTGCCGCCACAAGGCGACCAGTCGTATCCGTCGATCTCAACGACGCGGATTACCGCCTCATCTGCAGGCGGACGCTTTCTCAACCTGAACGATGCAACATCTTCCGGCGGACAATAGTGCACGGGCACGGGCACGTCGCGGGCGATCCACGCCTCGACCTTCGCCTCGATCTCGGTGAGTTTTAAATCGGCTGGATTCTGAGCGGATACATCGATAGTGCAGTACTCTTCGCCAAGATGAAACGAGAGTGTGTGGATGTTGTAGTCCTGTTCGAGCACTGCCGAAAGCAGGTGCTGGCCAGTGTGCTGCTGCGTATGATAGAGGCGGCGTGCGCCATCGAGGCGCAGGTGTACGGTTTCACCGACACGCAGCGCCGCCACTCCCTCTCCCAATACCGTGTGCCATATATCGCCGTCAATTTCCTGCACATCGACCACCAGAGCAGAGCCGATCCAGCCGAGATCTGGCGGCTGGCCGCCACCCTCGGGGTAGAAAATGGTCGCATCGAGCCGCACTTTTGCCCGCATCGTGCTCAGGTTGTGCGCATCGCCGCTGGCAGCGGATGCGGCTACATGACCAGCGCCGCGGTTATTATCGCCTGCCTTGCCTTCCATGCGCACCATTTCAAGCACTTTTGCGTCGAATTCAGTCCTCGATGGATCTTGATAGAATATGCGTTCATTTCGCGCTTCCGTGTTCATCGAACTATCCTTTCATCTCACCAGCACTCGCAGTAGTCGCGCTGTCAGATCCAGGAGCTAGTGAAGCCGCAGCCGCGTGTTCCAAAGCGCCGCTCAGCTGCGCATCATCGAGTTGGCGGCCATCCTCGTACTCAACCTCTTCTTCGGCGAAAGATTCTTCGTGGTTGTAGACAGGCCGTACAATGCCGTTGTCATCCTGTACGCGTATTGCGATGGCCTTGGTCACGCCCGACTCTTCCATTGTGACACCGAGCAGCGTGTCCGCGCAGGCGACAGTCTTTTTGTTATGCGTGATCACGATGAACTGGCTTGTGGTACCGAACTCTCTCAGTAAATTAACGAGCTGGATAATGTTACCCTCATCGAGGGCGGCGTCGATTTCATCGAGAAAACAGAAAGGAGAGGGTTTTACCATATATGTGGCAAAGAGCAACGCGATTGCGGTGAGTGTCCGCTCACCCCCCGACAGCAGCGAGATATTCTCAAGCTTCTTGCCAGGGGGCTGCGCGTAGATCTCGATGCCGCTCTCCAGTACATGGTCTGAATCCTGAAGGCGCAGCTCCGCCCGCCCCCCACCGAAGAGGCGTCGAAACATATTGTGGAAATTTTTCTTGATGCGATTGTAGGTATCAACAAAGAGCTGCGCGCTCTCCGTGCGGATTTCATCGGTGATCCGGACGAGATCGGTACGAGCCTTTACGAGGTCTTCGAATTGTCCCGTAAGAAAATCGTAACGTTGCCTCACCTCTTCAAACTCTTCCGGCGCCATGAGGTTGACCGAACCGAGAGCGGAGAGAGAGCCCTTATAAGAGGCCAAAAGCTCACGGATCTCCGAAAGCGGCTTGCGTATATCGTACATCCGCGTCTCAAAAGCAAGGAGATCACGCGAGTAGAGCTCTGTAAAGGTATCCTTGAGCGTGCGTATTTCGGTTTCGCTCTGTGCGATAGCCATGTGCAGGCTCTCGAGATCGCTTTGGATACTCTGGAGTTTTTGATCGAGTTCTGCCGATTCCTTGCGCTTCTCTGCGAGGTCGGCGGTGTGCTGACTAATAGTAGTCTCAAGCTCGTTCATATTCTCGGAGAGCTTTCTGCCTTTGCGTTCGATCTCAGCAAGCTCTTCCTCGAGCGTCTCGATTTCATCATCGAGTTCGGAAAGCCTCTTCCGCTCGCCTGAGAGTTCGTTTGCGATCTCGCGGCGGTATGCTTCCTGCCCGGCGATTTCCCGCCGCAGCACGGAGAGCGCGTCCTGAGCGGCCTCCATCTGTGCCTGAATTTTCGTCTTTTCGAGCCTGGCTTCTTCGAGCGTCTTGCGATAGGTCTCAATTTTCTTACCCAAGTCGCCGTTTCGCCCCGAAAGACTCTGATTCTCTGCCTCGAGTTTTTTCAACCTCTCCTGAAGCGCGAGAATCGCCGCATCGATCCGACGCTTCTGCGTCATCACACCCTCCGGCGCGACAAGCTCATTGAGGAAGGTGGGCGCAATGGAGATGTACTGAAGAAAATCCCGATCGAGACTCTTGGAGCGCTCCGAGAGGGCATGCAGCTCCGAACCCAGCCTTTCGATTTCTTCGATGCGATCCTGCGCACCCAAGGTTGAGGCGAAATGCGCGTAGTCCTGAAGCCTGTCTGCACGAGCCGCGATGGCTCGGGAAATTTCTGCGATGTGTTCCTTTATCCGCGTTTCGAGGTTCTGGCGCTCATCCGCCATAGACTCGGACTGACGCAAGCGTTCGTCGACGAGCTGGGCGATTCGTTCCGTAATCGTGTCGAGCTCTTCCCTGAGTTTCGAAGTTTTTTCCCCAATCTCTCTCGACTCGCTGGTGTTGTGTCGAATACTTTCTTCGTTGGCCTTCACCGCGAGCGCCGCGGCTGATATGTTCTCATCGAATGTTTTTATATTCGCCTCTACCTCGCGGATGCGCGCGCGATAGCCCGCGTACTCCGCTTCGCGATCGCCCTCTTCGTCCTGAAGGGCCTCTATTTTCGAGGCGATGGCTCTATCGCGCCCCTCGAGCTGCTCGATCTTGGCCTTAAGCTCCCTCTGCCGCTCCGCAAAGAGCGTCTTCTGCTTTTCCTTACCATTCTTTTCGACCGCAAGCCCATAGAGGAGCTTCTGCATCTCGACGAGTTTGGCCTCGAGCTCATTGACAAGATCGAGCCCCTGCGACATCGACCGGCTCATGCGCTCCACACGCTGCATGAGCTCCTCACGCTCATGCTTCTTCTGCTCAAAAAGCGCACTGTTTCGATCGCGATCGCGGACAAATTGTCTGAGCCGTACGAGGTAAAGATCGAGTTCAGTCTCGAAAATTCTTTCCTTGAGTTTGCGGTATTGTGTGGTTTTTTCAGCCTGAGCCTTGAGCGATTCGTACGAGTGCTTTACCTCGTGCACGATACTCTCGATCTGACGCATATTCTCTTCGGTTTTGGCGAGCTTGAGTTCAGCTTCCCGCGCGCGGGCTTTGTGCTTCGTAATACCAGCAGCCTCTTCGAAGAGGTAACGTCTGTCCTCAGGCTTGGAAGAAAGCACCTGATCGATGCGGCCTTGTTCCATCACCGAGTAGGCCGATTTGCCGATGCCCGTATCCCAGAAGAGCTCACGTACTTCTTTCAGTTTTGATTGTCTACCGTTGATGAAATATTCATTCTCTCCCGAGCGATAGAGCCTCCTCTTGACTTCAATTTCCGGCACATCAAGCGGCAGCGCACCTCCGTCGTTGCTCATGGTAATCGTCACTTCGGCGACCGAGAGCGGCTTGCGATTTTCGGTGCCATTGAAGATGATGTCGCTCATCGATTCCGCGCGGAGGCTTCGCGGCGACTGTTCTCCAACAACCCATTTGATTGAATCGACAATATTGGACTTCCCGCAGCCATTCGGTCCCAGCAAGGCTGAAATTCCCTGCGAAAACTCGATGCGCACCTTGTCCGCGAAGGATTTAAATCCGAATATCTCTAGACTCTTCAGATACACAAGGCAATTCCTTTTCAAGCAAAATAAAGAGCACCCGCAGATGCGCTCGCGCGCCGCAGGTGCTCTCACATCGATGGTACGCGGTTATTGATCCTGCTGAATCAACAAATCGTAGGCTTCCTGGGCCGTCTTGCAGCCAAGGAGGCTGTCCCGCAGCTCAACTACTTTGAGGCGCGCGGAGAAGAAGGAGAGCGTCTGCAGATAGTACGCATGTTGATTATATGCCGCCGCGATCATAAACAGAAGACGTACCGGCATATCGTCGAGTGGCTGAAAGTCCGCGATGTCACAGCGGGAGATGCCAATGGACACCACGAGATCCGTTACCGAGTTGAGGCGTACATGAGGAATCGCGATTCCCTTACCGATCGCGGTGCTCATGAGGTCTTCTCTGCGGAGGATTTCTGAGATGAGTTCCTGTTTATTCTTAATCTGCGGCGCTGAAGAGAGATTCTCAGCGAGCGCAATGAGAGCGTCTCGCTTGGAAGGATAGTTGAGGAAAAGAATTCTGTCAGGTGAAATGATATTCTGGATTTTTACACTGCTGATGAGCGCGACCGGCCTGTTTGAGGAAAGACGCTCATTAACCCATCGCTCAATTTCGCTCTTTTTGAATCTCCAGACCGTGCCAATTTTCCCGGATGGTATCTCGCCTTTCTGGGCCCAGTCGTACACTGTCCTCTCAGAAACACGCAAGTACTTCGCTACTTCTTCAATGGTCAGGATATCGTCATCCATGCAATGCGCCCCTCCGGCTTGAAATTTATGACATATTATTGAATCTAGTTGTAAGGTCTGTCAAGTATAGGAAAATAGTATTTTTTCTATTTCTCATTTTTCGGTATTTCCCAAGGATTCGAGGTAGGCATCGATGGCCTTTCCAGGAAAGCCCATGCGCGTAAGGTGGGCGCGGAGCATGCTCCTGAGATTGCCTTCCCTGACATGCGGTATTTCGCCAGCATACGGATTGTCAAAAGAATCTTTCTGTTCAGACACCTGCCGAGATCGCTGAATGGCTTTTTTTGTGCGCTTGAGCATTTGTTCGGCGCTCTTTTTCACCGCCTGTACCATGTCGTCCTCTTCAATACCTTCGACTGCCTCCGCCATGATGCGTTTTTGGCTCTCGAAGAGTCCTACTCGCTGCCATGCAATCTGCTGAACTCTCAAAAGTCCCTGACCGCGCTTTACACTGTGGGCCTGCAGGAGCATCCTCACGTAGCGGACATCGTCGATATACCCCACTTTGCACATCCAGGACACAGCGGCGCGCGCGATCTCCGCCGCAAACCCTTTATGAACCAACTTCTCATACATTTGGCGCGTCCCCTGCTCCGCGCGCGCCGCAATCTGCGCCGCATAGAACCGTGCATGGCGCAGCGCGTCGAGCTGGGCCAGTATCCCCACTTGCTCTTCGGTGAGTTCAGCCTCAGGCCAGAGGGTAAGGGTTGCCTTCGCATCAACGTCGCTGGCCCGGCCACCCTCATTTTCGCGCGCCCTACCATCTTCATCGTCGCGCCACCGGCCATTCTCAACGCCACGCGCCCGGCCTGGCACCCGCTCTATTGCGACACCGAGCAGCTTCGCGTCCACCGCGTCAACAAAAAACAAAAGACCTCCTGAGACCGCCACTTCGAGCGATCCGGAGGCCTTTTCGCGAACAGCTTCAATCCGCGAAACCATGCATTAGCGTTTCGAGAACTGGAATCTTCGACGAGCGCCGCGCTGGCCGTATTTCTTGCGCTCAACCATACGTGGGTCTCGGGTGAGGAGCCCATTCGCCTTGAGTGAAATGTGATTGGCAGGATCGATCTGCGAGAGTGCTCGGGAGAGACCGTGAGCGCATGCACCTGCCTGGCCGGTCGGACCGCCGCCAACCACCGTGATGAACGCGTCGAATTTATTCTCGCTATCAGTCACCTGAAGCGGCTTGCGCACCTGGCTCACGAGAGTTTCAACGGGGAAATATTCTTTGAGCTCTTTCTGATTGACGATGATTTTACCTGAACCCTCGCGAAGAAACACTCTCGCGATTGCGCATTTGCGGCGTCCGGTTCCGATTCCAAGATTGATATTCTTAACCATTTCGTTTCCCTTCCTGATCAAAGTTCGATGGCGATTGGCGTTTGCGCCACGTGCGGGTGCTCGGCTCCGGCATAAACCTTGACATTCTTGAACAGCTTACGCCCAAGGGGGCCCTTGGGGAGCATACCACGGATTGCAATTTCGAGAGGCGATACAGGATTTCGTTCCATGAGCTCACTGAACGTATAATCTTTGAGTCCGCCGGGAAATCCGGTGTGGTGATAGTACATTTTGTTCTGGCGCTTTCTACCGGTAATCGCAGCTTTTTCCGCATTAATCACAATAACATAATCGCCAGTCTCTTGGCTTGGCGTGTAAGTTGGCTTATTCTTTCCTCTCAGAATTGAAGCGACTTTCGCTGCAACACGGCCAAGGGGTTTGCCGGATGCATCGATGATGTACCATTTGCGCTCAGCTGTCGCTGCAGTAACGAATACAGTCTTCATCTATGTATACCTTCACCTTATTGTGGAGTATTCCAAAATTGCGCGTGCATATTCCCACAGATTGAGGAATCTGTCAAGCATCTCTTTATTGTAAACAGCTTATTCCTTTTTTTCTTCGGATTCTTCCTGAGAACCTTCAGTAGACTCGTTCTTTTCCTTCTCTTCCTCTTTTTTCTCTTCAATCTTGTCTTTGATGTCAGCGATTCCAATAAATACCGCCAGCGCGCCGATCAGTACCGCGAGCACGGGAATCGCACCTCTCAGGAATGCAAGTACATCTCCCCACCAGCCAAGAATTCCCGGCAACACCATGAGTACCGCAACAACAATAAGCCCAACACCTACGAGCAATGCAGTCATCTTCCTCTCCTTTTATTTTTGTATAATAATTTTCAAACAATCAGTTGCGCTCTGAAATCATTGAGCACTATATCACAGGGCTTTGGGCTCCGCAACAGACTTGATATACACACTTGAGTATCGGTACCTTTGAAGCTATAAACAAGGCATGCTTCCACTTCGTTCTCTTGTCATGTATAAACAGAAGCCCGCCATTGTATCCTCAATCGAGACTGACAGGATTGTCGTGCAGACCATCGACGGCGAAGAGCGGCGTGTGCGCCAGAAAGACCTCATCCTCGCGCACAATGGACCGATACGCACGTTTCCAAACTCCGACAGCGCGGCTGCAGATGTTCGCGACGCCCTTGAATTGCTCGCCGCGGAACACCCCGAGGGTTACGGCCCCATGCCCTGGCGAGAATTTGCGGAGCTCACGTGGGCTGAAGCGGGGCCTGATCACATTGTGCGCGCGTGGCGCATTCTGGCCGATGAACCGTCGGTCGAGTTGCTCGACGAGGGAATCCGTCTCCGGAGTGAAGAGGAGCGGCGAGCCCTGGAAAAAAGAGAACAGAAGCGTCGTGAGCTCACCACTCTCAGATCATCCTTTATCGAGGATTTTTCCCGCTCCTGGAAGCATCGGACAAAGTACGCTGGCACCGATGATGTTCGATATAGAAGTTTTATAGACGAGCTAAGCAGATACGCGCGTGGGTCGAGCGATGAGAGCGCGCTTGCCCGCGCTATTGGCATAAAAATGGAACCTCGCGCGGTACATGAAGCACTCATCGCGGTGGGGGTGTGGGATGCGAGTTTCAACCCATGGCCAGAACGGAATGGCTGCATTCTGACCGCGCCAAGCTGCGCGGTACCAGAGACTGAGCGTGCAGAGCTTGGAATTCTTCGATTGGATTTGCGCCACCTCCGAAGTTATGCAATCGACAACGAGTGGTCGAATGATCCCGACGACGCCATCTCGATCGAAGGCGACACCGTGTGGATCCATGTCGCAGACCCCGCTTCGAGAATTGCGCCACGCTCGGATCTCGATCGCGAAGCGATGGTACGGGGTTCCACTCTCTATCTTCCCGAGCGTACCATTCCGATGCTGCCGGAAGATATGGTGCGACTTCTGGGGCTAGGGCTTCAGGAGGAGTCGCCCGCGCTCTCGTTTGGTGTGCGTCTCGATGCTGAGGGGCATATTGTGTCTACCATGATTACCCCAAGCATCGTGCGGGTCAGCCGTCTCACCTACCAAGAAGCCGATACCATGCTCGATTCCGACAATGTCCTTGTGCGCCTTGGAGCTGTAGCACGCACCCGGGCGATGCTCAGGCGGGCTCACGGTGCGATCGACATTGAATTTCCCGAGATCTTGATCAAAGCACGCGGTGGCACGCCCTCCTTTCAGATTGTTCCTGCAACTCGATCTGCAAGCCTTGTGCAGGAACTCATGATCCTCGCGGGAGAGGCGGCCGCTCGGTGGGCTTTCGAAAGAAATTTGCCATTCCCCTACGCAACCCAGGACCCACCCCTATCGCCGAAGGCTGCGGGTAGCGGCGAGGGCCCCTCATCCAGCCTCGCCCAGAACTTTGCCCGCCGCCGCTCAATGCGCGCGAGCATTGTAAGCGCTACCTGCTCAGCCCATGCAGGCCTCGGCCTCTCGTTCTACTCGCAGGTCACCAGTCCGCTCCGCCGCTACCAGGATCTCCTCGCCCACTACCAAATCCACTCAGTACTCGCAAGTGTAAAGCCTTACCTTGCCGGTACGACAGTAGAATCTGTGCAAGAGCGAACCATCGTGTCCGCAACTGCATCTCTGCCGCTTGACCTAGAGACCATGGAGGAGCGCCTCTACACCTACAGCCAGCAGGCAGCAAAAAACCGCCAAGCCGAGCGCGATTCGCGCACTCACTGGACCATGGTTCACTTACGTAGAAATCCCGGCTGGGAAGGAAACGCGATTGTGCTCGACGCTTCGGAGAATAGTCAGATCTTCATAAAAGAGCTCGGCTTTGAGACGTCAATCAAGTTACCGAGAGGGATCGCAATCGACGAGGAGATCTCCATAGCGCTCAGAAGAGTGTCCATCGCAGACCTCTCCGCGCATTTCGATTTTGTAAGACGCGTAAACATCTTCGGAATATCGTCTGCTTGACCAAGTATTATTCTGGATATAGGCTTATTTTCAAATGTCATCCGACGAAATTCGTCTGTGCGCCATCATGCACGCCGAGGTCGCAAATCCAGATTCTCTGCTCTCGCGCGGCAAAGATGAGGCGTTAGCCGCCTTTGCCCAATTCAGAGAGGCGATCCGCGCCGCGACTCAGTCGAAGGGTGGGCGCGTGCTCGAATCGTCGCGCAGCGAAGCCATAAGCGCCTTCGACACCTCCTCATCGGCGATTCAGGCGGCGATCGACATTCAGAAGGCGTTGTCGGAATCGGTCAAGGTGAAAATCGGCATCAACGTCGGCGATGTGCTCTTTACCGAAGACGGGGCTATCGGCAGCACGGCGGACATCGCGGAGGAATTGGTGAGGGCGGTGCCATCAGGCGGCATCTGTATCTCCGCCGCAGCGCTCCAGGCGTCACCTTCTATGAGAAAGGGAGCGACCTCCGTCGTGCTTGAGATGCCGAGCGGAGAAAAAATTGATGCCTTCAGGCTCGAGGACGGCGTTGATCATTCTGCATCGAAGGCAAGCGCGGCGTTTTCCAGCGCACCGGTGCACGACGAGGCTCAATCGCGCCAGGCTTCCTCAGCTGCGCGTGACGAAACTCAGAAACATGCGAGTAAGGACAGTGGAAGCGGTCCTCACACAACAGACGAGAACGCTTCCAACTCTATCCCATCCATCGACACACTCAAGCGTTACATTTTTGATGAAATCAAACGTACTGGGCGCCGACCATCATCCGATGAGGCCTGGGCCTACCTTGGGAAATATGGGCAATCCGCCTGGGATGTCATTTCGAGCCTTGCCGAGGCAGGCATTCTGAGAGATTCTCGCTCGCGAGGTTCTTATCACGCGGAGGTAACGGCTGAGCGTGCAAAAGAAAAAATCAACAAAAAGCTCTCCGCTCATTTATCAAACGGCTTCGCGATCTACCGCGCCGAGCTCAAAAAAAACGCCGAAAAGCTACGACACTCGATTGCACCATCCATTATTTCTTTTCTCGGTATCAATGCAGCGCTGTATTACCTCAATGTAACATATGCCAATCAGGTCCCCTGGGCAGTACTCGTGAGCACGATGTGGTTCTTCGGCCTGCTGCGGCGTTTTTTCCGCGTCGGCCAGTCGAGTCGGATCGCCAAAGAGGCTGAAGGAATCGCCACCCTCAACGCTAACCAGCTCAAGGAATATAAGGCGATCAACAAAGAGCGCGGCAAGTTTTTAAGCCGCTTCTTCAGTTTTTTCAGCGTATCTACGATTTTTCTGTTCATCAATCTCTTTTTTAACCAGAAGACGCCTTGGTTCATCATTCCTACCTCGATTATGGCGGTGAGCCTCATCGCGCACTCTATTGACTACAAAGCCCGCATGCCCACGCGGATCCGGCAGTTCTTCGAATCGATTGGCCCCACGGCGCGAGTATCATCGAACAGCACCGCCGGAAACATCAACTACGCGTCGCTCGGCCCCTATGCAGAGACTTACATGCAGGCTGCTAAAGATGCGGATTCTTTCCTCTCCACCTTTAAAAAGATAAGCCCCAATGAGATGCCTGAGGCCGAAAAATCCGTCAAAGCATGCATGGATCAAATTTCCCTTCTCGCCTCAACCCTCAACGAGCTCGATGGTCTCATCGCATCGATGCCACTTAAAGAGCTTGAAAAGGACCGCGTCAACATCGAAGCCAAGAAGCGCAGCGCCTCGCCCGCGCTCTCCACTGAGTATGATGCGAGCCTCGCCGAGATTGATGCTCAGTTCAAGGGGCACCAGTTGCTTCTTGAACGCAAGGAGAGCCTCGAGATAAAACTCCACTCGATGTCGACACAGTTCCGCCAGCTCTCGCTCGACCTCGCGTCCGCGCACGCCGCGGATGCCCAATCGAAACTCGAAGGCCAACACGCGGCGCTCGAGAACCTCACAAAAAAGGCGGAGGAAATCCGCGTATCGATCGAAGACATGCGCGCGGGCAGCGACGACTGGCTCTCCGCCGAAATCGATAAACTTTCGCAAGGCAAACTGATCCAAGACAAAGCGTAGCGCGAGGCTTCATCCGCGGTGGCAAGAGTCGTGCGCAGTTCGTCCGCGGATAAGCCGCGAGAGTCGGCTTCATCCGCGGTGGCAAGAGTCGTGCGCAGTTCGTCCGCGGATAAGCCGCGAGAGTCGGCTTCATCCGCGGTGGCAAGAGTCGTGCATAGCATCGACTCTTGCCCTTATTTGATCGCGCCGGCCACCATTCCCTTCACGATATATTTTTGCGCGAATAAAAAGAAAATAATCACCGGTATCATCGCCATTAAAATCGCGGTCAGAATCAAATCCCACTGTTTCACGAACGCGCCGGCGAAGTTCGACACCGCGAGCGGAATCGTCATCACATCGTTACCTTTGCCGAGGACGAGAAGCGGTAATAGATAGTCGTTCCAAATCCAGATGCCGTTCAGCACGAGCACTGTCGCTTGAATCGGCTTCAAAATCGGAAAGATAATCTTGAAAAAAATCTCGTGCTTGTGACAGCCGTCGATCGTCGCGGCCTCTTCGAGCTCGAGGGGTATGCTCTTAATGAAGCCATGGAACATAAAGATAGAAAGCGGTGCACCAAACCCGATGTAGCTCAGGATGATACCCTGATAAGTCCTCAGGAGCCGCACTCCAGTCCCTACGGTCACCGTGCGGAACCAAGACAGCAGCGGGAACATTACAATCTGAAACGGAATCACCATCGATGCCACAAATATGAAAAAAATCACCGAAGAAATCTTCGATTTTGTTCGCACGAGCGCCCAGCCCGCCATTGCCGAAAAGAGATTGATAAAAAGAAGCGAACATACCGTGATTATCGTGCTCGACAGCAGCGAGCTTGGGTAGCGCACCGATTCGCTTGTCCAAATCTTGACCATATTATCGATGATATTCCCCCAGCGATTTGGTAAGGCCAAGGGATATTGCGTCACCTCAAATGCGGTTTTTGCCGAGTTGATAAACACGAGCAGGAAGGGAAAGAGAAAAAGCAGAAAAATAATCGCGGTGAAAATTTCGGCTGCGATTGTGCCAGGTTTTCTCGCCTGAGTCATTTTCATAGCTCGATCTCCTTTCGCTTATTGATGAAGACCTGGATGATCGAGATGATCGCGAGCACCAGGAAGAACACGAATGCTCTAGCCTGGGCCTCAGAAAGCTTGTTCGAGATGAAAGCGGTGTTGTAGATGTTAAGCGCGAGGAGCTGCGTTCCAAGAATGGGTTGTCCCATGAGCATCGTCGAGGGGCCTCCGCTCGTGAGGGATACGTTGACGTCGAACTGCTTGAAGGAGTTCACGAGCGTAAGAAACATTGTCACCGTGAAGGCCTGCGCGCAAAGCGGAATCGTGATTGCCTTGAGCCTCACCCAGGGTGTCGCCCCGTCGATTTTAGCAGCTTCGATCAACTCCTGAGGAATATTCTCGATAGCAGCCACATAGATCATCATGATATATCCCGCATACTGCCATGTGCCCACAATGATCATGGCCGCAAGCGCCGAGGTATTTTTGCTGAGCATGAGATTGTTCGGATCATTGAGAAATCCAAGCTCGGGTATAAGGCTCCCCAGCGATGGTATGGCGTTGTTGAAAATAAATTGCCAAATATAACCCAAAATGATGCCGCCGATGAGGTTCGGCACGAAGAATCCCACGCGATACACATTCTTGAATTTCAGGTTACCAGTCACAAGGAGTGCGAGCGCGAAAGCCACCACATTGATGGCGATCATGTTGAGCACCGTATACACAAAGGTGATTCCAAAGGAATACAGAAAGGAGGGATCGTCCAGGCTATCCACAAAATTTTTAAGACCGATGAATTGTAACCCATTATCCACTCTCGCTGAAGATGTCCAATTGGTGAACGCGTAGTAGGTACCGAGGAAGAAAGGAATCACCATAACCATCATGAAGGCGAAAAGCACGGGTGCGAGAAATGTCCAAAACACAATCCTGGATTCGGTTCTTTTTGTCATATCCGCTCCTGTCGACGTATCCGATCAATAAACACACAGAGTCCGAACCATACATAAAAAAGTGGAGCCGTCCGCTCACATACTAACTCCGCGGTCGGCTCCAATCAAGTAAAGCATTGCGCGCGCCGGCGATGAAAACTTCAGAGAAGCCCGTCGCGCCACGCGCTGGGTGCGCTCACTTCTGGGCGTTTTCCTTGAATGCTTTGGTCATAAGTTCCACAAATTGAGCCTTGGTGATGCTTCCTGCGGCGAACTGGTTGTAAATCGGGGTGGTCACCTTGTCGCGGAAGTCGCCCGAGAAGTAGTACTGATCCCAGCTGTAAACCTTGCCGGCTGCAGACCACTGCTGTACCGATTTGGAAAGCTGTCCGGCCGGGCTGAGGCTGATGCCCGAGAAGGCTGGAATCATGCCCGCATCTTTGACCATGTAGTTGTGCCCCTCTGTGGTGGTGACAAGATCATTAAGGAACTTTTTCGCGAGCACCACATTCTTCGATTCCTTATTGATCGCATAGAACGATGGGGCGGATACGAAGATGCCATCCGTGGTCTTCTTCAGTGAACCGTAGGGAGCGAAGGCCATTTTGAAAGTTGCATTCGCCGCCTTGAGGTTGGGATCGACCCAGTTGCCCTGGTGCAGGAACACGGTTTTCTGCGTCGCAAACGCGCCTACCTGCGCATCGTAGTTGCCGGTGAGCAGAATCGATTTGTCCGCATATTTGAACATGAGTTCAACCCAATCCGCGTACTCCTGTAGCCGCTTTTCATCGACTTTACCTGCAAGGAGATCGTTCACCACCGAGAGATCGCCATACGGAAGCCCATTCGCGAGCAACGCGTTAAAGTCGTGATGCGCCGTAACCCAGCCCATCTCGATAGAGGCGGCCATCGACACAACCGCGTTGATCCCAAGTTGTTGCTTCATCGAATCGAGTTTCTCGAAAGCCTTCTTGTAGGCGTCGTAGTTGTTGAGCGTTTTCGGATCGATGCCAGCTTTGGCAAGGAGGTCGGCGTTGTACGCCAGTCCCCAGCCCTCGACTGCCACGGGGAATCCAAACACTTTGCCTTTGTACTTGAATGCCACCGAGGTTTTGGAAACCCAAGGCTCCTTGGACAGATCGAGAATGATGCCTTCCCACTCCTTGTACGATTCAAGCCCATCGAAGGCGAAGATATCGGGCATATCGCCGGCCGCATAATCAGCCTTGAGCTGTGGCCCCATACCGCCCGAGGTGCCACCGATCGACTTTATGACCACCGTGACTCCGTTCTTTTGTCCCCAAGCCGCCGCGTACGCCTTGAGCTGCGCGTCGATCTCAGGTTTATTCTGCATGAGGGTGAGCTTCCCGGCACCGAATGCCACGGACACCATCAGCAGCGCCATAATCGCCAATGCTAGCCTTTTCATACTGAATCCTCCTTAAACTCTGAAAATGTACCTGTATTTAACCGGTTTAATAAATGGTAGCACATATTGACGCGTTGTCAAGAAGCGAATCTGAAAGAAATGCACCTTCGCATTGCGCGCAAGGTTGCCCATGGCGATTCGATGAAGAATCGCGGGATTATCGGGTCGGGTGATGCGCAGTGGATGACCGCGGGCTTGCGATATGGCCCAGGCCCGATTCGAACGGGCGACCTGCTGCTTAGGAGGCAGCCGCTCTATCCTACTGAGCTACTGGGTCGAAATTTCGGAAGAACGAAACGAACATTAGCTGAAAAACCTCCGGTCTGTCAATGCGAGCCAGTATCATCGGACTTCTCGTAATTGACCTGCGCCTATGCCCGCGCTATGCTTTTTTGCACGATGAAATTGTGGTTGAAATATGCGTTCGGAATCATTATGGGGGCAATTCTCTATCTCGCCCTTCCTCCGAGCATGATCCAGGGCACTCCGTTTATATCCTTTCTCGCTGAGATCGCTCAGAATATCGGCGCCTATGCGCTTATTTTAACACTTATCGCCGGTATCCCTATCTCGACCTTCAGGTTGTCGGAGCGAGGGCTTTTCTTCAAACCTCTTCTGCGTACGCTGCTTTTTTTCCTCGCCAGTCTCCTCGTCGCAAGCCTCCTGGGTGTCATAATTGCCCTAATCTTCAGGCCAGCACCGCTCCCCCTCGTTTCAGAAAGCGGAACAATCCGTTCGCTCGATCCGCTCGACCTCATTCGTGCGACTTTCCCGAGTAATATCTTTTCGACATTTGCTGGTGCCGAGACCTGGTTCTTGCCTCTCGCACTGTTCGCCCTTGCATTTGGACTTGCCCTCGCTCACGACCCCGTTATGTCTCGCCCTATTTTGCCTGTGCTCGACGTAATCTCACGCGCTGCGTACCTCATCAATACCTTCATTTCAGAGATACTCGGCATTCTCATCATCCCCGTGTCGCTCTACCTCTTCCTGAACCTAAGAAGCGCTAGATTTCCCGCTGAATATCAGGGCATCATTGTGGTATCTGTGACCGCGACCTTCATTTTCATCCTCGGCATCTTTCCGCTCATGTATCGTCTGCTCGGGGGTCGAAGAAATCCTTATACCATGCTCTACGGCATGCTCGGCCCGCTTCTCGCCTCGGGCGCGTCTTCGAGCATCCTCTTTTCTTCAGGAACCACACTGCGACACATCTCAGAGAATCTCGGTGTCAAGCGCGACAGCAACGCGCTTATGTTTCCCACCGCGCTCATCGCCGGAAGAGTGGGGAGCGCTTTTATCACCGCTGCTTCCTTCATCGCGATTTTCCTTTCGTATTCGAGAAACAGCCCGAGTATCGGTCAATTCGCGGGAATTGTAATTCTCGTACCCGTGGCGGTTGTTGTGGGAGCCTCTGGATTAAAGAGCAATGTCGTGCTCATGATTGGGCTCACCGCCGCGCTCTTTGGGCAGGGTTTTCAGAACGGCGCGTCCCTCCTCGTGCCCGTGGCGCTATTACTCTCAGTATGTGCCTTACTGCTCGATGCCGCATGGATCATGTTCTCAATCTCACTCCTCGGCGAGCTCCGAGGTGAACGTAGTAGTAAGAAAGCGCGAAATTTTATATAATTTGCACGAATCTGCAATCATTGCGCACTTGACGGCACACCTCGCGCAAATTAGGATATGATTATGGATCTGAAGAATTTATTGAAACCGGAACTCGTCACGATCGGTCTCCAGGGCAACAATAAAGAAGAAATCATCAGGCAGCTCGTGGAAATCGCTGCAAAAAGCGGCAAGGTACTCGATAAAGAAGAGGCTATTTCCAGCGTATTTGAGCGCGAAAATCGCATGAGTACCGGAATGAAGCACGGAATCGCCATTCCCCACGGCAAGACCACCGCGGTGAAGGAGCTTGTGGCCTGCGTCGGAATCTCGGAGAAAGAAGTCGACTTCGATGCGCTCGACCGAAAGGGCTGCCGCATCTTCATCATGACGCTTTCACCGATCGATAAAACAGGTCCTCACCTGCAATTCCTTGCAGAAGTCGGCATGCTGTTCCGCAGCGAGGAGAAGCGGCAGGCGCTCCTGTCCGCAAAGTCTCCGGATGAGGTTGTCTCTATTTTACTTGGAAATGCATAAAAAATTTATAAGGCTGCGTGTCGAACGCAGCCTTTTTCATTGGTACCCTCTTGCTTACTCGAGAATTGCAAGAATATCGGGCATTTTCACGATGAGGTGCTCGACTCCATCGATCTTGATCTGGGTTCCGGCATATTTATCGTACATGACTTCGTCCCCGGCCTTTACCTTAATGACATCGGTGTCAGTGCCAACGGCGACGACAATGCCGGTCTGAGTCTTTTCCTGGGCGGTTTGCGGAATGATGATTCCGCCGGCGGTCTTCGTTTCGCTTTCCTTGATTTTGATGAGAACTCTGTCCCCTAAGGGCTTTACATTCATACGTATGTCCTCCTGAAAAATGCGTGTGATTAATTTGTGGTAGAGAACCGTGATGAAATATAAAAAATCCGCGTTGGATGGTCAAGCATGCCTCATGCAATATTCTTCCTGCGCGCGATCATGGGGTCGCCTCGACATCGCAAAATTGGTATATTGAGAGGGGACTAGAAAATATACGCAATTTTTTGCAATGAGCGTTTGTCTCATTGAGCGTACATGGTCCTTTAGGAGTAAGAGATGCCACCAAAAGGCAAGAACAATTGGACTCCCAATCAGCAGAATAAACCCGATAAAAATTTGGGTGGTTCCAACAAGGGTCCCCAGATGCCACAAGGCTTTCAATTCCACTTTTCTCTTGGCTATATCCTTATCGCACTCATCGCAGTTTCCTTCTTTAACTATTTTCTTTTTAAAAGCGACACCACCGTCGTACCCTACTCGACCTTCAAGGATAAAATAATTTCGGGGGAGATCAAGCGCGTCGAGATTGATATCAACTACTACACGGGCTACACCGACCTTAAGTCTTCGGCACCATCGTCGCCTCTTCCCGCTACGGCGAAGCCCGGTGTAGTCTACAAAACCGTGCCCGTCAACGATCCAGGGTTCACCGCACTACTAGATCAGAAGGGCGTCGTGTACTCAGCCTCTCCCCGAGAGGGAAGCGCGATCCTTTCGCTTCTATTAAACTGGATTCTCCCCTTCGCGATCATGTTCTTCCTCTGGCGCACCGTGATGAGCAGATTTATGGGGTCGAACTCCAATGTGCTCGCCTTTGGTCAAAATAAGGCTACGGTGGTCGCGGAGGGCGATATCAAGACGAGGTTCGCCGACGTTGCGGGTGTTGATGAAGCCAAGGCTGAACTCGTCGAAGTTGTGGATTTCCTTAAAAATCCGCAGAAATACACTGATATTGGCGGAAAGATCCCAAAGGGCGTTCTCCTCGTGGGTCCTCCAGGGACCGGCAAAACGCTCCTTGCGCGTGCGGTTGCAGGCGAAGCGAATGTTCCCTTCTTCAAAATGAGCGGCGCGGACTTTGTCGAGATGTTCGTCGGTGTGGGGGCGGCGCGCGTCCGCGACCTCTTTAAGCAAGCGCGCGAGAAGGCGCCCTGCATCATCTTCATCGATGAAATCGATGCACTCGGAAAGAGCCGCGTGAGCGGGATCATGGGCGGCAACGACGAGCGCGAACAGACCCTCAATCAGCTCCTCGTGGAGATGGATGGCTTCGACTCAACAAGCGGGCTCATTCTCGTTGCAGCGACAAACCGTCCCGATGTTCTCGACCCCGCGCTCCTGCGTCCTGGCCGATTTGACCGCCAAGTGCTCGTCGACAGGCCCGATATGCTCGGCCGCGAAGAGATCCTTAGAATTCATACGAAGCCCATCAAGATGGATCCCTCGGTCGATCTCTCTAAGATCGCGCGGAGCACGCCTGGATTTGTCGGTGCGGACCTCGCCAATGTCGTGAATGAGGCAGCCCTCCTCGCCGTTCGCGCGGGTCGAAAAAAAGTAAAAGAAGAGGATTTCCAGGCGGCAATCGAGAAGGTTGTCGCGGGTCTTGAAAAGAAAAATCGTATGATTAACCCCAAGGAGAAACAGATTGTCGCCGTGCACGAGACTGGTCACGCGATCACCGCAGCCTTCACACCGGGAGCGGATCCTGTGCGCAAAATTTCCATCGTGCCTCGCGGATTCGGAGCCTTGGGCTATACCCTTCAGATGCCGCTTGAAGACCGCTATCTCGTGACGCAGGAAGAGCTCTACGGCCAGATCGATGTGCTCCTCGGCGGCCGCGCTGCTGAAGAGATTGTCTTTCACTCGATTTCGACGGGAGCCTCGAATGACATCGCGCGCTCTACGGAGATCGCGCGACGCATGATCACCGACTATGGCATGTCGGATAAATTCAAGAACGTCGCCCTCACCAAGCGCAGTGCAGGCCTGGCTGGTCCACAACAGATAGCCGACCCCTTCGCGACCAAGGAATACAGCGAAGAAACCCAGAAATACATTGATGAGACCATCGCGTCCATTGTCGAGGAGCGCTACAAGAGAGTTGTCGCCCTCCTCACCGAGAAGCGTCCTATGCTCGATCGTATCTCTTCGCGCCTTTTGGAGAAAGAAATTATCGAAGAATCTGAATTCATTGCGCTGACAAGCGGGTCTGCCATAGAGGAAAGGTTGGCTGGCTCTCAATCGGTCGCAAGTTTAAGCGAAGTCGCTCATTCTACTACCGCGAAGCCCACCTCCGAAGCCAGCGCGCCGGAGTCTTCCGCCCCGACCACCTAAGCTAACGCGCACTTACATTTTCATCATTCGAGCGAGCCCTGGACTTCATCGTTCAGGGCTCAATATTTATGACACATTTACTATTATTGTCATATTGACAGAAATCTATCCCTGTGATTCACTTCAGTCATACTTTACCGAAAGGAGTTATTCGAATGTCCGTAGTGATCAGATCGATAGCTTCGTATATCGCACCTATACGCGTTACCAACGAGGAGCTCGCCGCCAAGATGGACACGACCGATGAGTGGATACGCTCGCACACCGGCATAGGGGCACGACACTTCGCTCCCGATGGAATTCAGACGAGCGACATGGCTGCCAGTGCCGCGAAAAGCGCACTCGAGAACGCGAAAATTAGTCCGCACGACATCGACTATGTCATTGTGGCGACCGCCACACCCGACTATTTTGGCTTCCCCGCGACCGCCTGCATTGTGCAGGATAAAATCGGTGCCTATGGCGCCGCCGCGTTTGATGTAGTTGCCGGCTGCTCCGGCTTTATTTACGCGCTCGACATCGCATCGAGCATGCTCGAGTCTTCGCACGGCCGAAACGCGCTTGTTATAGGCGCCGATAGTCTCAGCAGAATCACGAACTGGGAGGACCGATCGACCGCGGTGCTGTTCGGCGATGGAGCGGGTGCGGCGGTGGTTTCACGCATCGACGAAGGGGCGCGCGGGTGCCTGTCTTTTATTCTCGGGGCCGATGGTAGTGGCGCGAAGGATCTCTACCTCGTGCAGCCCGAACGATCCAGCGCCTATGAACGCCAGGCGCCGATGGTACCCGTCATTTCTATGAATGGAAAGAAGGTCTACGATTTCGCGGTAAAATCCATCATCGTGGCAATTGAGCGCCTCTTGCACAAAACCATGTACCGCCTCGAGGATTTTTCGTGGATCGTGCCGCACCAGGCCAACGCGCGCATCGTGCAAGCCGCCGCAAAGCGTTTCTCGATTCCACGGGAGAAAATTTACATGAACATTGAAGAGTTTGCGAACACCTCGGCCGCGAGCATTCCTATCGCGCTCGCTGAAATGTCGGAGAAGGGTCTGCTTAAGGCAAATGACCTTGTGATGCTCGTGGGATTCGGCGCCGGTCTCACCTATGGCGCCGCAGTGATCCGCTGGTAAAGTGCGCTCTTGCCGCACATGATAGTAATATCGCATACTGAAGGTTCGGGCGGTGGCGCGAATATCGCCTTATGCTCTACGTAAGGAGAGAATAATTATGCACAATGAAGTCGCGGTGACGGGACTTGGAATCGTGAGTCCGATCGGCGTTTCGATCGAGGAGTTCTGGAATAACTGCACGGGCGGCGTGAGCGGTATCGGGCCGATCACGCACTTCGATCCGGCAAATGTCGAGAGCAAGATTGCCGCCGAGGTGAAAAACTTCGACGCGTCGCGGTGGATGGATCGCAAAGATGCACGTAAAATGGCTTTGTTCTCTCAGTATGCGGTAGCCGCAGCGGTGCAGGCGTGGAGAGACGCAGGCATGCCTGAGGATCTTTCGACCCTTTCCGAGGACGAAAAGCGGATTTTTGCCGCGGATCGCATTGCGGTGGTAGTTGGCAATGGCATTGGCGGATTTGAAGTGCTTGTGGAATCCCACACGAAAATGATGCATGATGGTGCGGATCGCATTCCTCCTATGACGATTCCCCTTATGATCGCCAATGAGGCCTCGGCGAACATCGCCATACACTTCGGCATCCATGGGCCCGCTTTCACGCTGGTTACCGCATGCGCCTCTGGTACGGACGCGCTCGGACAGGCACTCGACCTCATCCGTGCCGGCCGCGCTGATATCGTGCTTGCGGGAGGCACCGAAGCTGCCATTACAGAGTTTTCCACAGGTGCGTTCTGCAGGCTAAAGGCCCTTTCCACGTCTTACAACGACAAACCGGAACTCGCTTCGCGCCCCTTCGATCGCGATAGAGACGGTTTTGTGATGGGTGAAGGCGCGGGGATTCTTGTATTAGAGAGCCTTGAGCATGCCCGCGCGCGCGGTGCGAATGTGCACGCGCTCTTTGCGGGGTATGGCTCAAGCTGCGACGCGTATCATCTCACCGCGCCGCAACCAGAAGGCGCCTTTGGCGCGAAGGCAATAGAGCTTGCACTCAAGGACGCAGCGATGGAGCCGCGCGAGATCGGATACTACAATGCCCACGGCACAGGCACCGAGCTCAATGATCCCATGGAGACCCGCATGCTGAAGGCGGTCTTTGGTCCTCTCGCGAGCAAGCTCAAAGTGAGCTCGACTAAGAGCATGACAGGCCACTGCATTGCCGCGGCAGGCGCTATCGAAGCGATCGTCTGTATCAAAGCAATCGAGACCGGCATTCTTCCACCCACCATCCATCTCGATAACCCCGACCTCGCGCAGGGCTGCGACCTCGACTACATCCCGAACCATGCGCAGAATGTGCAGGTAAACGCGGCGATGTCCGCGAGCCTAGGCTTCGGAGGGCACAACGGCGTCGTTATCTTCAAAGCCTACAACGCCTGAGCCTGTTGCGAAGTTAGCGGATTAATACTAAAATTGTCGATATTTTGCATTCCTTGCATTAAATTGGAGAAGAAGGGCTATCTTACATGAAAAATATTGAACAGTATCTCCCCCATAGACCTCCATTTCTCTTCGTGGACGATGTGGTAATAGAAGGCGACGCCATTCGAGCAACCCACGCTTTCTCAGCGGAAGATTGGTTCTTTAAGGGGCACTTCCCCTCATATCCCATTGTACCTGGCGTACTCCTCGTTGAAAGCATGGCGCAGGCAGGCGGCGTGGGTGCCAAGCTCATGGGAGTGTATCCCAAAAGTCTCTTCATGTTCGCAAAAATCAAAGAGGCTCGATTCAAACAGCCGGTACGCCCGGGCGATGTCTTTACCATGGAGATCAGCAACCTGAGAGCCTCTTCAGTGGTCCTCCACCAGAGAGGAATAGGAAAGGTCGGTAACACGGTTGTCGTAGAGGCCGAATGGATGAGCATCGCTTCAGGAGTACCTGAATGATCATTAAACCAATGGTTCGCAACAATATTTGCATTAACGCGCACCCCGATGGATGTGCTGCGGAAGTGCGGCTGCAGGCTCAGAGGGTGAAGAGTTTCCGTGAGCGCCTTAAAAATTCAGGCGCAAATGGCAAAACCGCCCCAAAACCGCTGCATGCCCTGGTGATCGGCTGTTCGACGGGGTATGGTTTGGCTTCGCGGCTTACGGCAGCCTTCGGCTATGGCGCGGAGACCGTCGGCTTCTCCTATGAGAAGGAGCCTTTAGCGAGCAAACCCGCAACACCGGGATGGTACTTCAACCGCGAGTTCGATAGACTTGCCGCTGCCGAAGGGCTCTTCTCGACGACCTTTTCCGAAATTGACGCATTTTCTCACGCTGCAAAGCAGAAGGCTATCGAAGTCGCCAAAGAGCGCGGTTTTTCCTACGATCTCATCATCTATTCGCTCGCGAGCCCTGTTCGTATTGATCCGGATACAGGCACTATGTACCGTTCGGTGATCAAACCGATAGGTCGACAGTACGTTGGGCGCAGTCTCGATGTGTTCACGGGCAAGATTTCCGAAGCGAGCATCCAACCTGCAACAGACGAAGAGGTCGCAGAAACAGTCAAAGTTATGGGTGGCGAGGACTGGCAGCTGTGGATTACTGCACTGGACCAAGCCAAGGTCCTTACGCAGGGCGCAATCACCCTTGCTTACTCCTACATCGGCCCCTCGTTCTCCTGGCCGATCTACCGAGATGGCACGATTGGGCAAGCAAAACTCCACCTCGAGAAGACTGCTCAGGATCTCACTGCGAACTTTCAGCCCAAGAATGGACTCAAAGCCTATGTTTCGATCAATAAGGCGGTGGTCACGCGCGCCAGCGCAGTCATTCCCATCATTCCTCTCTACATCTCTACCCTTTTTAAGGTAATGAAGGAGCGCAACATCCACGAAGACTGCGTCGACCAGATGATCAGGCTTTTCAGCGAGCGCCTCTACATGAAAGGCATATCTAAAATACCGACCGACACTGAAGGCCGAATTCGGATTGACGACCTCGAGATGGGCGGCTCTGTCCAAACCGAAGTGAGTGCGCGGCTCGCGAGCGTTGACGAGTCGAACCTCTACACGCTCTCGGATCCCGCGGGTTTCAAGAACGATTTCTTAAGGGCGCACGGGTTTGAAGTGCCGGGTGTCGACTACGGACGCGAAGTCACCTCCTTCGAATGAATCTCTGTATTCTCGATTCTGAGGAACCTCAGCAGCTACTCCCCTTAAAGGACCGACGTGCCCAGCATATTCTCAGCGTACTTAAAAAGAGCATTGGGGATAGAATCCGCGTAGGCAGCCCCGGAGGGCTCTTAGGCTGGGCAACCCTAGTGTCGAGAACCGATGAGGCGATTGCACTGCGCTTCGATGCTGAAGAAATAGCTCCCGCACTACGCCCGGTTCACGTATTCCTTGGCACTGCGAGGCCGATACAGGCGGCGCGCATCGTCAAAGAGCTCACGATTCTTGGTGTGGCGGGAATTACCTTCTTTCCGACTGCACTCGGTGAAAAGTCTTACACGCAATCGAATTTCTACACTCAGCGTGAATATCTCATGTACGCGAGGGATGGAGCCGAGCAGGCGGGCAACCCTCGCCTTCCGGACATTCGGCTCTCGTGGTCACTCCGAGAAGCGTTGAAACAGCGTATAGAATTTGTGCCTCAGGAGCAGACGCAAACCATTGTTACCACAATTCAAGGGGCACCTGCGCCATGCACAAAGATTGTTTTTCACCCCAGCGAAAACGCGCCGCGCCTCAGCGAGTTTCCCCTCGCGGGAACGCCTATTATCTTGGCCATCGGCACCGAGCGAGGTTGGACCGAAACCGAGGTCCACCAGTTCGTGGATGCGGGTTTCTCAGTATGCTCGCTCGGTGATCGCATTTTGAAAACAGAGACCGCCGCGATATCCACCACTTCAATCGTGCTTGCACGCCTTGGCTACATTTGATAATTTTGCACAAGGTTCGTAGCAGTAATGTCTCATTGTGAGCCTCTCGCTCCTCCTACAGCGCCTCGAGTCGCGCATGAAACGCGGCAGGAGTGAGACTCTCGAATGAGCCGCAAACATGAGTGCTCACGGCCCATCCATTCGATTCAGCCCTGCTCGCTGTTAGTGAGAAGGATCTCAAGTCGTGCGACATCCTCCGCGAAACGCGTGCAAGCCGCGCTCACCGGAGCCGGCGTGGACATGTCGACACCAGCCCTCTTTAGAGAATCGATCGGGAAACTACTCCCTCCAGCTTTTAGGAAACCGAGATACGCCTCCCGCTCTGCCACACCACCCGCGAGCACACGCTCCGCGAGCGCAACGCTTGCGGAGAGCCCTGTTGCGTATTTATATACATAGAATGCGTTGTAGAAGTGAGGAATCCTCAAACCCTCTAAGTCGGAGACCGCTTCAAATTCCAGATCCGGGCCAAAATACATCTCGAGGAGTTTTCGATATTCGCCCCGCAATACATCGATGGTGAGCGCCTCGCCTGATTCCACGATTTCGTGGGTGCGCTGTTCAAACTCGGCAAACATAGTTTGTCTGAAAAGCGTCGCAAGGGTGTCATCGATGCGGTTCGCCACCAGATACGCTTTCTGTCGCTCGTCAGCGCTATGCTGATAGAGATAGTCAAAAACGAGCTGCTCATTGAAGGTGCTCGCGACTTCGGCCTCGAAGATCGTGTAGTTGTAACACATGAAAGGGTTGTTTCGCGCCGAGAACCAGGAATGCATCGAATGACCACCCTCGTGTGCGATCGTAAAAAGGTCGTGCAACACATCGTCCTTATAGTTGAGGAGGATGTAGGGATCGCCTGAGAAGGTGCCCGCGGAGAAAGCGCCCGAACGCTTCCCCTTGTTCTCGTATCGATCGACCCACCCGCCGAGAAGCCCCGCGCGGAGTGTTGCGACATAATCGTCGCCGAGAGGCTTCAGTGCTTCGAGCACAATTCCTACCGCATCCTCATAGCTGTGTTTGGAGACCGATTCCTTCACGAGAGGCACGTACACATCGTAGTGCTTAAGACTTTCGAGCCCTAGTATTTCTTTTCTCAACTTGTAATAGCGATGCAGTGCAGGTAAATTCGCATGTACAGTCGCGATAAGGTTGTCGTACACAGCCTCTTCGACATTGTCGGGGAAGAGCGCCATCGACCGCGCGCTCGTATATTTCCGTGCCTGAGCCTGGTACTTGTCGAGTTTCACCGAACCCGCGTAGAGCGAGGCCAAGGTGTTCTGGTGCGCCTCATAGCGCGAATAGAACTGATTGTAGGCCCTTTTCCTGACTTCTCTGTCGGGCATGCGCATAAAGGATGCAAAGGTCGACTGCGAGAGCGCCACGGGACCCTCCGCAGTCTCCACCGTCCCAAAATCAAGGTCCACATTGGTAAGGATGCTGAATGTCTCCTGCGCGGTCTGAGCTACCTCGGACTGCATGGCAAGAAGCCGCTCTTCGGCTTCTCCAAGCACATGGGGTCTGAAGCGCCTGAGCTTCTTTAGAAAAACGCTGTAGTCCGCGCACCGCGCATCCGCAAGGCATGCATTCACGAAATCTTCTTCGAGCGACTGTATCGCGGGATTGAGCCACGACCACGACGCCTGCCCGCGTGTGGAGAGTCCGACAAATCGTGCGTACATTCCCCGTGAAGCACTGTCGCCCTCATTTTCCGTCACTCTGAGGTGCGCATAGTATCCCAGCCGCTCTTCAAGCATGAGGTAGCGCTCATACGCGCCGAGTACCGCGATGAAGGTGGACCGATCCTTGCCGAATCCTCGATTTTTTGCCGCCTCGGCTTCAGGGATCATCGACTCCAGTACTGCAAAGCCCTCTTCCCACGCGGCGTCGCTCACAAAGAGGCTCGCGAGATTCCACTTGTGTTCGCGTGGCACCTCCGCGCGTTCCGGTATCATTTTAGCCATACTTTCTCCCTTCGGAAAATTATTTCGAATTCGCTCTGGTTCACTCTTAGGAAGAATGTCGTGTCGAATCACGGATAATGAGTGTGTGGGACAGGCGTATGTGGTTTCCAACTTGGCCCTCGAGCATTCGCATAACCATGGTAGCGGCCTCGATGCCCTTCTCCCTACCAGGCTGATGCACTGTGGTGAGCATTGGTGTCACGAGCACGCTCTCAGGGATATCGTCGAATCCCGCGATGGCGACATCCTCCGGGACCCGCAGAGCGAGATCCTTTGCCGCGCCAAGCGCGCCAATGGCCGCGATATCGGACATGGCGACGATGGCCAGGGGGCGCTCAATACGCATCAGGAGTTCTCTCGCACGCCTGTATCCATCCTCAGAAGACCCTCTGCAGTTCTGAATAGAAACCTGAGCGTCTCCGAGCGAAACTCCGTATTTCTCGAGGGCAAGCTGGAAGCCTTCGAGGCGCTGTTGCACCACGATGGAGCTGTGCCCCAATTCGCTCGGTTTGGATTCGGGCTCAAGCGACAGAATCGCGACTTGGCGGTATCCGAGTCCGAGCACATGCTCCATTATCTCCTGCGCCGCGGCGCGGTGGTCGATGCCGATGTTGATCGTTGAGGATGACTCCTCACCATCGATGGTCACAAAGGGTTTTCTGTTCTTCTTCAACAGCTCGACGACCTCGTGGTCCGGGCCGACCCCGATGGTGATGAGCCCGTCGACGTAGGATTTTCTTGCGGCCTCCATGATCTTGCCCCGGATCAATGGGAGAATCGCGAGCGTATACTCACGCTGCTCGCAGGCTTCACCAATACCGCTCAAAACCTGAGCCATGTGAGGATTGGCAAAAATCTCGCCAATTTTCTGAGGCAGGAGAAGCCCTATGGCGCCCAGCCGCTTCGTAGTGAGCGATCTGGCGAAGGGATTTGGCACATACCCGAGCTCCTCTACGATCGATATAATCTTGGCGTAGGTCTCTTTCGATATACGATCGGGATAGTTAAGCGCGAAAGATACGGTGGTTTTCGAAACTCCAGCGCGCTCCGCGATCTCATTGATTGTAACTTTTGACATAGCGAAAGAATTGTACACAAAAGAATAAGGCTCGTCAAAGCTGTAAACGCTCCTTTTTAGCGCTACGATTGATTCGGAAATTCCTGTTCAAGCGTTGTTTTGGGTCTTCACTTTCGTGCCTGCGCCGCGTATCTTTTTATGATATGGACTTAATCACGATCAAAATCGAAGGTTTCTCTGATGTCAATGTTCCCGTGGGGACACGCGCCGACAGCATTCTCGCCCACGCGGGAGTCCGCGAAGGTACTAGCCAGGGTGGTAGGCCCTTTCCACCCGTTGCGGTGTTTGTCAACAATGAACTCGCAAGCCTCAGTGCCCCTCTCAACGCGAGCTGCCAAATTACACCTGTCTATCCCGATTCACCATTGGGCGCCGAAGTGTACCGCCGCTCGCTCTGCTTCGTGCTGGCAATGGCGGCACGTGAAATCGCACCCCAGCGCCGCCTCATCGTGAGCATGGCCATAGGTAACGGTTACTACCACTACTTCGATGACGACAAACCAATAACCCCGCAGCTCCTCGAGCGTATCGTAAGCCGTATGCGAAGTATCATCGAAGCCGATATGCCCATTAATATTGTCTCACGCTCATGGAGCGAAGCCCTCAGCGGTTTTGAGCGATCGAATCAGGTCGATACTGTTTCGCTTATGGAGTATTTCAACGACCCCTTTGTGCAGGTCAATGAGTGCGGAGGCCACCACGACCTCCATATCGCCCCGCTCGTGCCACGCACGGGGCTCCTGAGTGTTTGGGAACTCATACCCTACCGCCGTGGCATGCTGCTTCGATTTCCCCACACCAAGACGCCCTACGAGATGGATGCATTTGTCGACATACCCGTGCTCTACAATATCGCCGAAGAGTACGAGAAGAAGGCGAAAGTGCTAGGTGCAGGATCGATTGGGGCGCTGAACCGCATTACGCAATCTGGTCAGATGCAGGAGTATGTGCTCGTTGCGGAGGCGCTACAGAATAAAAAACTCGCCTCGATCGCAGACATGATCGCCGAGCGGTCCGACAAGACCAAGGTTATTCTGATTGCAGGACCATCGAGTTCAGGTAAAACCACCAGCGCAAAAAAACTCTCCGTGCAGCTCCGAGCTCTTGGCTTCAACCCCATCCATATCGAGCTCGACAACTACTTCGTCGATCGAAGCCACACTCCCCTCGATGCCGATGGAAAGCCCGACTTCGAATGCCTCGAGGCCCTCGACGTTGAGTACCTCAATCAACAGCTGCTCGAGCTTTTCGAAGGCAAGGAGATCGAGTTGCCGGTGTACGATTTCAAGAGCGGGACGCGCAAAGCCTCAGGAACTTTTGTCAGCATGAAGCGCAACGAACTCTTCATCCTCGAAGGCATCCATGGTCTCGACGAGCGCCTCACACCCCACATTCCAACCGAAAATAAGCTTAAAATCTATGTGTCCGCCCTTACCCAGCTCAACATCGACGACCACAACCGGGTACGCACCACGGACTACCGCCTCTTACGCCGCATGGTGCGCGACTACAACTTTAGAGGACACGACGCGCGATCGACGCTGGGCATGTGGTCTTCGGTCCAGCGTGGTGAGCGGCTCTACATTTTCCCCTTCCAGGGATCGGCGGATATCGCCTTCAATTCTGCGCTCGACTATGAGCTTGGCGTGCTCAAAGTGTTCGCTGAGCCACTCCTGCAGGCGGTTAAGCCCTTCCACCCCGAGTACTCAGATGCGCGGCGTATTCAGGCCTTCATCTCGAGAATTTCGCCTATTTCGCCGCAGTATGTGCCGAGCGACTCGATTCTACGCGAATTCATCGGCTCGAGCGTGTTCAAGTATTAGAGCTATACATTTTTTGGTACTCTTCAGCCTCGCGGTCGTTGGCCAGTACAAAATGCCCCGGAAAGAGCTCGCGCCAGGTCGGACCCTGCTTCGAGTAATCGTGCATTGTTTCAGGATCGTACACGAGGAGCTGCTTACTCTTCTCAAGGTCGGGATCGGGCATGGGCACCGCCGACAGAAGCGAGCGCGTGTAGTAGTGTAGGGGCCGGTTGAAGAGCTCCTCAGTTTGGGCGAGTTCCTTGAGTTCACCCTGGTGAATTACCGCAATTCGATCTGCAAAGTAGCGCACCACAGTTAAGTCGTGCGCGATGAAGAGATACGAGAGCCCACGCTCCTTTTTGAGATCCTTAAGAAGATTGAGCACCTGGGCGCGAATCGAGACATCGAGGGCCGAGATCGGCTCGTCAGCGATGATGAATTTCGGCTCCATTACGAGCACGCGCGCGATACAGATGCGCTGGCGTTGGCCGCCCGAAAACTCATGGGGATAGCGCTCGGCGTGTTCTTCCAGCAAGCCGACATCGCGGAGAGCGCGAAAAACTTTGGAGCGACGCTCCTCTTCTCCCGCGAAGAGATTGAAGTTATAGAGGCCCTCGGACACGACATAGTCAATAGTCGCGCGTTCGTTGAGCGACGCCATTGGGTCCTGGAAAACCATCTGGATGTTGCGAATGACCCAGGAGTCCGTCTCTTTATCAATGACACCTGAGATACGCTTGCCCTTGAAGTAGATCTCACCATGGCTCGCGGGATTAATGCGTATGATCGTGCGGCCGATGGTGGTTTTACCGGAGCCTGATTCGCCGACAAGGGCGAAGGACTCCCCTTCCATGATATCGAAACTAACGTTCTTCACTGCGGTGAAGGATGTGTTTCCATTCTTGAAGGTCACTTCGAGGTTTTTAATGGAAAGCATTGGTTCTCTGTTGATGCCGCTCATTACTTCGCCTCCGATGTCAGCGGGGAATGCCGTTTACCACGCTCGCGCATGGTTTTAACCGCCTCGGGCGGTTCCGCGTCGGGAGCGAGCGGATCGAGAAGCCAGGTTTTCGCGAAGTGTGTGTCGCTAATCTGATAGAAAGGAGGCTCTTCCTCAAAGTCGATCTTGAGCGCATACTTATTGCGCGGCGCAAAGGCATCACCCTTAATCTCGTTGAAAAGGGTCGGCGGCGTGCCTGGAATGGCGTAGAGTGGCTTATCCTTTTCTGCGAGGGTCGGTAGAGAAGAAATGAGAGCCCAGGTGTAGGGGTGCCGCGGGTCGTAAAAGATCTCACGCACCGTGCCGTATTCTACAATTTGTCCCGCGTACATTACTGCCACTCTATCGGCGACATTTGCCACCACACCAAGATCATGCGTTATGTATATTGTTGTAAACCCATATTCTTTTTGCAAATCTCGAATAAGATCAAGAATCTGCGCTTGAATGGTGACATCGAGGGCGGTGGTGGGCTCGTCACAAATGAGAATCGTGGGTTTACACGCGAGCGCAATCGCGATGACAATGCGCTGGCGCATGCCGCCGGAGTACTGGAAGGGGTAATCGTTGAAGCGCTGCTCCGCGTTCTTGATTCCTACTCGCTCCATAAGCGAGCGCGCAATCTTCTTTGCCTCCACTGTGGGCAACTTTTGATGTTTTTCGATAACCTCGGTGATCTGGATGCCAATTTTTTTGAGCGGATTGAGGCTTGTCATGGGGTCCTGGAACACGGTCGAAATTTTCGCGCCGCGTATAGTCTCCCATTGTTTGTCGGTTTTTAGAGCAGTGAGCTCCTGCCCCTCGAAAATAATCGAGCCGGACTCGATCCGCCCGTTCGATTCGAGCATCCCAGTGAAAGTCTTGGTGAGCACGGTCTTTCCGCTCCCCGATTCTCCGACGATCGCGAGCGTCTCGCCGTTGTAGAGGTCCATAGAAATGTGACGAATCGCGGTAAGCTCCTTGTTACGCACCTTGAATTTGACGACGAGGTCTTTCACTGAAAGTATGACATTTTTCGTGGTTTCCATGGTCGGCTCCTTATCGGTGGGTACGCGGATCGGAGGCATCCGCGAAAAGCTGGCCTACAATGTAGAACGAAATAGTAATGAGGCCGAGCACGATGCCGGGGAACACGATCATATGCGGGTAGGTATCGACGAAAGACCAGTATGAGTCAATCATCCTCCCGAGCGAGGGATAAGTCGTTGGAAGGCCTATTCCCAAGTATGAAAGCACGGTTTCCGTGTTGATGAGACCGGGTATCTCCTGATAGATGAGCGTGGCGATGACCGAGACCATGTAGGGGAGGATATTGCGCGTTACCATGCGCTTGATCGGGGTGCCGAGGCAACGTGAGGCGAGGTTGTACTCGCGGTCGCGGATTATCATAACCTGAGTACGTATGAAAAAGGCTATGCCGAGCCACCCTGTAATGGTCATTGCAAGGATTATCTGCCAGAATCCTCTGCCAAATATGTACATGAGCATCATCGACTGGAGGATACCCGGAACGTTCGAGACAACATTATACAAACCCAGCAGAATCGGATCGATCCGCTTCGAGTAACCCCACACCGCACCCAAGATGATTCCAATACCGATATTAATGGCGGCTGCGATGAAAGCAATCGACAGCGACATGCGCGTTCCCGCCCAGACAACGTCCCACATATCGTTGCCTCGGTCGTCGGTGCCAAACCAGTGCTGTGCCGAGGGTTTCAGATACCAGGTTTCAGGACGGTTAATATTCGGTGCTTGCGCGGGATCGTAGCCTGATAGGAGTGGCTGTATGAAAGCCATCAGCGTCATCGACAGCAGCAGTACGAGCCAGAAAATCGACCATTTCTTCTTGAAGAATGTCTGAAACACGCTCTTCCAGTAGGAGTACTTTGGTCCCGCGATGTGTTCGGACTGCAATACATCGAATGTCGCGTAGGTGAATCGTTCGGCGGTCTTTTCAGTCATACACTACCTCGCTTCCTTTCTGGCCGCCAAGCTGATCCTCGGGTCGACGATCGTCACAAGGATATCGCCGAGGAAGATCGCAAAAACAGAGATGAAGGTGAATATGAAGGTCAGCGCGATGATCATCGCGTTGTTGTAATCCGAAATGGAGCTTGGGAACATTTTACCCATGCCTGGCACCGCATAGAAGCTCTCGGTGATCAGCGCGCCTGCGAGGGTACTAATAACCGCCATGGGAATACTGTGCACAATCGGGATGAGCGCATTCCTCACGATGTGGCGGAAGAACACTTCCGACTGCGTGAGGCCCTTGGAGCGGGCAAACTTCACGTAATCGGCGTTCATCTGGTCGACCATGTAGCGCCGAATCCATAACGCCTGGCCCGCAATGCCGCCCAGCGAGAGCGACAATGTCGGCAGTATGTAGGAGAGGAAATTGTGGGCCCCCAAGAAGGGGAACTTATCCGGCAAGCCCAGCACCTTCATGCCGATGCGCGCAAAAAGCGCAATGTAGAGCAGTGTCGGGATTGAGCTTATAAATACAATGTAGGCCATTGTCGCCTTGTCGAACATCTTGTCCTTGCGCATCGCTGCGACCACACCGATCGTGAGTCCGATCGCAAGCGAGATAATGAGCGACATGATGCCGATACGAAAAGAGGTGCCCATCATCGACGGATCCTGGTAAATATTATTGCCATCCGCATAGTGGTCGTCGAACTTGTTCTGATCGAGGCGGTCGAGATCAGGTTTGTACTTCAGCGTGTGTTCGTCGATCGAGGTGTAGAAGGTTGTCTCTATTCCGTTGATCTCTGTGGTGATCTCCCGGCGATCGGTCCTGCCCTGCCCCATGCCGATGACATCGAGCACCGGTACGCCATCGTAGCTCGGGTACGACAGCCCCATGTAAAGGTGAATGATGTTCTGGTGGAGGAAGGGGAATTCTCCATCGATCCAGATCTGGTACTTGTAGAGCGTGCCCGAAGCCGCCAGCGCAGGCATGCCGTTCCAGTCTTTTGTAAAATAGTAACCACGCTTTAAATTGGGATTGTTTGGATCGTGAATTCGCCACGGAGTATCGATTTGTATGAGATTCGCGTACCACTTGAGTACTCGTGTCATGGTCGGAATATTCTTGTAAGCGTACAAGTATCCGGTGAGTGGCTGGGTCTCAACCGAGTAACCTTTTGCCTGCATGTCAGCCCTAAAGCGTTCATAGAACGACGAGCCTGACTCCAACGAGGCGCTTACCTTCTCTGATTCATCTCCGTACACCGATTGGGCGTACTCCTTCATTGTCATGTAGTCGATGTATCCAAGCCTCTTCCATGTGCGGAACTTGTAATCCTGGTACTCATCTGGTCGATTGGCAAGCTTTTGGAGCATCTGATCGCCCTTAAAGACGAGCTGTCGTGGTATGCAGGAGAATACAAGAAAAACCGTCAATGTCGAAACTAGGAATACAGAAAACAATGATTGGATAATCCTTTTGAGTACATATCCTTTCATGGAACCCCGCATTCAGCCGAGCATTATGCTTAGCACTGTCGATGGATAAGGGAGGAACCTGCGGTTTCGCACATTGCAGAGATCCTTTCTTGTCATAATAAATCCTTTCCGCGATTTTTGCAATGATACATTGATCCGTGAGCTGCAGCTCCGAAAAAAAAGCGCCTGCCGCGGAGGCAGGCGCCCATTATCTATTGATCAGGTATCAGTTGCCGGAGTTCAGTTTCTTGTACTCAGCCTGGCGCTCTTTTTCCCACTGTGCGCGGTACTTCGCACGCTCATCGAGGCTGATGACCTTGTTGCTGACCACGAGGCCTTTAAACTTATAGGCATCGGCGCCGTAAGAAGCGCGGGCGACTGTGTAAGGAATTACACGGGAGATCTGGAACGCGCCGCCAAAGGACATATAGGGAAGAACGATCGCGTCATCGAGAATCTGCGATTCGCCCTGCGCAAATGTCTTAAAGCGCTTGGAGTAGTCTTTATACTCGGCATTACCCGCTTCGACAATCTTGGCATAATTATAGAGGCCAATCGCGGTGGCTGCCGCTTTGTCGCTTCCTGAGTCGACAGGGTCAAGGCCGATGGGGGTAAGCAGTGCGCCAACCACAGGCTCGAAAGTCTGGAGGAAGGTGTACGGATCGCCATAGTCGGGGCCCCATCCGGTGGTGTTGCCGATGTCGTAGTTGCTCTGAGCGCCGGTCTCGGCGTAGTAGGTGGAAGCATCGTAGTTATCCGTGTCCATCTCGACGATATTTACTTTTATTGTGTCGGTGCCGAAGAGCTCCTCGAGGCCCGCCTTGAGAGACTGGTCCATCTTCATGCCCTTGGTGTAGGACACATCGCCGGCGACATCGAGCTCGATTGGGAACTTCACACCCTGCTTGGTGAGCTCAGCCTTGGCCTTCGCCATATAAGCTTTGGCTTTGGTCGGGTTGTAGTACGGATCCTGGGCGTCATCGATCTTGAAGCTGGCCGGGAAGTCCGCGGGGTTTCTCGCCTTGAGTGCGTCCTCTACATACTTTACATAGTCCTTGCCCGCCTTGTCGAAGCCGAGTTCAGGAGAAGTGTAGGAGTTGCGGATCGCCGCGAGTTTATTCACTTCGCCGTTGCGCTGAGCGAGAATAGTCGGCCTATCGATGCCAAAGAATATCGCCTTGCGGAAGTTACGGTTGAGAATCGCTTTCTTGGTGTCGGCCTTGCCCTGATCGCTCTTCGGAGACACGCCCTTCGTGGGATCGGCCGGCGAAGCGAAGGCCTGGCGGTCGTAGTTGAAAGCATAGACGAAGGTCGTAGAGTCCTGCTGGGCTCTGAAGATAAAGTCTTTGTACTTCGCCTGAGCTCGCGCGAAAAGCGCTTCGTTGTCAGTGTAGACCGGCGCGGCGACATAGATGCCCTGATCGAAGTTGTTGAACAGGGAATCGGGATCCTTGCCATCGTAATACACTAGCTTTACATGCTTAACGTAGACGTGATCCTTGTCCCAATAGGTCGGGTTCACATCGTACTCGATAACGGACTTCGAGGTGTAGTTGGAAAGAATATAGGCGCCATTGTAGAGAATGCCGTTCTTATCGACCTTGCCGAAATCCTTGCCCTTGGAAGCGAGGAACTCTCCATTTACCGGGTAGTAGGCATTGTAAGTGAGCATGGTGTCGAAATAGGGCGTCGGTTTCTCAAGGGTGTATTCAAGGACATAGTCGCTCTTCGCCTTGATTCCTACCTGAGAGAAGTCGGTGATCTTGCCCTTGAGATAGGCACCTGCGTTCTTGACGAATCCATCGATAAGGTAAGTCAGCGTGCTCTTGTTGTCGAGCATGTACTTCATGGAATCGACCCAGTCCTGTGCCTTTACGTCGGCGTACACCTCGAGGTCCGAGGTGACCCATTTAACTCCCTTGCGGATATTGAAGGTCCACACGGTGTAGTCATCGTTGGCTTTCCAGCTCTCGGCGAGATCGGGCCGGAGAATGCCGTATCGGTCGTGCTCGATGAGCCCGTCGACGAAATTGGTGATGTGCGTTGTATTTGTCTGTCGTTGATCGTTGAGGTAGTTAAAAGACCTCGGATCTGTCGAGAACACATACACATAATCTTGCGACTTCGGCGTTGCCGCTCCTGCCATTGCCGCGCCGAGTGTGAGCAATGCGATGAGGGCAAGTGCCATCTTCTTATACATCGCTTCCTCCTTATAACGAGTTACGATAGAATGATGCGTGGTCTTTTGGAGAAAGGCCGAGAGGCGGTTCTTCAAAAGACAACATTGCTTGTATTTTCTTAGGCTTTTATGCGGATGTCAACTGGACATTTAGAATTTTATATCTAGATTTTCTAAGACATAGGATTCCACGCGATGCAAAACGGTCATAAAAAATTGAACAACAATATTCCACGGCCAATCCTGATCGTGGCTGGCGCGGTAGCGGTTGCGTTCGCGATAGCATTCATTCCGCGCGAAGAATCATTCAGAAACAGGCTCAGCGACGCGCTCTTCATCGAGGCGCTGCTCTTCTTTATCACTTCCTGGCTCTCTCACCTCAAGAGTGGAAAACTCGCCTTCATCACCTTTCACCCCTTCAAGAAAAAAACCAACCCTCAGGACTGGAAAGATCGAATCCCTAAGCTCGGAAGCCCTCCTTATCGTATAGGAGAAGATTATGGAGCGACCGCTGAAGCGACTGAGAAGTCCTCCTCGCCCGAGAAGACCTTGATGCAAAAAAAAATCGCGCGCCGTTTTCGGATTGATCTCACTATCGCTGGCGTGGCGCTTTTCGCCATTGGTTTCGCTGTGCAGTATCTCTGAGGTTCCCAGGCGCTGAGAAGCAGCGAGATCACTGCGCGAGCCCCGACTCCTCCGCGGCATGCTTCGTAAAGAAGATCCAGAATCCGAACACGAGGATGAAGCCTATGAGCGCGATGAAAATTGTCGGCTGCATTGAGAGGTTGTAGTCGAACACCGGGCCTTTGAGCACTCGCCGTTCACCCACGCGCCATCGGTAAACCAGCATGTCGAAAGAGTACAGAAGGCCGACCCCGGCCGCTGAGATACCGAAACCGCGCGAAACCTTGAGCCAGTGCGAATTTTCAAGTGCCACCGAGATTCCAAGAATCAGGGCGCCTATGGCTGAGAGTGCCACGACGGTAGTGACGCATACAATCGCGATGGTGGCGATGACGAACATTGACTCCGCGTCCATCGCAGGGGCCACTGCGCGCTGCGTGGTCGTCCAGGTTCGTGCGGCGCGCCATGTTCTGAACTGTTCCGAAGTATCAATCGTGGCAAGCACCGCAAGAAATGCGAGCGCGGCAAAGAGTACCAGCGATCGTTTCATCACACCATTCACGGCCTTTGAATCAGGAGTCATATAGAAGATTATACCTGGTTTTTTCGAGATTGTGAAAGAATTTTAAGTGCAATATAGGTGCGGTCGGCGCATTGCGAAGACATTATTGTAGGGATTGATGGCTTTATTTCTCGCCTCGGAGGGATCGATGTCTACGACAAGCACAGCTTCGGATTTCCGTGGTCCTCTGAGAAGGTACTCGCCCTTTGGCGACACAAGCACGCTTTCGCCGGTGAATTCAAGCCGTTCGTCCTCTCGCTGCTCAGCCCCTACGCGGTTCACCGTGGCGATAAAGACGCGGTTCTGCACTGCTGCCGCGAAATCGGCGCGCTGACAGTAGGGCATTACGAGATTGCTCGAGTGGGCAATAATCTCGGCACCATTGAGCGCGAGCGTCCGAAAACTTTCTGGGAAGAACCAGTCAAAGCAGATCGCCATGCCGATCCGCGCGCCTCGAAACTCAAACACAGGGAACCCTGTATCCCCAGGGTGGAAATACAGGGTTTCTTTGTAGAATAGATGTGTTTTTCGGTAAAGAATCGCACGGCCATCAGGAAGCACCGCGAGTGAGGCGTTAAAGAGTTTCTCCCCCGATCGCTCTGCAAAACCGAATACGATCGCCGCATCGAGTTCACGCGCAGCGGCCGCGAAGGCCGCGATGCGCGGGCTCGTAATCTCGTCCGAAAGTTCGCGCACCTCGCCCGCGCTCACAAACTGGTAGCCGGTGGTCGCGAGTTCAGGGAGCACGTACAGATCGGCGGGCGTCGAGCGACAGCTCGAAATGAGGCGCTCGGTGTTGCCATCCCTGTCGCCGAAGACAGGTTTACACTGCACCAGCGCCACTTTCATGCCCGCGATCTCTCTGTGCGAAAACTTATGGAGCCTGCTGTGGTTCGTCGGACTACGGTACTCATTTCCTCACTTCCGCGACCGCGAAATCGAGTGCTTCCTGGAGCATCGACTCGGGAATCTGCGGAATGTGCCCATCATCCATGAGGTCCTTCGTGAGCGCACGGGCGGAGAGAATATCTTCCTTCGCCTTCGTATAAATATGCTCCCAGGTGTCGGGAACACGGGCCACGCCTTCTTCGATGGCGGCGACGGCCACGTCGGCCGCCTCGCGAGCGAAAACCTCAGTCTCTTCCATGGTGGCGATAATGTTGTCCTGGCTTATGCCGCGCGATTTCGCGAAATCCGCGATGGAGTGGGCGCAGCGAATTGCCATGTTGTCGGTGATCTTGCGCGCGCGCACGAGGAGAGCGCCTTTGAGGAGTCCCGGAAAGCAGATCGAATTGTTGACTTGGTTCGGGAAGTCGCCGCGGCCGGTGGCGACGATGTAGGCACCTTCCTCCTTGGCGGCATAGGGCCAAATCTCGGGAACAGGGTTGGCGCATACGAAGACGATGGATTTCGGGGCCATCGAACGAACCCACTCGCGCTTGACCGTGTCGGGTCCGGGCTTGGAAAGCGCAATGAGCACATCGGCACCTTTCAAGGCTTCAGCCTCGGTTTCGATACACTTCGGATTCGTTTGTTGGCAAAGTTCCCACTTGCGGTAGTAGCGCGTATCGGCTTCGATGTCCTTGCGGTTTTTGTGGAGACCTCCCTTGCTGTCGAACATGATCATGTTCTCGCCTCTACCGCCGTCGGCAAGAATGAGCCGTGCGATGGTGGTGTTGGAGGCACCCGCACCAAGAAGAACGATCTTCGCGTCGCTGAGTTTTTTACCCGCGAGCTCAAGGGCATTGAGGAGTCCCGCAAGGGTTACACAGGCGGTGCCCTGCGCATCGTCGTGCCACACCGGCACATCGCAGGCTTCTCTGAGCTCATCGAGGACTTTGAAACAGTTCGGCTGGCTGATGTCTTCGAGATTTACCGCGCCCACCGAAGGCTCGAGCATCTTCACAAAGTCGATGATTTTCTGAGGATCGTGTGTGCCGTCGGCGCCCTTCGAGTTGATGCAGAGCGCGATGGCGTCGACGCCGCCGAGATATTTCATGAGAAAAGCCTTACCTTCCATGACTCCGAGGCCGCCCGGGGGCGTGCAATCGCCATCGCCGAGCACGCGCGTGGAGTCAGATACCACGGCAACAAGGTTGCCTCTGTTCGAGAGCGAGAACGACTGATCGTTTTCATCACGGATCGTTGTCGAGACCTTCGACACGCCCGGCGTGTACCACACATTGAACCAGTTAAATCCATAGAGCCCCGCCTTGGGAGCGATCTGGATCTTACCACCATAGAAGCGGTGAGCCTTCTCTGAAAGCGTTTTTAGAAAAATAGTTTGTGCGCGGGCTCTCTGGTCTGGCGAGAGATCCTCCGGGAGCGAGGCAGTAAGATTCGCGAGGCTAAGATCGAGTTTCATGGTTTCCTTCCTTCTTGTATTGTTGCGCTTCCACGCGTTTCAGCGCGCTTCATGTTGGAATATTGTGCCGATTAAATGCACCTCGGCAACGGTATTTAATCATATTATCATGAGGGTAGATGGAGTGCAATAAAAAAGAAGCCACGATCTTTCGAAGGCGGCTTCTCTCTTCATGCATGGCGGATGAATTTTCAGTAGATACCCGTGAGCGCTTTGATGTATTGGAGGCGCAGATACTCCTCCGGTTTCTCGGCGTTGATGGCAGAGAGTTTGCCCTGCAACCCGTCGAGCGATGAATAGCCAATCGATTCTATAATCGAGTTCATCTCTTCGAGAATGGAGCCTATGACTTTCCATCCTTTCTGATAGATGATGGAGCACACTTCGACCGCGCTTGCGCCTGCGAGGATACATTTTATGGCAGCTTCGGCGCTGTGAATTCCCGTGGAGGACACAAGCTCAATGCCCGCGCGTTTGTAGAGTATCGAGACCCAGCGCAAGCTTTCGTGATACTCATTCTCTGAGCTTAAGGGTTGGACGCCGCTCAGTCGCATGGTATTCAAGTTAAAATCGAATCTGAAAAAGCGATTAAAGAGTACCACCGCGTTCGCACCCTCTCTCGAGAACCCGTGCACAAGGTTCGGAAGGCTCGAGTAATTGCTGCCTATCTTGACCATGATGGGGAGCTTCGTCGCCTGGCGCGCTTCCTTGACCGTTGAAAGCACCTTATTTTCAATCTCGTGGCCTGAGATGTGTGGAGAAAATGGTACATAAGCGATATTGAGCTCCAGTGCGTTCGCTCCCGCCTCTTCGATTCGCTTCGCGAAACTCGCCCAATTCCCAGGCCCTACGCAGTTGATACTCGCGATGAGAGGAACGTCCCCCACTCTCTTCTTAGAATCATCGATCAACTTGAGGTACTCATCGGTGCTCTCTTCCCAGGCGGTTCGAGAGATGAACGCCTCGGCGTCGGGATAGCTGTTGATGTCGAGACCATCCATTTCCTGCCCGAGCATCGCAAGAATCTGCTCCTCAAAGAGCGATTTGAGCACGATCGCGCCCGCTCCAGAATGAGCGGCTTTCTCTACGCCTTCGGGGAGGTTTGTGAGCCCGCTCGCACCGACGATTATAGGGTTCTTGAGGTGAAGTCCCATCAAATATGTTCCAAGATCTGCCATTGTCAGCTCCTTTATTTCATATTTTAGCAGAAAAAACGCGATGTAAAAAGCACAATCTTTATACCTCGAGCGACTTTGTGTCGATCTTTTCGATGACTCGGGCGATGAAGGTATCAAGCGCAAGCCCGTTCTCCTGACCTCCGCTACGCAGGCGCAGCGATACTGTGCGTTCGTCTTTTTCGCGCTGACCGAGGATTGCCATATAGGGGATCTTCTCATTCTGCGCATCGCGTATCTTTGCGTTCATGCGTTCCTCGGAGAGCATCGCATGGGCTCGGATTCCCTTCGCCTTAAGCGCAGTGGTCACCTCTTTCGCGTAGTCGTCGAAGGCGGGCGCCACGGGAATCACCGCCACCTGCTCCGGGCTCAGCCACACGGGGAAAGCGCCCGCAGTATGCTCGAGGTAGACACCGAAGAAGCGCTCGATGGATCCAAGGAGCGCACGATGCACCATGTAGGGACGCTTGCGCTGGCCATCCGTATCGATGTACTCGATCTGGAAGCGCTCGGACATGTTGAAATCGAACTGAATGGTAGTGAGCTGCCACTCACGGCCAATCGCGTCCTTCACTTTGAGGTCGATCTTTGGACCGTAGAAGGCGCCGCCACCTTCGTCGACCTCGTAGGCGAGCCCTTCCTGCTCGATCGCGGCACGCAACGATTCAGTCGCTTGATGCCAGCGCTCCGGATCGCCGACGGCGCCGTCGCCCTTTGGTTTGGTCGCGAGGTAGGCTTTGACTTCCTTGAATCCGAGCGCCCGGTGCATGGAGAGCGAAAAACGCAACACTTCGCGGATCTCGTCGCCGATCTGTTCCGGGGTGCAGAAAATGTGGGCATCATCTTGAGTGAAACCGCGCACGCGCATGAGGCCGTGCAGGGCACCCGCGCGCTCATAGCGGTACACGGTGCCAAGCTCGGCCCAACGTAGCGGTAGGTCGCGGTACGAGCGGGTTTGGCTCTTGTAGATCATAATGTGGAAGGGACAGTTCATCGGCTTGATATAATACTCGTCCTCATCGATCTTCATGGGCGAGTACATGTTCTCTTTGTAGAAACCAAGGTGACCGGAAGTCTCCCAAAGCCAGCTCTTGCCGATGTGCGGTGTGAAGAGTATCTCATAGCCATTCTTGTAGTGTTCTTCGCGCCACCAGTTTTCGAGAGCAACTCTGAAGCGCCCACCCTTGGGGTGCCAATAGATGAGCCCCGCACCCGCCTCTTCGTGGGTCGAGAAGAGGTCGAGCTCCTTTCCAAGCTTGCGGTTGTCGCGTTTTTCGGCCTCTTCCAGCATCTTCAGATACGCTTCGAGTTCGGACTTGGTCGCGAAGGCGTACGCGTAGACTCGGGTGAGCATAGGACGCGCTTCGTCGCCGCGCCAGTAGGCCCCAGCGACAGTCTTCAGCTTAAAGGCGTCGGCGCGGAGCTCTCTCGTGGACTCGACATGGGGGCCGCGGCAAAGGTCGACAAAGTCGCCTTGCCTATAGATCGAAATCGTTCCATCCTCGAGGCCGTCGATCAATTCGAGCTTGAAGGGCTGGTCCGCAAAGAGGGCCTTTGCCTCATCCTTGCTCAGCTCTTCGCGCGAAAAAGTCTGATTCTGCGCGATGATTCTACGCATTTCCTTCTCGATCGCCGGGAGATCATCGTTGGTTACTGTCTGCGGGAAAAGAAAATCATAATAGAAGCCGTCCTGAATCGCGGGACCAATGCCGAATTTTGTTCCAGGGTAGAGGTGCCGCACCGCCTCGGCCAGGACATGCGCCAGTGAATGTCGCATTCTTTCAATATCTGCCGCCATAATCCTTCTCCTTTTTGCGCAAGGGACATAAAAAAAAGCTCCACGAGACACGCCCGCACGTGAACTGCTTCACGTAAGGACGAATCCCGTGGAGCTGAATGCTCTCGGTAATCCGCGGTTCCACCTTACTTCGGCTCCCCGCGACAGGGGCCGCGCTCTCCGCCATTGACGCATGGCACGCGATCCGCATTACAACAGCAGCAAAGCCGGTTCACACGGACAGCTCCGGAGTGGTTTTCATCGGACTTCGGCAGGATTCTTCCACCCACGGCAACGCGGAATCCCTCTCTATGCGCGAAGTGTGCCGATTACTCTTCTCCATCAATGCATTTTTTAGTATTTTCCACATTTGTCAATTATATGTCAAGGACTGTTCTTTAGCGCATGCGGTTCGTGTAGTATTTTTAGAGAAGATTCTCTCCAAAAACCATAAAGGTCGCTGCTCCGCAGAACCAGGGGGATGTCTCTTGTTAAAGTCGTGTGCAATGAGTATTTTTTATAAGTATGGGAACGAAAGTCACATCACAGACGGATACGCAGGAACTCAATCGGGAAGAGCTCTCGGTTCAAGAGCCCGATGAGTATCGCGTCTATCTCATCAATGACGATTTTACGACAATGGAATTTGTGATATCGATTCTCATGACGGTATTTCACAAGAACCTTCCGGAAGCCACTAAGCTTACCCTGGAAGTTCATCGGAAGGGCCGCGGTATGGCGGGAGTATATCCTTACGACATCGCGGCCACGAAAACACAGCAAGTTCACACGATGGCCCGGCAGCGGGGTTTTCCTCTCCGCTGCGCAATGGAGAAAGCATGAAAGTAAGTTCTGAGGTGCAAGCGATATTCAACGCTGCCTACAACGAAGCTAAGCTTCGTAGTCATGAGTATCTTATGCCCGAGCATATTCTCTTTGCGAGTCTCTCCTTCGAGAAGGTGAGAAATATCTTCGAGAGTTGCGACGCCGACCTCGATCAGATGAAGCGAAGCATTGAGGCGTACTTCGAGCAGAAGATGCCGATCGTGCGAAATGCCGAACCCATTCAGAGCGCAGGTTTTCAGGCGGTGATCGAACGCGCCGTAATGCAGTCGCAGTCGGCAGGGAAAGAAGAGGTTCAGATTCCCGACCTTGTGGTTTCGCTGTACGACGAGGAGCGCACGTATGCCGGCTACCTCATGCGCAAGCTCGGCATCAAGAGGCTGCAGCTGCTCGAAGTGCTTTCACATGGCATTAGCGACGAGGAGATCGATTCGGGAGCCCTCTCCGAAGAAGAAACCGAAGAGCGCACCGAGGAGGGCGGCAAGGACCGCCGTGCTCAGCGCCAGGGCTCGCTCGAGCGCTTTGCAACCGACCTCACCGCAATGGCAATGGCAGGCAAACTCGAACCCGTTATCGGCCGAGACGCTGAAATTGAGCGTACAATTCAGGTTCTCTCGCGTAGACTCAAGAATAATCCGATCCACGTCGGCGACGCCGGTGTCGGCAAAACTGCCATCACCGAGGGTCTCGCCCAGCGCATCGCCTCAGATAACGTTCCCCCGAAACTCAAGGGCTATACAATTTGGTCGCTCGACATGGGATCGCTCCTCGCGGGTACCAAGTTCAGAGGCGATTTCGAGGAGCGGGTTAAAAAAGTTATCGATATGCTCCTTAAGAAGGAGAAGGCGATCCTCTTCATCGACGAGATCCACACGATCGTCGGCGCCGGCGCCGTGACGGGTAGCACGCTCGATGCATCGAATCTTCTTAAGCCTGCCCTGACCTCCGGCAAGCTCCGCTGCATCGGTTCGACCACCTACGATGAGTACAACAAGATATTCGAGAAGGATCGCGCGCTTTCGCGGCGCTTCCAGAAAATCGACATCGTCGAACCGACTATTCCCGAAACCGTCGAAATCCTCAAGGGTCTTAGATCGAAGTACGAAGAGTATCACGATGTCCGCTACAGCGATGAGACCCTCGAGATCGCCGCGAAGCTCGCAGCTCAGTTTATCACCGAACGCAAGCTGCCCGACAAAGCCATCGACGTAATCGATGAGGCGGGCGCCCTCGCGCGTATCCGCGCCTATAAAGAGAACCAGAAGGAAGACATCAAGACGATCGATATAAGCCCCCACGACATCGAGGTGGTGATTGCGAAGATCGCGCGGATACCCGAGCGTACGGTGACATCTTCGGAAAAAGACAGGCTCGCCACGCTGGAGAACTCACTCAAACAGGAAGTCTTCGGTCAGAACCCCGCTATCGAGACAGTGGTGAAGGCGGTGAAACGCTCTCGTGCTGGATTCAGAGCCCCCGACAAACCCATCGCGAACTTCCTGTTTGTGGGCCCGACGGGCGTCGGCAAGACCGAGCTTGCTCGTCAGCTCTCGAAGCACCTCGGCATCGCGCTGCACCGTTTCGACATGAGCGAGTATCAGGAGAAACACACGGTATCGCGTCTCATCGGCTCGCCTCCGGGCTATGTGGGCTATGAGGAGGGCGGCCTCCTCACTGACGCGATCCGCAAAACGCCAAATGCCGTAGTGCTTCTCGATGAGATCGAGAAGGCACACCCCGATATCTACAATATTTTACTTCAGATCATGGATTACGCGACCCTCACCGACAATCAGGGTCGAAAAGCCGACTTCCGCAATGTAATCCTCATCATGACCAGCAACGCGGGCGCGCGTGACATCGGCAAGCCCCTCATCGGCTTTGGAGATCAGCAGGTGAGCACCTCTGCCCTCGATGAGGCGGTCGAGCGCGCGTTTTCTCCGGAGTTCCGCAACAGACTCGACGCGGTGGTGCACTTCGGAAACCTCTCGATGGACATCATCGAGCGCATTGTCAAGAAATCCATCGATGAATTCTCGACTCAGCTCGCGGAGAAGCGTGTCACACTTACTGTGTCTGAAGAGGTGATCCACTATCTTGCCGAGCGCGGATACTCGCGTGAATTCGGTGCCAGAAATATCAATCGGCTCGTCGAGGATCAGATAAAGACTGTCTTTGTGGACGAAGTGCTCTTTGGCCGGCTTGAGCACGGCGGCAATGCTGCCGCACGCCTCGAGAACGACAAAATCGTCTTCGACATTCACGCCGAGGAGCCTGTGCTACAGGGCAACTGAATGCGGTTCATCATAACACCAGAGCACCTCGGAGCAGATGAGAACTTCTCGTTTCCACCTGCAGCTCTCGCCACAAGCGATGGAGTGGTTTGCTACGGTGGCAGTCTATCACCAGGGGTGCTGCTCTCGGCCTACCGTCAGGGCATATTCCCCTGGCCCTCGAATCCACGACTCCTCAGGTGGTGCAGCCCCAATCCACGCTTTATCATTCCAAAGAGCCGGCTACACATTGCAGAGTCGGCGGAAAAGGCCATCCGTAAAGTGCTACGACCTCATTCAGCCTACTCTATCACACTCGATAGAGCCTTTCCCGAGGTGATCGCGAACTGCGCGCAGATACCCCGCGAAGGTCAACTTGGTACCTGGATTTTTCCCGAGCTCGTAAAAGGCTACAAAGAACTCCACCACGAGGGATTCGCCCACTCGGTGGAGGTATGGAAAGAAGGAAGGCTCGTGGGAGGGCTCTATGGAGTAAGCCTTGGCGCGGCCTTCTTCGGAGAATCGATGTTCAGCCTCGAAAGCAACGCTTCGAAGGTCGGCTTTTTATCACTCGCGGTCGAGCTTTTCTCGCGGGGCTTCGAATTCATCGACTGCCAGGTGTACACTCCCTACCTCGAATTGATGGGTGGAATCGATGTACCCCGTCCGTTGTACCTTGCGATGCTCACCCGCGCGCTCACCATGCCGACCTTGAGAGGTTCCTGGGAGAGCGCATTTCCTGATTTTCCCAACAAAGATTTGATCCAATTTTACGCACGGAATGCCAAACATGGTGCGCACTGTGGACGATAAGTGAGTGGAACAGATATGAAACTGCTTTTTGTACAATTGCCGACTCAGACTCCAGACTGGAGTTCGGCTCCCGCTAATATTCCGCTCGCCGCGGGCTACCTCGCCTCATACGCCGAATCGAAGGGCATCATTTCGCGCCGAGAGTGGTCCATTCTCGACGCTGCAATTGCCAATTACGGATCAGACGCCTCGATTATCGCCTCGATCGTAGGCCATGAGCCCGACGTGATCGCCTTCACTTTGTACTCCTGGAACCTTGAGCGCAGCACGTTCATCGCCCAGAGGCTCGCTTCACTCTTGCCGCGAGCAAGGCTCGTCGCGGGCGGCCCCGAAGTCGTTGAGGGCATGCCGATCACCGTGCGCTCGCCTTTCCACAGCCTCGTCTTTGGTGAAGGTGAACAGGCGTTCGCGGACTTGCTCCAAGATGTGATCCAGCACCGACCCGTTGCTCAGTCCTACCGCGCAGAGGATCCCCTCGACCTCGAAAAGCTTCCCAACCCCTACCTGACGGGCGCGCTTCGTTTTGATCCAAATATGCAAGTACACCTCGAGACGATGCGCGGCTGCAGTGCTAAGTGCTCCTATTGTTACTACGGAAAGAACTACAAGAACATCCGCCGATTCCCGCACCAGCAATCGCTGGAAGTAATCCGCGCTGCCGCTGCGGCGGATGTCCCCGAAGTATACATCATGGACCCGAACTTCCAGAGTGGTTCCGACTTCGCAGGCCGCCTCCGGGATATCGCCTTCGCCAACCGCTTAAACACCACGATCCACACGGAACTCAGACTTGAAGGCATCACTGAAGAGATCGCAGGCCTACTCAAGGAAGCCGGCGTAGCATCGGTGGAGGTTGGACTCCAGACCACGAACGCTAAAGCGCTTGAGGCGGTGCACAGAACCTTTGACAGAAAAGCATTCGAGCGCGGTGCCGAACTGTTGCAGAAACAGAAGATCGTTATAAAAACTGGACTGATTTTAGGTCTCCCCTACGATGGTTACGAGCAGGTCATCGAAACCTTCGATTTTCTCGGAATGCAGGGCCTCGGACAGGAAGCTGAGCTCTACCCTCTCTCCCTGCTCCCCGGCACCGAGCTTCGCGAGCGCAGCGATGAATTCGGCATGAGTTCTATGGAGATTCCCCCCTACCTCGTGACGAGCACACACTGGATTTCCTACGATGATATGGTCGACTCGATCGCGGCCTTCGAGGAAAGTTTCGATGTTGAATGGGCGATGCCGCCTGCCCCACACTTCCAACTCTTCAAAGAGGGATTCGTTTCGTTCATCGATACAAGAAAGCCCGAGAATATCGACTGGATGCGGCTCAACCCCGAAAAACTTTCCAGTTCGATCACGCTTCTCATCGATTCTGACGACCCTGAAATTCTCGCGCGAATCGTTAGGGCTGCGCGCGACTTGCGCAAGGATAATCCTTACACGCTCTACCAGATTGTGCTGACAAGCGAAACGCGCATTCCTTCGGAGAAGCTTGTCGAGCGGATACGCGATGCGTTTCTGAACCCAGAGCACTACTACGAGCTCGCGAACTCTTTCTCGCCCGATCCTCAGACGAGTTACCACACGCGCATGTTTTTCGCAACGAGAAATTTTACGCTTGCATACCGTGCCCTCGAAGAAGCTCAGGACATGGAGACCATGGTCGTGCTGAACGGCAAGGGAGGTTACAATGCCGACAGACTCGCAGAACTCCTGCCCTATGTCATCTTCGACAAGCAGTCCCTGCCCTTCGACCGCCTCTATGAGCTAATCTCGATATACGCCGACTTCCCACACATGCTGATCGAAGCGTCGGATGGCCTCTTCTAGACCGACGCGTGTACGAACGCACACTATATCTGCGCATGCCAGTCTTAGCGGATTTTTTGCACGCGACGCTCAAGCTTGCGGCTGCTTTAGTACATCTTCTTCTAGTACATCTTCCTGAGGTCTGCAAGCCAGATTCCTTTTCCGGTCTTCAAATAAGCTCTGATATTTTGCAGTGTCGTGTCTACAGACTTCCGCGTGGCCTGATTCGTGGAACCCCCTACATGGGGCGACACAATAACATTCGGCAGTTTGTTGATGGAATAGCGTGATGGCGCCCCCACCACATCGCCATCCTTCGGATAATTGTACCAGGTGTCGATTGCCGCGCCCTTTAATACCCCCTGAGAGAGCGCGTCGTAGAGACCTTCCTCGTTCACAATGGCACCGCGCCCCACATTGACTAGAAATTTCCCTCTCATGCCCATGAGAATCTCTCTTGAGAGGAGATTCTCAGTTTCAGCGGTGCCTGGCAGCGCGATGTACACTATTTCGGCTGCGTCGATGGCTTCAGCCATGGTCGGCACAAGAGCATCGAAGTGTTCAGGAATTTCGCCACCGGCAGACTTATGCCAACCGTACACCTGACAGTGGAAAGCCTTGAGGAGCCCGGCAAGTGCCTGACCGATCGCACCTGTCCCTAGAATCGCGCAGGTCCGTCCATAGATACTGTCCCAGTTGTCTTCGGCGCCCTTTCCAACCCAGAAACCGTGCCAGATATCATTTTTCAAATCATTGTGAAATTCGATGATCCTGGCATAGAATGCCAGCGTCATGGCAAGCGCCCGTTCAGCCACATCGAAGGCGTTCGAGTGCACGTTATAGACCTGCACGCCCTGAGCGATGAGGATTTCCGAGGGGAGGTGGTTCACGCCTGTAAATGGTTGAAAGAGAGCCTTGAGTCTCTTGGTTTTCAAAAATACGCTCGGGGGCACGCGCCCGCCGAGAATGATATCGAGCGTGTCGAGTTCGGGAGAATCTTCACTAAGACCTTCGAGCCAGGTGTGTTCTGGAAACTCTTCCCTTAATTGCGCAATGGCCGGCGCCCAAACTGAGCGCTTCGGCATGAATGAACCGATTATCATGGCATGCTCCATTCTGGTAAATTGAAACCTTCGGATATATGGAATCATATTTCCCTTAGAGTGCACAAGACAGCTGCATGAAATCAAGGTTCTTTTGCGATATAGATTGAGATGACTGAGCCTTTTTCCTAAACATGCCGATACTAAGAATGGAGAGTTATAACCGATGCAAATCCGAAACAAGAACATCTTCAAAGCACTCAGTTTCCTGATTCTCGCCACATTCATGCTTGCGAGTTGCGCGACATCACCCGCCTCCAACAAAGAGGTCACGCTCAGCGACCTCGTTATCAAGGGAGACCTCGAAGGCATCCGAAAATTTTATTCGAACCAGGAACAGCTGAACAAAGCCGATAGCCAGGGGCTCTATCCGCTCCACTATGCGGTGATCCGCGGTGATGCCCAGATTGCCGAGATACTCATTGTGCTCGGGGCTAAACCGGATAATAAAGACCTCTCAGGAAAAACTGCGCTGCGATACGCGGTCGACCGAAAGCAATCCGCCATGGTTAAAATGCTCGTTGATCGAGGTGCTGATCCATTCTCCACTGATGTCGGCGGTACTTCTCCCGCACAGGTAGCGCTGCAGGCAGACAATGGCATCCTCGATGCGATGTTCAATTCGAAGAACATCAATTCGACGAGCCCTGATGGGAGAACTATCCTCCACTACGCGGCGGACGCGCTTATGCCAAAGGCCGTCGACCTCCTTCTCTCGAAGGGTGCTTCGGTGCAAATCAAAGATAAGGCTGATCGAACCGCGCTCGATCTCGTGCTCCTTTACCCCGACAAACTCGAGGCCGCGCAGATTGCCGAAAAACTTATCCTCAAGGGCGCCAATCCATCCTTCCCCGAATTCTCATGGTTTGCCGTCACCGTGCGCGCGCCCGATTACAACGCGGTCCGTTTTGTAAACGGAAATACGCCGCTCCACGAGGCTATTTCGCGCTATCAATACGGGTTCGCGCTCTACCTTCTCCTCAATAACGCCGATCCCGATCTCAAAAATCTGAATGGGGATGCCCCGCTCCATCTCGCGGTGAAAGCGGGTTACGTGGAGGGTGCCAAGCTCCTCCTCTCGATGAATGCAAACCCTAACATCCTCGACGCCACGCAGAGCACCCCGCTCCACCTCACGGTACCACCCGCCCGCAGACTTGAGATGGTAAAGCTCCTCCTCAGTTTCAAGGCGAATCCCGCGCTTATGGACAGCCAAGGCAATACGCCGCTGCACAAAGCTGTAATGCAGTTCTACGCTCCTGAAATTGTCGACACACTGATCCAAGCCGGCGCGCCCGTGAACGCACAGAATCAGAATGGCGACACGCCGCTCATTCTCTGCGCGCGCACTGAGCACTATGAGTACGCAAAATCGCTGATCGACGCGAAAGCGGATATTTTCAAGATGAACCAGGCAGGCGAGAATGCGCTTAAGATCGCCCTTGCCAAGGGGTACATCGCCGTCGACAATATCGTGTTACCCTCAAACGCCAACCAGAGCGACGACAACTCGAACAGTGTGCTCATGACTGCGGTTTCCTTGAAGGCACCGGCCAATGTGCTCAAGCTCATACTCTCGAAGGGCGCCGATCCCAATGCGCGGAACAAGGCACAGGACAGTGCGCTCCACATCGCGGTGCGAAAAAACTTCGCCGAGCAGGGTATTGTGCTCCTCGACGCGAATGCTGATATTTTCCAATACAATGCGAAGCAGGAGAACCCGCTCTTCCTCGCCCTCACCGCAAAGCCGAGTCCGCTTGAGTGGTTTTTCAAGCCCAATGTCATTGAAGCGCTCGACGCGAATGGCGACTCGGTGGTTCACCACGCCGCGAGGAAGGATTTGCCGGACGGAATCGCCTACCTTATCTCGAAGGGTGCGAGACTCAATGTGCTCAACAACGCGAAGGAAACACCGCTTCACACCGCCGCGAAATATAACGCGACCCACGCGATCACCTACCTCGTGAGCGCGGGCTCTTCACTCAAAGCCGCGGACATCAAGGGCGACATTCCCCTTCAGAGCGCAGTGCTCGCGGATGCGGCTCAGGCGACCGAAATGCTTGTAAGCGCAGGCTCGCCTGTGAACAACCAGAATTACTCAGGCGAAACCGCGATGCATCAGGCAAGCCTTAAGGATAACGCCGCGATCATCAAGCTCCTTGTCTCCAACGGCGGAAATACCGAAATACAAGACAACCGGGGATTCACGCCTCTCTCCACCGCGGCGGCGAACGGAGCCTACAACGCAGCGAATGAGCTCTTGAAATCGAATGCGCTCGTCGACACGAGAGACAACTCCGGCTCCACCCCGCTCTACCAGGCAGTGAGCGGAGACCATGTTTCGGTGATGCGGCTTCTGCTCGCGAACAACGCCGACATGCACGCGCTCAACGCACGTGGGCTCTCGCCATTCAGACTCTCACTCCTTAAGAATCATCAGATTACCGCTGAGTTCTACACTGCAGCCCTGATCAATAAACCTGATTCAAACGGCGACTGCGCGCTTCATATTCTTGTGAACTCAAACGCTGGGCCGGATGCACTCGCCATGGCGATCAAGAGCGGGGCGAATCCAAACGCGCGCAACGCAAAAGGCGATACGCCGCTCATGATCGCGCTGAGGAATGGCGACCTCAACACCGCGGTGCTCCTCCTCGGCGCGGGTTCGTCGCTCTTCGTCTCGAACGCAGACAATGTGTCGCCGCTCTCGCTCACATTCGCAATGGATTCTGGCGCGCGCATGAAAGTGTTCTCCGCAGCGGGCGTGAACAGCTCCGACTTCATCGGCGAAACTTTGCTTCACTATGCGGTACGCGCTAACAAGAAGGACATCGTCTCCGAATTGATATCGTTGGGCGCCGATACCAAAGCAACCAACAGAAGAGGCGAAACTCCCTTCGACCTCGCGCAGGCTAAGGGATTCCAGGACATCGCGCAACTGATCTCGGGGAAATAAGCGCGCGTTTACGCTGAGAATGCGGGCGGCTCACCGACGGTTCTGAACCGTCGCGTGGGCCGCTTTTTTTACTGTGCGGAACAGCTCTTGAGTAGGTCGTTAGTTTTGAATGAGAGGTATATGGTGAGGAGGTATAGGGTGAGTTCGGTCGCGGGCACTGTAAAATTGATGTCGCAAAATTATAGGGCGCAGTCCGAGAGTTCCTGGCGTTGTTTGATCTTTTCGAGAGCCTGCTCTTGAATCTGCCGGACACGCTCGCGCGTGATGCCCAGCGCCCGCCCTGTCTCCTCGAGCGTCTTGGGACCTTCGCCATTAAGGCCATAGCGCAACTGCAGGACGATCTGCTCGCGCTCAGAGAGCGAGCACATGATATACTTGAGCAGCTCCTGCATCGTTACGGTAAAGGCGTGGCTGAATGGATCGAGCGATTTTTCGTCGCGAATACTATCGATGAGACTTCCACCCTTGTCTTCCTCGGGACTCATGTCGAGACTCGAAGCGCCTACCGCGAATTGCATTGCGCTCTCTACTTTGCTTTTTGTCATACCTGCTTTTTCGGCCACTTCAGAAGAATTCGGGTCCCGCCCAAGCTCTTGCACAAGCTGTTTCGCGGATACATAGCAGCGCCGAATTGTGTTCAGCATGTGAATGGGAAGTCGAATGACGCGGCTCTGGTCAACGAGACATTTGATGATAGCCTGCCGAATCCACCAGCTCGCATAGGTTGAAAAGCGGTAGCCCCGACGGTAGTCGAAGCGATTCACCGCCTCGATGAGGCCGATATTTCCCTCATCGATAAGATCAAGGAGGTTTACGCCGCGCATCTGATAGCCTTTTGCGATCGAAACGACGAGGCGAAGGTTCGAGGTAATGAGTAACTCTCTCGTGCCTCGCTGCTCTGAACGTACCTTGTCGAGTTCATTTTTAAGTTGTGTGTTTTGGGCGTCTTTGAGGAGGAGCGCGTTTATCTCTTTGATTTTTAAATTTAATCCATCGAGTTTCGCGCCGAGTTCCCGTTCTTGATCTGCGCTGAGAAGCGCGTATTTCGAAATTTGATGCAGATATAGACTGAGCGGGTCGATTTCATTAAGGTCGTCTTCACCGAGACTATTCTTTACGGGCCGGCTGGCACTACTCCCGGTGCTCCAGTCTGCCTTTTCGCTCATGCTCTATCCTTATTATATGCCAACTTCGAAATATTGATAATGCTACTATAGGTAGAGCCAGAACGCAAGTGGCGAAAAACCAGCTATTCGCGAGGCGCGAGCGACGGATCGACAGGCTGGCCGTTGCGGAATACGAAGAAATACGCAGTGGGATTCCCATCTTTTGAATCGACTCCCACCGTGGCGATTGTCTTGCCGGGCGCGATGCTGTCTCCGGTCTTGACGAGTAGGGATTCATTTCCTCCATAGACATACACAAAGCCCGATTTGGACTGAACAAAAACAACCTGCCCAAAACCTCGGGATGGCCCCGCGGATACGACAGTTCCCGACGCAACAGCCTGCACGCTCGCCCCTCGCTTAGTCTGGAACATGATGCCCTCGAGCTTCCCACTCATGTAATGGCCCTTTCCTTCCACAGGCCAGGTGATGAGCGCATCGGTGACGCGTGCGGCGCTCTTATTCTGTCCTTCGGTCTTTTCAGTGCTCTGCGCGGCCTTGGTGGGTGGAGGAACACTCGTGCTTGAGGTAGTAGTCGGCGCCGCAGGCTGCGCTATGCCTGGAGCCGAGGGTGGGCTTGTCGGTGCAGGCTGCGCGGTGGCTTGCGCTACGGGCAGGCTTGCGGGCCCGCCGGGCTGCGCGGAGCTTG
>DYLX01000002.1:80072-213591 GCA_020721875.1 Leptospira biflexa
GCGGTGGCTTGCGCTACGGGCAGGCTTGCGGGCCCGCCGGGCTGCGCGGAGCTTGCTGGTGCAGGCTGCACCGTAGTTGGCACCAATGGTAGGCTTGCCCCTGGTTGAGCCTGCGGTTTCTCTGATGCGATTGGCTGAGCGCCGCTTGGTTGAGCTGGTGGTGTAGCACTCTTTGGTGCCGTCGCGATAGCTGGCGCGGAGGAAGACTGAATAGTGGGTAAAGTGGCGGACGGAGCGCTGGCCGGGGGCGTGACAGACGTGGATTGCTGCGCTGGTGCTGAGCTTGCAGGAAGCGATTGGGCAACTGCAGTCGAACTATTGCTCTGTTCGGGAATGATGAGCACATCGCCTACGCGGAGCACATACGAGTCCGCGAGGTTGTTTGCCACTTTCAGCGACTGGATTGAAATATCATATTTTTTCGCGATTCCATAATAGGTTTCGCCCTTGCCCACGACATGTACCTGGGGAATGAGCAGCACGATACCTGGACGAATCTTCGAAGGATCGGTGATGCCGTTGATATTCGCAAGTACTTCATACGGAATGGAGTAGCTCTTTGCGATGGAATAGAGCGTCTCTCCTGTTTGGATGACGTGATACTCCTGTTCAGCCCCGCAGACTGCGAGGGGCGTGCCGAGTAAAATTGCGAGCAGTATCGATGCGATGATGATGCGTCTTGCCATACAGCGTCCCAATGTAAGTATCGGCACCCACGAGCCTCGTTTAAAGTTCAAAGTCTCCTCATTATAATAATTGTGGATTTATGCGCGCGAAGGTGCTCTTTTCAATGTATCGCCAAAACAGTAAAATATCTACGAAATTCACCCAGAGAGGTAATGTCCATGATCGAGCTTTCCCCACTCCACGCGGCCCGCTACGCCTATGTTCCCAAAGTACCGGAGATTTTTCTCGAATCAATTGTGAATATCGAGCCTCGAGCGACCGCCGTGGTCGAGCCTAAAAAGGACCGTGAGGCGCTGAAAAACGCCTTCCCTGCCAGTTATGGCAAACCTGCCGTTCAATTCGTCGCATCCCAGAAACCCCTCAAGACGAATCCTCTCACCGTGGGCGTGATCCTCTCCGGAGGACCCGCCGCGGGCGGCCACAATGTGATTGCAGGGCTCTTTGATGCTTTAAAGAAAGCGCACCCGCACTCGACCCTCCTTGGCTTCAAAGGTGGGCCCTCGGGGCTTATCGATGGCAAGTATATCGAACTCAGCTCGGAGATTGTAGATCGATACCGCAATACGGGCGGTTTTGACATGATCGGTTCCGGGAGGACCAAGATCGAGACGCAGGAGCAGCTCGAAAAATCGTTTGAAAATGCCAAGAAACTCGCCTTGGACGCCCTTGTGGTTGTCGGCGGCGACGACTCCAACACGAATGCGGCGATGCTCTCCGAATATTTCAGGCAGCGCGGCGCGGCGATTACGGTAGTCGGCGTCCCGAAAACTATCGACGGCGACCTCAAGAACGAATGGATCGAGTCTTCGTTCGGTTTCGATACCGCTACGAAAGTGTACGCCGAACTGATCGGCAACATCTGCCGCGATGCAGCCTCCGGGCGTAAGTACTGGCACTTTATCAAGCTGATGGGGCGTTCAGCCTCGCACATCGCGCTTGAGTGCGCCTTTTTAACAAGGCCAAATGTCACCCTCATCTCCGAAGAAATCGAAGCGAAACAGATGAGCCTCTCCTCCATCGTCGACCTAATCGCGGGCACGATCGCCGCGCGCGCCGCAAAGGGCGAGAACTTCGGCATCGTCATCGTTCCGGAGGGTCTCATCGAGTTCATACCTGAGATGAAACTTCTCATCGCGGAGATCAATGATATTATCGCGGCTGCGGGCGCCTCATACGAAACACTCTCGAGGGGCGAAGCCCAGCGCTCGTTTATCGCGTCGCATCTCGGCCCGACGAGTGCCACTCTTTTCTCAAGCCTTCCGGAGGCGATTCAAGCGCAGCTCTGCTGGGACAGGGATCCTCATGGCAACGTGCAGGTCTCGAGAATCGAAACCGAAAAATTGCTTGTCGAAATGACCGCGCGGCGGCTCCGCAAGATGGCGGATAAGGGCGAATATAAAGGCAAATTCGACTATCAGACCCACTTCTTCGGGTATGAGGGAAGATGCGCCTTCCCCTCGAACTTCGATGCGGATTACTGCTATTCGCTGGGGTACGACGCCTGCCTCTTGATTCTGCACGGTCTCTCAGGCTACATCGCAGCAATCCGGAATCTTGCTGCGCCCGCGAAGGACTGGTTACCGGGCGGCATTCCGATTGTTTCCCTGATGAACCTCGAGCACCGACACGGAAAGGACAAACCCGTCATCAAGAAGGCGCTCGTCGAGCTTGAAGGCAAACCTTTTAAGGCATTTTCTGAGGCGCGCGAGGCGTGGGCCCTGTCGTCGGACTATCGCATTCCGGGCAGCATCCAGTACTTCGGACCGCCGGCGATCACGGACATGCCCCCTATTACCCTTCAATTGGAGCGACATTCGTGAAAAGAATTAAAATCGCCTTTATCGCGCTGGTATTGCTCTGCGTCTTTGCACTTGTATCCGTCCAGGCACAGACTCTGATGACCGCCGATCAGTTCTTTGTCCAACTCGCCGATAAGTACGCCTCGGTGGCCGATTACCAGGCTTCGGTGCAGATTTCTGCGGCGAAGCAGCCGATGTTCGGCACACTACTCTTTAAGTCACCTTCGCTGCTCAGGATCGATTTTACCCAGCCAGCCGATCAGGTCATCGTGTTCGATGGAAAGACGCTCCTCGTATACCTCCCTCAGTACAGGGCAGTGCTGCGTCAGGACGCGGGAGACCATGGAGTCTCGATGGGCGCGGCGGCACTCGCCTCAAAAGAGGGTCTCTCGCTGCTCCGCCGAAACTATACGATTGGGTGGGAGCACAATCCGAGCCCCGAGGCGCTCGATCCCGGTTCGAGCGAGCAGGTGTACCGCCTCATGCTCTCGCGCAAGAGCGTTTCTGAGGGCTACAAAAACATTCGCCTCTCGGTGAGCGCCGATACGATGCTCATACGCAGGCTCGAGGGCTGGACTGTTTCGAACGATAAGATTACTTTCGATTTTCAGAACATCAGACTGAATCAGGGAATCGCGGACGATAAATTTGTCTACGATGCGCCGGCAAGCGCCAACGTATACAACAATTTCCTGTTCCAGTGAACGCACGGGCAGCGCATAGGGAGCGGTGATGGGAAAGATTGGGAGTATTTTTCACGATGCTCGACTCGGAAAAGGGCTCACTCTCGATCAGGTGGCGGACGAGACCAATATCAGTAAGCGCTTCCTTCAGAGTATCGAGAACGACAGCTTTGATGGTTTCCCGGGTGAGGTGTATACGCTCGGTTTCATTCGGAATTATGCCGATTTTCTTGGACTCGATTCCAGGAAAATGATCGAGCTCTATCACAGCGTCGAAACGCCGCCGCAGACAAGCCCCGAACCCGGTGAAGCCCAAGAGGCACCCCCTCTTTCGGTTACAACAGAGGAACCCCAAAGCATCGAGCCCGTGCCCGCCCAGCCATCGCCTGAGGGGAAAGTACAGACAGCCTCGCTCTTTGAGGAGGAAAATGTCGCACCCCCGGCCGAGGAGGGGCCATCACGGAAAAAGCCTCAACCCCGCAAAAGACCACAAAAAAAAGAGCCCAAACAGGATGTGCCGGTAACAGCGCAGTCTCAGGAGACAGCCTCACAAGGCGAGGACCAGAGTGTGGCGCACATTCCAACCACCCGCATGAAGGTAAAGCAGTCCGCAGAGGAGAAATCGCCCGAACCCAAGTCTCCCGCCGAAACCAAGGCCCCCGTGATGCCGCAAGGTATATCGCGTTTTTCGCGTGAAACGATAGCCCACACTCAAGTGGGAAGATTCATTCCTCTCGCCCTCGTCGTGATCGTGATGATTATCGCGGCGGTTAGCATTCTTCCATTGCTCAAGATTCACCACAAATCGACCCGAGATCCCGCTGAATACCGCGTGGAGGGGCTTCCTTACGAGCAGCGACTCTACCCTCAGGACAAGGTCTTTCTTCCGCTCGGCACTGATTTTGTGTCGGTAACACTCAGTTCCATCAAGGATACGGTGACTTTCGACACGCCTTTCGGCCCCTTGAGCGCGGGGCTCAACGAGGAAGTGGTGATCAATCCATCCTCGGAGCGCGAACGCCTCACTGCATCCATCCTGGATTATGCTCCGAATGAGCCGCAGAACGGTGTACGCGTTAAATTCGACTTCAAGGCCGCCCTCTCCAGCTCGGATCAGCCGGGCGACATCACCATCGCAGCGGATACACAGAAGGATCAGAGTGCTCAGGCTACTTCAGCTCAGCCCGGAGAGGTTAAAAACACTCCAGAAGTGCTCTTCAGAAGTTCTGGAGCTGCACACCCCTTCTATGTCAACGTGAACTTTATGGCCCCCGTATTCTTCCGCTACGAGGCGGACAAGAAGGAATGGGTAGAAAAATACTACAAAAAGGGTGAGTCGATCACCATCAACGCGTCGAACAGCATCACGTTCTGGACCGCGAATGCCCAAGCCGTTAAAGTAAATGTATTTCAGTCGGCAGGCAAATCGAAGGAACTTGTGATGGGGGGCGCGGGAGAAATCGCGGTGAAGCGCCTTTTTTGGTCGAATGCCCAGGGCGGCTGGGCGGTCGTTGCAGAGTCGCTCGACTGAAGTTCCGTGTACACACACGCATAATAGGGATGCACTCATGCCAACATTCTATATAGACCAACATGGCTGCGCGAAAAATCAGGTCGATGGCGAGGAGATCGCTGCGCGGCTCACCAACGCGGGATTCTCCGACGCCGAAACGCCGGATTCCGCGGACATCATTATCATCAACACCTGCGGCTTTATCGAGGACGCAAAAAAGGAATCGATCGGCGCGATTGTAGATGCGAAGTCGCGATGGCCCGACAAAAAAATTATTGCGGCGGGCTGTCTCTCGCAGCGCTACGCGAAGGCATTCGCGGACGATTTCCCTGAGGCGGATGGTATTCTCGGCAACGCGGAGCTGTCCGCGATCCCCGAGGCTGTGCACGCGATATATCGCGGCGAAAGAATAGTATTTGCGCCCGCCCAGAGCCGCACTATGCCAGAAACTTATTACTCACGGAAGACCCTCTTCGATTTCCCCGGCACCGCGCACCTCAAGATCACCGAGGGTTGTTCGAACCACTGCGCCTATTGCGCAATTCCCCTTATCCGCGGGGAGCTGCGCTCGAGGTCCATCGACGATGTGGTGGCGGAGGCGAGAGAACTGATCGCACGCGGGGTGTATGAGCTTGTGCTCATCGGCCAAGATCTTGGCAATTTCGGGAAAGATCGTGTGGGGCGCTGCCTTCTTCCAGAGCTTCTTGAACAGCTCGACGTGCTCGAAGGAGATTTCCGCGTACGGGTGCTCTACATTCACCCCGATCACTTCCCTGAGGAAATTCTTCCCATCATCCGACGTGGATCAAAAATCGCGCCCTATTTCGACCTGCCCTTCCAGCATGCCTCTTCTGCCATCCTCGCACGTATGAACCGCCACGGGTCGCCTAAGGCCTATCTCGAGCTTATTTCAAATATACGCAGAGAACTGCCCGAGGCAATGATACGCTCGACTTTCCTCGTGGGTTTTCCTGGTGAAAGCGAGGAGGATTTTCAGACACTGCTGAAATTCCAGCGCGACGCTGCCCTAGATTGGCTCGGAGTCTTCGCCTACTCCCGTGAGGAGAACACCCCAGCATACGATATGAAACCGCGCGTGACCAAAGCGATCGCCCGCGCTCGAAAAGCAGCGGTTGAAGAGGCGCAGACAGCCATAACCTCGGAGAGACTGACGCGCTTTGTGGGCATGGAAGATTGGTTTGTCGTCGAAGAAACCTTCCTCCACGACGAACTCTCCATAGCCCGCGGCTGGATGCAGGCTCCAGAAGTCGATGGTGTTACGCTTATCCATGCGAAACTTGTGCCCGGAACGGTTGTCCGCGCTCGCATCGTCTCCGTGAACGGAGTCGATTTCAACGCGGTTCTGGAGTATACTCCGGGGCCATGACACAAGAACATCTTCCCGACTACCTGCAGGGTCTCAACCCCGAACAGCTCGAGGCAGTGCGCTATGATGGCAGCCGTCTTCTCATTCTGGCAGGAGCGGGCACCGGTAAGACCCGTGTCATTACGAGTAAAATTGCCTACCTCGTGCGCGAGAAACATATATTCCCCGAATCGATTCTTGCGGTGACCTTTACAAACAAGGCCGCCCTCGAGATGCGCGAGCGCGCGATGGGAATTGAACCAGCCTGCGAACGCGCAATTATGCGCACCTTCCACTCCTTCGGCGCATGGTTCATGCGGAGAAATGCGCAGGCTTTTAACCTCAAAAGCAGCTTTACGATTTACGACGACGACGATTCCACAGAACTCGTCCACTCGATTTTCCCGAGCTTTTCAAAGCGCGACTGCAGCGACTACGCATTTCTCATCGCGAAGGCAAAGGATTACTGTCTCGCGCCCGATGCGCCCAACCTCAACTTCATTAGCAATCACCCTGAATTCAGACGCATCTACGCGGCGTACGAGGAGCGGCTCCGCGCGACCGGCAATGTCGATTTCGGCGATCTCATACTCATGCCGACACTTCTCCTTGAAAAAGATGAGGCAATCCGCACGCGCAGTCGCCAGCGTTTCAAAGTGATCCTTGTGGATGAGTATCAAGACTCCAATGTCGCCCAGTTCCGCCTCCTGCAGCAGCTCGCAGGCCCAGAATCGATGCTCTGCGTGGTTGGCGACGACGATCAGTCGATCTACCGCTTCAGAGGTGCCGAGGTACGGAACATCCTCAATTTCCAGAAAGTTTTTCCGGAGACAAAGCTCATCAGGCTCGAGCGCAACTACAGGTCGCGCCAGGGGATACTCGACCTCGCACACAGTGTCGTGGTGCACAACGAGAACCGCCTCGGCAAAAATCTTCTCGCGACAAGAGCAGGGGGCCTTAAGCCAGTGGTGGCGATTCTCGACGATCAGGATCAGGAGATCGAGTACTGCGCCCGCGTCGCCAGACAACACATTATGGCAGGCGGTCGGTGGCGCGACATCGCGATACTTTACCGGACAAACGCGCAGTCGCTCGGCTTTGAACGACTCTTCCCGCAGATGGACATTCCATACCGTATCGTTGGCGCGTTACGTTTCTATGAGCGCGAAGAGATCAAAGATATGCTCGCATTCCTCGCGTTCCTGGCGAATCCGAGAGACGAGATCTCGTTCAAACGCATTGTGAATAAACCATCGCGCGGCATTGGCGCGACTTCCATCGATAGAATCGTTACTGCAGCCATAGATGGTGGTACCGATTTGCTCGAAGCCTCACTGTGGGCCGAAAAGGAAGTACATGGAAAAGGTAAAGAGGGAATCCGAGATTTTGTACGCCTCATTTCTACCGCGAGGGACTCCCTCACCCGAGGCATGGCGGAGGCGAACGGCCAAGGGAATCTCGGCTCACTCATCGCCAACTACGCAAACCAGAGCGGGCTCATCGAGTACTACCGTGGAAAAGACAGCATTGCGGGCTCTCAAAAAGAAGAGAACATCGAAGAGTTGGTCAATGCCGCGTCGGATATTCCCCTCTCAGAAGAGGGGCTCCTTGAGTTCCTCGACAAAATAATGCTCGACCAATCCCAGCAGAAAGTAGACAGCGGTACTGATGCGGTAACCCTCATTACCATGCACAACACGAAGGGTCTCGAATTTCCTGTGGTAATCGTGACCGGTCTCGAACAGGGGCTCTTTCCTCGCAACGATGAGAAAGGAGACGAGATTGAGGAGCAGCGTCGCCTTTTTTACGTGTCCGTTACAAGGGCGAAAGATTTACTGTACCTCAGTGCCTGCAGGTGGCGTAGAATGCATGGCAGGCTCTTCGAAACCTCACCGAGCCAATTTCTTATGGAGATCGACCCGAGCCTCTACGAGTTGTGGGGAGTGCGCAAGCGTGTAGCCGGCGGCGCGAGCAGCGGCCACCTCCCCGAGTGGGCCGAGGGCATGACAGTATACCACGACGAGTACGGGAACGGGGTTGTCATCAAGGTACACGCTTCCCAGAGCGCGGGACCTCTCGTTATTGTACGCTTCGATTCGGGAAAAGTGGCGCAATTCTTCCCGAAATACACGAAGAAACTCGAAAAAGTCGAGCACTGATACATGAGGAGATAGAGAAAATATGAATTTGCATGCCTCAAAAGGCTTTTCTTCAGATTCTCTACTCTCGTCGCTTCCGGATATCCGCCGGGCACGGGGCTGGCGACTCTACACGGCCGATGGCGACAGGCTCCTGAGTCTGTGGTCTGACTTTGGCCGAACCCTTCTCGGGTATACACCTCGAGGACTCACTAGGCACGTGAAGAGTGCACTCGACCGGGGGCTCAGCACACCTTTCCCCGGTTCTTGGAACGATCGCATCGCAAGAATGACTCGCGATCTCTATCCGGAATACGCCTGCATACGGCTTCGGGGCTCCGTGGAGCACATGTTTCGCTTCGAGCGCACACGGTTTCTCTTCGACCACTATCTTCGAGACAGGCACATTGAGCAGGCGCCGGGCGGAGAAACCCCGGCGGCAGCAGGCGGAAAAATGACGTCATCGCCGCCGGCGCATGCCGCACCTCCGCAAGCTGCCTCTGTGCTGCCTAAGTCGGCGCCATCAGTGCCGGTGCCCGCGCCCTGGTCCGAGCCAGTCCGAATCATTCTGCCCATCCCGGAAGCGCTGTCGACAGGAATTCTCGCCTACAGTGCCAAGCCTCTCGATGGGATTGAAGATGAGCTCATCGATGGAATACGCGGCGCATGTGCTATTTTCGCACTCTCGCTTGTGCGGTCGGAACAGGCTTCGGGGACGCTCAGCGCGCGCTTTGAGGAGTCCTGGCGACGCTTCGACCACTGCGGCATCGAGCTCTTTGCGCGCTCCGGTCCATGGCTCACGCCAAAATATCCACGCGATGCGCACCGCGAGCTCTTCGCGTATTGTGCCGCGCGCGGTGTCCTCATCTCACCCGAGTACGATTTCCCATCCTCCGTTCCCGGAGACTTCAATGAGGGCGAGCTCCACTGCCTTCATAAGGCCGCTTCAATCTTTCTCTGAGAGTCCGATTGCCCCCACAGATTGAGCATCACGACTCCTGCCAGGATGAGCGTTCCTCCAAGCACACGCCGCCCCGTTATCAGTTCCCCGAAGAAGAAGGCCGAGAATAAGTTGGTGAAGATCGGTTCCACCGTGCTCACAATTGAGGTGTCTCGTGCACCGATCCGCTGCATCGCGAGAAAGAGTGTGACGATGGGGACACAAGTTGAGACTACCGCGATGCAGAGCACAAGGAGTGCCTGGCGTGCCGAGATGGTAACTACGAAACTTCCCCTCATAAGGGCGATCGCGAGGTACACGAAGGACGCGGCGGTCATGATGACCGCGGTAGCCCAGATTGGATCCTTGTCGCGCAGCATGATATCGCCCACCACAAGGTAGGCGGCGTAAGTGATCGCCACGACTACACCGAGGGCGATTCCCGCGAGCGGATAGCTGCCCGCCGTCCAGAAGGTAATCAGACATCCAGCGAACGAGAGTACGAGGGCAAAGCGCTGAACTCGGTTCGATCGGTGCCTTCGCACAATGAATCCGATGAGAAACACGAACGATGGATAGAGATACAGAAGAAGGCTTGTGATTCCTGGGTCGAGAATCTTCACGGTGAGAAAAAAGAGCCCTGCTTGCGGCGAGAATCCGAGGAGTCCGAGAAGAAATAGTTTCAAAAATCCACGCCGCTCACGCACCGGATGCTTCAATATGGGTTCAGGTGCGCGCTTTTTGGGCTCAGGGTCTTCTCTTTGTGTGCGCTTCGCGTGTCGGGCCTGAATTCCTACAACGGTCCAGAGCGCCAGTGCGGCAACTCCAAAGCGCCAGGTAAGCGCGGTCGCGACGGAGAAGCCCGATGCATAGAGCAGTTGCGCAAAGATGCCAAGTGTGGAAAAAGTTATGGCTGAGACGAGAGAGGCGATAAAACCTGCCTGAAAGCGAATCGACGAGTTCCTGGTCATAATGGCGCGGCCCGAAAATGCTTAGGCTTTCTCGTCAGAGTCGAACACGGTCGATGTAGGCGCATAATCGGATTCGCGTATGGCTGCACGGACGCGATCAGCCTCTCGTTCGGTGAACTCAAGATCTTTAAAGATCCAGGTACCGTCAGCTGCAATCTCGCCCGCTCCCCACGCCGCAAGATGCTGGAGCTCCTGCTGGACAGCCTGCGCGCTCGTGGGGCGGACATCCTCGGAAGCGAGCGTTACAGTCCGATGATCGAATCCCTTAGGGTTCGCAATCACTGCCGAGTAGAGCACCTTTCGCATATTCTCATGTTTGAGTTCCTCATTCTCCCGAGATAGACGGAGGGATCGCAGCGCAGGAATGCCAAAAAAGAGAGCGGAAAACGCAAGCGGCGCCACGCCAAGCATCCATCCTAGCACCACCGCAGGGCTGTGAAAGCCGATCTGTGAGGCGAGATAGACCGTGTAGGAATAAAGAAAAGTCAAACCACCCTTGAGGGCTGCACCCTGCGCCGTGTGTACCACCACATTGGTGCCGATCGAAATCGCGTTGTAGAGATAGTACGAACCGAAAAGGAGGTTGACAATGTTGATCCAGCGAAAAGTCCGATCGAGCTTGGGCTCGTTTGAGGAAAATCGTTTGAGCCGTTTGAGAGGAAATGACGAGGCGACCCTCTGCGATACGCTCACGTTCTTGGCAAGGAGCGCGGGAAAGAAGAAGTAGATCGCACCACTTTCGGAGACTTCCGGGATGCCCTCGAACTCGACACAGAACCGCGTGATATGATCCTGCGCATCTTGCGGCCGAAGTCCAGAAATGGCCATGAATTCTGGCAGCGTAATGATGCCCTTGTGCGACTGCACGAAGGCAACGAAGGCTCGCTTGAGCACTGAGTCCCAGTCGGCGTTGGGATCTCCATCGCCGAACACATGTGAGAACACCGCCTTGTGCAGGGGGTGTCGCTCGCGCCTCGCATATCCGAAACCGTTCCGTGTGCGCGCGTCCACGCTCTTGAAGAGCTCGCTGTAGAACCAGAGGCGGATCAGCGAATCGAAGAGGCTCGTGGTGAGCCACAGCCCACCCAATCCACCCCCTCCCCTTCTATCATTCCTACTGCGCGAACTACCACTCCCCTGCATGGCGATCGATCCGAAGAGCGCGACCAGCGCGAGCGCGATGAACAGAAAAAAATAGCCAAAGAGCGTGACGAGAATCCACACCTTAAAAAGCGCCTTCCCAACAGTTACGGCACTCTTTTTTACAGCGGCGAAAACGCGTTTGAGAGAGGGCCCAAAACCTTTGTAACGGCTCTTGAAACCCTGCGGAAATGAGTACAGGAGATCGCCTTTTTCGGAAACTTTGAGCCGACCACGGTATTCGTCGGATATTGCGGGCATCTCGGCGCTAATCTGGGCGAGAGGCAATCCCGTCGCGCGTGCGAGGTCAGCGTTCGTGTAATCCTTGGTTGCTGCCCGCAGCGCGCGGAGCAGCTTCGCTCTCACTTCGTTTCTGTTGTAGTCCAGCACTTTTGCTTCAGACATCGAAATACTTCCTTGAACATTGAATCGGCGATGGCGCGCGGCGGCCTGTACCGCGCACGTTCAGCGCGCTTTTCTTAAAGATATCGCGTGCTCGTACAGTCGAATATACTCCTCGGCCGAGCGTGCCCAGGAAAAATCCTGGCGCATCGCGTACGTACGGAGATTCACGATGTGCTTCGGTCGGTTATACCACGCCCATATCGCCCATCCAACCGTGTCATACACAGACTGAGGCGTGAGATCGTCGAACATGAAGCCAGTGCCCTCCCCAAGGTCTTGATTATAGTTCACCACCGTATCGGCGAGCCCACCAGTTCGGTGGACGATGGGAAGGGTGCCGTACACGAGGGAGTACATCTGATTGAGACCGCAGGGCTCATAACGGCTTGGCATGAGGAAGAAATCGCTTCCGGCTTCGATGAGATGGGCGAGCCGCTCATTGTAACCAACCACACCCTTGAATTGCGGATACTGGGCGGAGAAGTTCATGATGGCCTCCTCAGCCCAGGCGTCTCCGGAACCGAGCACTGCTACCTGGAGATGGATGGTATCGAGGATCTTTCGCATGCTACCGTAGGTCCGCCCAAAGACCTCCGATATTCCCTTCTGTTCAACAAGGCGCGTCACCATGCCGATGAGGGGAACCTCTGGGTCGACCGGGAGTCCGAGTTCTTTCTGGAGAGCAGCCTTGCAGGTTGCCTTACCGCTAAGATCTTCAACATTGTAATGCGCGGGGAGGTACGGGTCGTTCGAAGGATTCCATAGATCGGTGTCGATGCCATTTAAAATGCCAACAAGATCACGGCTGCGCTGCCGCAAAAGCCCGTCGAGGCCGAATCCACCACTCGGTGTTTGAATCTCCATAGCGTAGGTAGGCGAGACGGTGGTAATGCACTCCGCAGACATGATCCCAGCTTTTAAAAAATTAATGTTGCCGTAGTACTCGAAGCCCGCGCCATAGTAGTACTCCCAGCCAAGCCCGAGCTCGGGAAAGTGTTCGCGGCTGTAGATGCCCTGGTAGCCGAGGTTGTGGATGGTGAGTATGCCGGCGGTCTCAGAGAATTCTGTATTTTTTTCCACAGTAGTGAGATAGACAGGAACAGGGGCGGACGGCCAATCGTTTGCGTGAATGATGTCGGGTATCCATCCAAGGCTTCGACACACGGAAAAAGCCGCCCTGCTAAGCATCGCGAAGCGTTTGGGATTATCGGTGAATTCCTGGGCCGAATTGTAGCCATAGATACCGTTTCTGCCGTATAGCGCTTCGCAGTCGAGGAAGTAAATCTTGACCTGGGAGTTTGGCATGGTTGTCGTGTAGATGAACGCGTGGTACTTGTCCTTGGCGGTCTGTATTTCCAAAAGACCATTGACTCTACGAAGCATGTTCTTGGAGATAAAGGAGTAGCGAGGGATGAGCACTCTGACATCGTGCCCCAATTTAGAAAGCGCCGCCGCGAGCGAAGATACTGCATCGCCGAGCCCGCCACTCTTCGCGAACGGCGTCAACTCGCTTGAAACAAACAGTATTTTCACACATTCCTCCCCTGCTGATGATTTCTCTTCGCGTTCATTATATGTCGCCTCGTGCCCGCTTCGCAATGCGCGGGAGTGTGCGCCTTATCCGTATTCTCTACAACTTCCACATCTCCCTCGGCTTTTGCGTGTCTCACGATTTCCGAGCCTTACGATTGAAGTGTAGCCCGGGGTTTCGCGCGTCCTTCATGTGTGGAGGTCAACATGAAATATCGACAAAGCGCAGAAATTCGGATGGCAGCCCTTGCGATCTGCGCCGCGTTTTCGCTTTTTGCCTGTTCTCTCGGTATTCGCGACAATTCAGCGCACCTTCGGATTGTGTGCATTGTGCCAGCCGAAATTTCCAGTGCTGAGACGAAGCGTATTGAGGGGAAGTCGATCGGGCCCACATCAGGCTGCAAAATTGGCTCCTACAGGCTGACCTTCACGTCGAAGAGCGGCGAAACAATCACTAAGACTCTGGGCAGGGGGGCTGAGGAGGTGAGGCTCAAGGTTGGGGAGTGGGACCTCACCGCGGAGGGACTCACTCCCGATGGCACGAAGCTGCTCGAGAAGACACTCCACTTAAACGCCGAAGCGGGAAAGACTGTTTCGGTTCCCATCTCGCTCCACCTGGCAAAAGGTAGCGGTGAGCTCGATTTGACCTTCTCGCCAAGCCAAGCCCCGAGCATCGGATGGAAGTACTCAGTAAGTCTTACCTACCGGGGTTTACCGGGCGACACCACTTTTTCAGGGCCGCAGCCGTATACCTACGATATTCCTGCCTCAGAGGCAAGCATGAGCGCTACAGACATCCCCTCTGGGATCTATACAATTGCAGTGCGCCTGTTGGATGCTTCAGCGGCTGTGGTAGCTGGAAGCACTGCCACTGCACTTGTCGCCCCGGGTCAAGTCTCATCGGGGATTTGCGTCATAGCCTTGTCCAATCCTTCCATAGATATCTCTGTCAGTGCCCCCACGCTTGAACTCTCGGCGCGAGCAACGATGGGTGTCGATCGCAGCATCTCGAGTGCTTCGCCCATGAGTGTGCCCCTCGCAATCTCCACGACTAGCTCGACACTCAGATCAGAGTGGTACGCGAACGGCGCACGTATAAGCACACCTATCGAGTCCGCTGGCGAACTACTCTCCGGCAGCGCTTTTTTTGTGTCGACAATCGGTGCGAGTACTGGGTTATCATCGGTACGCACCGACGTGATTCTCTCCGATGAGGCGACGTTCACCGCACAATCCCTCTCAACTACGAACTTCCTCGCGATGGGCCCTTCAAACGATATTATAGAGTGGGTACAGAGCATCGATTACCGCGCTGCGCTTTCTCCTCCGCTTGTGGATACGCTCGACGCATCGAACAGCGGAACAGGCGAGCTCTATTCGGCGAAATGGGTGGCAACCAGCTCATCAGGACTCATCGCTGTCCTCGGTCTCGACAAGTCGAGCGCGTTGCATCTTCTCTATTCACCAGCGGGCAAAGAGGCCAAAACCGAAAGTGGAAGTGGGACGATCATTCCCTCTTCTGTTGGCTGGATTCGCCTCTGGCGGGATAGGGTCGTCGTTGATAAGAGTGAGCGGAGCCCAGACCGAGCATGCCTCTCCACCGATGGCACACGGCTCGCAGTCGCAGGTTCAACCTCCGACTGGCTCAGAGTCTATGCACTCGATAGCGGAGGGGAAATTCTCTCTAAAACAGACATGATCAGCACGAAAGACGGTGCTCCGAGCTTCGAAAATATAAAATCGATGCGGTTTTCAGCCGATGGAAAGCTACTTTTTGTGCTTGTCAATAAACCAGAGAAAATCATGGTGTTTGATGTGGAGAAGTTCATCGCCGGGCAGTGCGGCATCGAGAGTGAATTTCTTTTTTCAACCTGCTTCGACCCCGACAACCTTCCGACTGTCACCCTTGGGATGGAAGATATGGAGCTTCTCAAAGACGGGTGGATTGCGGCATGTTCCTCGAATGTGTCGCGATTGTACTTCGTCCGCTATATGGAGGCGGACTCCTTGTTCAGCGATTACTCATCCTACGCGTCGGGGGCGAACGTCGAATCGTTGGGGGATCCTAGATCCATCGCCTTCGATCCTGTTTCGGGGCTGTGCTTTGTGCTTGGCTACTCGAAAAAACTGCATGTAGCAGCAGAAGCAGATTCCGTTACAGGGTACTCACTCATCTCGACACAGAGCCTTAACCCGGATTTCGAGAAGGCTTCTTCGCTCGCGATGACAAAGAATGCCTCAGGCTCGACCTTTCTCGGAGTTGCGGGGGGAACGGTGCTAGGCATCGTGAGCTTAGATTCCTCCGGAATGCCACTCTTTCAAACCTCGCTCGCGAATTCGGGTGAATTTGCAGCGATCGAGTCAGTGAACAATGTAGCAGTGCTCGGCGATGGATTTATCACCTCAGGAGGCGCGAATGGCCTTGTGTCACTTTTCCGCCTAAGATGAAGAAGCCGGTTTGAAACAGGACAAGAGGCGCGGGTATGCTGAGCGTGCAGCAATGCGGGGTGCCACGGTGTAGCGTACTCATGCCCTAGTGGTGCGTGCCGTTCCGCGCCTTGTCGGGCTGGTTAAGGCGGAAAAAGTATGCGCTCATTCCCGCGAGCATCGCGATATTCAGAGTAAAGCTCCACGACAGCGGGATGAAGAGCGAACTCAGGGATATCATACCGAGCACGACTGTCAGGGTGTAGAGAAGAACGAGGATTCTCGCAGGACGCAGCCCCATGTCGAGCAGTTTGTGGTGGAGATGCTGCCTGTCTGCCGCGAAAAATGATTTGTGCGCCCTCCACCGCCTGAATATTGCCATAAGCGTGTCAAGTATCGGAATGCTCAAGACAGTGGCCGCTGAAAAAACTCCGAGATCGCTGCCATGAAAGCCCTTGTACTGGCTCATGAGCGGGATGATCGCGAGGACATAGCCAAGAAATAGGCTCCCCGAATCGCCCATGAAAATCTTTGCGGGGGGGAGGTTAAAGATGAGAAAGCCGATGATGCTTCCGACGAGCGCGAGACAGATTTCGGCCGGCAGAAGGTTCGATGTGAACATAAAAAACAGCGCAAAGGCCATCGCCACAAGCCCTGAAATTCCTCCCGCGAGTCCGTCGATGCCATCGATGAGGTTTATCGCATTCGTGACGCCGACGATCCAGAGGAAGGTAAGAGGATATGAGAACACACCGAAGTTCAGGATACCATTCCCGAATGGTACGATCATGTACTTGAATCGGTAGCCCGCGAGCATCACGATCAGCGCAGCCGCCGCCTGGAGCACGAGCTTCAAGAGCGCGCGCAGGTCGAAAAGGTCGTCGAAAAGGCCCATGGTGAAGATGATCGTGGCGCCGATAATGATCGGCTTTAAACTGTAGCTGCCATAAGCGATGTGAAACTCATCGATTTGCAGAAAGCGGAGTATCACGATGGTGAGAAGAAACGAGAGACCGATGCCGACTCCGCCGAGCCTCGGCATCTTGCTGTTCGAATGCACTTTTCTATCGTTGACTCTGTCATAGAGTTGATGTTTATGACAGAATGCGATAATCAGCGGTATAAATATCGCTGAGAGGACAACGGCTAACGCCAATGATAGCCACAACATTCTTTCTCCTCTGCCAATCTTCTTGTAATAAATTTATTGTTATTAAGTATTGTAGATCTTATCGATTCAAAACGCAACTACAATGTCGATACCGCTGAAAATGGGGAATTTTAAGATCGAGTAGGAAGGGGCTTACACCGCATATTTTCACGGGACTTTCACCCGCACGTAGATGTGCCCTGCCGGGCGCACCAAAAAAAAAGGCGTCGAGTATCGATCGCCCTATGGTTCAAAGTACCTATTTCAGCCTTTGTAGCAGAGAATTGGACAACGTGCGGCCATCACCTCATCGAGGCGAGCCACCGGCGCGTGATGCGGCGCCTCGTGCAGAAGCTCAGGCCGAGATCCAGCTTCGGCGGCGATTGAACGCATCGCCTCAATGAAGAGGTCGAGGGTCTCTTTCGATTCTGTTTCAGTAGGCTCGATCATCAGCGCCTCCGGCACAATGAGCGGGAAGTACACGGTGGGCGGATGGAATCCATAGTCGATCAACCGCTTGGCAATGTCCAGGGTATGGACTCCTTCCGCGATGTTCCCGCGAGCGACGAACTCGTGCATGCAGCGGCGTGCGTAGGGCACCGGATAGAGATCGCTGAGTCTCGCCTTGAGATAGTTCGCGTTGAGCACCGCATTCTCGGCAACTCTCCGCAGGCCATCTGCCCCAGTCATCAGTAGGTAGGTGTACGCCCGTACCAGCACACCGAAATTACCATAGAATGACTTCACCCTGCCGATGCTCTTCTCGGGCATGGTCAGACGATAGTTTCCTGCGTGCTCAACCGCGATCGGTCCTGGTAAATATGGTGCGAGTGCCGCACCGGCGGCAACCATGCCCGCACCGGGACCTCCACCGCCGTGCGGTGTCGAGAAGGTCTTGTGGAGATTGAAGTGCATGACATCGATGCCTGAGTTTCCCGGCTTGAAGATGCCCGTGAGGGCGTTCATATTGGCGCCATCGCCATAGACATAGCCGCCGGCACGGTGCACGAGGTCGCAGATCTCAACGATGTTCCGCTCGAAAAGACCGAGTGTGTTGGGGTTAGTAATCATGATTCCGGCGACGGAATCGTCGAGCGCAGCGCGGAGTGCGGCCATGTCGATGTTGCCGTCCGGGCCCGAGGGAATGGTCTGCGTAGTAAAGCCCCCCATCGTGCAGCTCGCCGGATTAGTGCCGTGTGCTGAGTCGGGAATGAGCATTTTTCGCCGAGTGCGTTCTCCCCTGTGGGCGAGCGCCGCGCGGATCATGAGCACTCCGGAGAGTTCCCCATGTGCCCCCGCCGCAGGCTGCAGCGACGCCGCCTCAAAACCTCCGATCTCGCAGAGCACGCGCTGGAGCTTGTACATAAGCTCAAGCGCTCCCTGGGCCTGCGTCTCTTCAACAAGGGGGTGCAGATATTTCCAGCCAGGATTGGAGGCCGCGGACTCATTGATCTTCGGATTGTACTTCATCGTGCAGGAACCGAGCGGGTAGAACTCAGTGTCGATTGAGTAATTCTTTTGAGAGAGGCGCGTGAAGTGGCGCACCACCGTAAGTTCGTCGAGCTCAGGCAGATCGAGCTCCGCTCTCGCGAGCTCAGACGGCAGCTCGTAGGAAGGTACATCAGCCTTCGGCAATGAACAGCCCACTCTTCCATTCCTTGAGAGCTCGTAGACCAAGGGTTCGTCGCGCATATTGATCGCGTTCATCGTGAGACCTCCTTCAGCGCGGCAACCAGCCTGTCGATCTGATGTTTTGAATTCATCTCGGTGACGCAGACGAGGAGCTCGTTTGATCGCCTTGGAAAATATCGGGAGAGGGCGAGGCCCGGCATGATCCCCTTCGCGCCAAGCGCCCGCACAATGTCGACCGCGGGTATCGGTGTTTCGACGAGGAATTCGCGAAAGAACCGCGCGCTTTTCACGCGGTAACCGGAGAGTCCGGCAATGCACGAGGCCGCATAGTGCGCCTTGTCGTAGGATTGTTTCGCGACTTCGCGGAGTCCGGTCGCACCGAGTGTGGCGAGGTAGATACAGGTCTGGAGCATGCTGAGGCCCTGGTTCGAGCAGATGTTCGAGACAGCCTTCTCGCGGCGGATATGTTGTTCGCGGGTTGAGAGTGTGAGCACAAAGCCGCGCCTTCCTTCTTTATCCTTCGTTTCCCCGACAATCCGGCCGGGCATCTTGCGCACGAGTGCATCCGTGGTGCCCATCATGCCGAGGTAGGGGCCGCCGAAGTTAAGGGGATTCCCGAGGCTCTGCCCCTCAGCGGTGACAATGTCCGCGCCCTGTTCTCCAGGGCTCTTGAGGATCGCACACAATACAGGGTCGGTGTGTACGACACAGAGCGCCCCGCGCTCATGCGCAAGTGTTGCTGCCGCACTAATCGGATAAATCTCGCCAGAAAAGCCGGGGTAGGCAATTATGATCGCTGCGGTGCGCTCGTCGATGGGCGCGCGTGCCGGATCGCCCTCATATCGCACAAACTCGATCTCAAAGGAGGTGCAGTAGGTCGCGATGACTTCGGAGTACTCGGGGTGAAGATCCACGGGCAGAAGAACCTTGTTTCTTCCTTCCCGCGCTTTCCATGCCATAAGAACCGCCTCGGCGAGGGCTGTGGCGCCATCGTAATGCGATGCGTTGACCACCGACATCCCCAGTAGTTTCGCCGCCATGCTCTGATACTCGAAGATTGCCTGGAGGGTTCCCTGCGAAACCTCTGGCTGGTACGGAGTGTAGGCGGTGAGGAACTCCCCTCTGCTCGCCAGGGCGGGCACCACCGCGGGGATATAGGAATAGTAAGCCCCTGCGCCAAGAAACCAGTCCATCTTCTTTGCCGTTATATTACGGTCGGCAAGCGCATCGAGGGCATCGCCAGCTTCGAACTCTGAGAGCCCTTCGGGCAGATTGAGTTTTTTTATACGCAGGCGCGCGGGAATATCATCAAAAAGCTCTTCGAGCGATGCTGCTCCGATGGTGCCGAGCATTTCGTTCTGCTCGGCATCCGTGGTTGGAATAAAGGGCACAGTTTCATTCCTCCCCTATGGCTTTCCCATAGGCGGTGGCGTCGAGGAGCTTAGAGAACTCGGCGGGATTCGCGGGCGCAACTCGAATGAGCCAGCCCTGTCCGTAGCAATCCTTATTGACCAATGAAGGGTCGTTCTTCACGGCCTCATTGACTTCGACAATTTTCCCCGAGATGGGCATGTAAAGGTCGCTCGCCGCCTTCACTGACTCGATGGTGCCGAAGGTCGAGCCCTTTGCGAATTCCTTGCCCACCGAGGGCAACTCGACAAACACAACATCGCCAAGCTCCGCCTGGGCATGATCCGAAATTCCAATCAGCATGTCGGAGCCTGCGGGCTTCGCGTATTCGTGAGATTCGAGATACCTTGCGTTTGTATCAATCGCCATAGTTTCCTCCCAAAATGATATGATGTGTTGATTGATCGGCGCGTGCTGATGGTCAACGCCAGGTACCACGCCGCGCCTTTACTTTAATTCAGCGCCGATAGGCCGGGACATAGAGCGGACGTTTCACGAGCACTGCTTTTCTCGGCTGCCCTCGTATGATCACCGCCACTTCTGTTCCCGCTTTCGAGAATTCAGGCTGAATGTAGGCGTTGGCGGCATACTTCTTCACGCTCGGGCAGAACATGCCCGCGACGCATTTTCCGATCACCGCGCCATCGGGTGCAGCGACTTCGTACCCCTCGCGGGGAACGCCGCCGAACACCTCGATACCGACAAGCTTTCTGTCCGCGCCACGCTGAATAAGAGCGAGCAACGCCTCTCGTCCGATAAATTCCTTCTCAAAGTCGCAGGCCCATTTGAAGCCCGCCTCGATCGGGTTGATTTCACGACTGATCTCGTGCCCGTGGAGCGGCATTCCCGCCTCGAACCTCAGACTGTCTCGCGCAGCGAGTCCGATTGGCTTTGTCTCGATCCCCAGCGCCTCACCACGCTCGAGAAGGTGTTCCCACAGAAAAATCGCCCGATCCGCAGGGAAAAAGAGCTCACCACCATCCTCGCCCGTATAACCAGTTCGACCAAAAAGCACGGGTACTCCAGCGATGTGGATATTCCCCCAGCAGAAACGCTGGATCGCCGAGACAGGCGCGTCGGATATCGCGTCGATGAGTTCAATCGCTTTTGGCCCCTGTACGGCGATCATGTAGGTATCGTCCGATCGATCCACAATTTTCACATCGCCATGAGCGTGCGCGTTGAACCACTCCAGATCAATAAAGCGGTTCGAAGCGTTAACGACAATCCACCATGAATTCGGTAATCGATATACGAAGAGATCGTCGATCACGCCGCCCTTCTCGTCGAGGAGCAGCGAATAGCGGGCCATGGGTGGCAAAAGGTCAGACACCTTCGCGCTTACCATGCGCGCGACAAAAGCGTCGGCACCCGGTCCTGAGATTTCAATCTGGCCCATGTGGTCGATATCGAAGAGACCTACAGCGCGCCTCGTAATGAGATGCTCTTCGATCGCACCGGTGGGATAGGTGATGGGCATATCGTATCCCGCAAAGGGTGCCATCTTCGCGCCATGTGTAAGATGCCATTCGTGCAGTGCCGTGGTATTCGTAGGTCCCTCCTGCTCAAATAATGAAACGATGTTTTATTTTACCACCACTAAGGCAGGCTGGCAACGAGACCCGGTCAGAAACTGGCGCGTGACCACGGCAAATCGAGTGAGACCCCCTCGGTAATGTAATCGCGAGGTTTGCCTTCGATGAGGAAGCGCACCTCGGAGATATTCGCAAATTCGGTGAGCGTGTAGACGATCTGGCGCAGCTGTGCGACATACCCTTCCATACCGTAACGGTTATATAAGAAGTCATCGCTGAAGTCGACAATCGCGGTACTCCCGCGAATGCTTATGCCACGCACCTTCGTGCCTAAAGGGATGAGTGAGATCAAATTCATCCGCAATTCGGATTGGGTGGGGCCCTTCATAAGCTGGTCGAGAGTATCTTGAATGGGGCTGTCGGAAATGGGCAGGAGCCTCTTCACCTTCTGACTCGAAATGGCACCGCTATCGTCGATGCGCACAAAGTAGAGCACAGCGCTGCGGGTTTTCTGAGTGCCCTGTGAAGTCGAAGGACCGACACTCGAAGATGTGCTTGAGTTCAGGTCGGCCGGCGTTCCAGCGCTCCCTTCTGGCGTCCGACCAGCGCTTGTCTGACCGGGGAGAGGAGCGGTGGGGGCAGTGCCAGGCTGCTGGGCTGAAGACGGAGCGGTGGGGGTTGGAGATGGGGTAGGCGTTGGTACCGGCGAGATTGACGACGATGGCGCGGCAGACAGAGGGACAGTGTTAGTGTTGGCATTTGGTGCTGTGTTCATTGATGGAGTCTGAGGTTGCGTTGGTGTCTTCGGCCCAATCGGTTTTGTAACCGCATGACTCACCGCGTCAAGAAAGCCGGTCTTCTGCACTGCCGCCTTGATGTCGCTGAATTTCACGAGAAAGAGCACCAACAGAAGCAAAAATGCCGCAAGCCAGAGCAAACATCCGGCTCTCGCGCTTTTTCGCTGTTTTTTCCTGGCCGCCATATTCTTTCGATCCTACTTTTGACGCGCCAACGGGTCAAGGACGAGGACCGCGATTTCTTCCACGCGCGACGTTTCGGGCACGAGCTTGTAGAAGCGCGCCACACCTTCTCCAGGATAAAGAAGCACGACTTGCCACATGCCTGGATTATGAATCTGGGCGAGTCTCCCAGCCGCGCGTAGCGAGTACGAGCCCGCCACAGGCCGATGTCCTGAGAACCACATCGCATGTGTGGCTCTCTCATCGGATCCAAGGAGCAACTTGAGACTCTCGCCGACCGCGCCCTCCTCCGCCTCGTCATTCGCCGTCCAAATGAGCGCGCGAACCACCTCGGAATTGTGCCGATAATTCAACAGCATCGATTCGGAGACAGGAAACGCGGGTTCAGCGTGACTCGCGCAGTACGTGGCTCCCCGCGCCGCGATCGGGAGCGAAAGCTCATACTCACGCACGAGGTGGGCAATTTCCGGCTCATAGCGCAATCTCAGCCACAGCGCCCCCATTCGCCCCTCGTCGGCGTACTTGTAGAAGGGGAAATCCCCGTGATCGGACGCGTTCGTCATGTTATCGTGGTTGCCTTTGAGGCAGAACACACTCCCGTGAAACTCAGCCTGGAGACTGATAATTTCGCTGAGGGCCTGGATCGAGAGTCCCATCTCCTCATCCATCTCGGGAGAGAGTATCGCCCGCTCGTCGCTTTCAGCCGCCAGTTTTCTGAAGGCACGCACCCAGCGACGCGCAGCGTCTGGCCCCTCAGCGTGAGGAATATCACCGAGAAAGAGGATCGCGGCCAGCCCTCGTGCAAGCGCATCGGAGAGCGGTACACCGACTCCCGGGAACACAGCGCCACGCAGTGTCTCGACGAAGGCCGGGCGAGCATGAAGGTCGGGAACAATAATAAGGGGTTTCCCCTCTGAAATTTTAAGCAATCCCCCCGGCAGCCCATCGGAGGGAGCGCGCGGACGTATCAAATCGGACAATCCCAGGGTTGCCTTGCGACCCAGCTCCAGCAAGCTGGCGAATTCGGTACCTGAAGGCAGTCTGTATTCTCGCATCGATTGCTTCTCAGTCAGCGTTCTTCTCCAAGGTGGAATCCAGCTTCTTGAGCCACTCGCGGGCTATCTTGTCTTCCGGCTCAAATTCGATCGCAGCTTTAAAGAAACCTTCCGCCTCGAGAATCCGGCCCTGTCGGTATGCAAGTACGCCGAGATTTACAATAATCTTCACATTTTCAGGCTCGATTCTGAGCGCGCGTTCGAGATTCGCCCTCGCATGTTCGAGGTTCCCGAGCTCCATCTCGCAAATTGAGAGTTCGTTGTAGACATCCGCACCCTCGGCGCCCTTCTCGATTGCCCTGGAGAACGCCTGCACGCCATCCTCCCACCGGCCGAGCCGGCGATTAGCCCATCCCACAAGGAACCATCCATTCCATACATCGGGATACTTTTCGACGAACTGCGTGGCGCGGGCAAGCCCCTTTTCCTCTTCACCCATCTGAATGAAGTCGTATGCTTCCTTAAAGAGAGTGTCGAGGTAGCCCATCGAGCTCAATTTCTCAAGAATCGACTTTGCTTTCTTGATTCGATCCTCGTCGTCGCTCATCCCGATATAGCTCGTGAGGAGGGCGACGGTCTTATCGTAGTTGTGCTTCCTGAGGAAGAAAAAGGCGGCGTGGTAGTATGCCGGGGGAAATGCCTCCGCGATACCAAGCAGGTGCTGATAGTACTTGTACGCAAGCATATCCTCTTTTTCGCCATCTGCTTCGTTTCCCGAGTCGGTAAGCTGCTTTGCGTGCTCCTCGTGCATGAGGGCAAGATTTATGAAGGGTTCAGGTCGCGTTGGATCAAGCCCGCTTGCCGCGAAGAAAATTTCTTCAGCGATGCCCCATTCCTTCTCTTCCGCCTTCTGGATACCCGCCGCAATCAGCTCCTCGAAGAGCTGCGGTCTTACGGACTTCACATAGTCTCGATACGCCCCTGCGTTCGCGCTCCCTGAATCCCAGGCGAGCACTCTCAGCATCCCGGTGAGCAAACTCTCTGAGGTGATCTGTGCGGGATTGAGTTTGACAGAGGGTGCTTGAAGCTGCACAGGGTATGGTATGGAAGGATCAATGCCCTGAGGCAGATGTTTTTGGGCATCCTTACTATCAAAGCGGATAAATACCACACTTGAGAGTGCCGATTTCTTGCGCACCTCGAACTGCTCGGCGAGTGAGGTGATATCAGCGTTCTCCGCGCGTAGCTTTTTTTGTACGGCACCGAGGCGGCTCTTGTCGCGCGAGGGGGGCTTCATACCTGGTTCTCTTCTCGATTTATCGATCATACTCAATCCTTCTTCAATCCTTCTTCAATCCTTCCATGGGAAAATCATGCCTTTAAGGGTCCGTTTGCCTACCCTTTCCCGCTCTTCCTCGAGGAGCTCATTCCAGGGGATATGTTTTCGATTGGCCTCGGGATTCGCTTTGAGGTAGCCATATTTCTTCATACGGAGGTAAACCGCGACCGCCGAGGCGAGCGCCGCACCCGTTAATCCGGGGACAAGAAACATCGTAGCCGCCGACACAACGAGCGTAAAGCTTCTCCACAGGAACAAGAATATGGAAAAGCCGGGGTTGTCAATAAAGAGATAGAACGCGGTCTTGAGCGCGGCCCGGGTTGCACACGCATCGCGCGCGAGAATTGCAGGAACATATTGAAGAATCAAGAGGCCCATGAGCATCGTCCAAAAGAGCAGACCCCCGACAAAAACTCCCCACATCGCCTTCTGCGCCAGATAAAAGGGTAACGCCACAGTAATCGCGATTCCGTAGAGCAGACCGATACCGCCGAGGAATAGACCAGGTTTCAGTGAATGAGGCAGCGCCCCCCACAGTTCCCTCAGGTGTGCGGGTTTACCCTCGGCCACCCTGTACATTGCCGCTGATACCGCGACATTCCACACAGAGAGCGCAAGCATCATCAGAGCCGCCGCGACGACAATGATCCACAGCGGCGCACCGAGCGCTCCAGGCAGCACAAAGAAGAGAAGGACCACAAGAAGCGCGATTCCATTAAAACCAGCAAGCAAGTAAAGTTGGTCCCAGCCGTCGAAGAACGCCTTCTTGATGAAAAACCCAATCATAATTGTTCTATACTCCATGCTTGACCTTTGAGCAAGTAGATGCATAAAGTATGCGATTGGAGCTCTCATGAGCTATCATACATCCAGTGAGGCCGAATCAGTGAAAAATGCCTACTCCTTTCCTTTAGAAAACTACATGAGCCGCGAGAAATTTGAGCGAATCAAAGAGTTCGCGAAAGACAAAGAGACACCCTGCCTCATCCTAGACCTTGACGTTATCCGACAGAATTATGAGAATCTCAGAACCTACCTTCCATGGTCTCAGGTATATTACGCAGTCAAAGCAAATCCAGACGATGCAGTGATCTCGCTCCTCCGCGACCTTGGCTCTAATTTTGACGTTGCATCTCGCTACGAGCTGGATCAACTTTTGAGGCTCGGCATTTCTCCCGACCGCATGAGTTTTGGCAACACAATAAAAAAAGAAAAGGATATCGCATATTTCTATGAGAATGGCGTGCGGCTCTTTGTCACCGATTCGATCAGCGACATCGACAAGCTCTCCCGCGCAGCGCCAGGCTCAAAGGTATTTTTTAGACTTCTCACCGAGGGGCTCGGCGCAGACTGGCCTCTCTCGAAAAAGTTCGGCTCGCATCCGGACCTAGCGCGGCAGCTTATCAAGACCGCCGTGCGCTTCGGCCTCGAGCCTTATGGAATTTCCTTCCATCCAGGTAGCCAACAGCGCGATGTCGGACAATGGTCGAGCGCCCTCGCCATCGTCGCACAGCTCTTTAACTGGGCGCGCCACGATCTCAAGATCGACCTCAAGATGATCAATATGGGAGGCGGCTTTCCCGCAAACTATGTCGAGCCGACCGATACTCTGCAGCAATACGCAGACGATATCAAGCGCTTCCTCGATAACAGCTTCGGACTCGTGTGGCCGGAGAAGATCGTCATCGAGCCGGGCCGATCCATGGCCGGCGATGCGGGTGTCATCGTGGCAGAGATTGTCAATATAGCAAAGAAATCAGTACACGACCGCTACCCCTGGGTCTTCCTCGATGTGGGCAAGTTCGGCGGCCTCATTGAGACTCTTGATGAATCGATCAAGTATCCCATTTATTTCGAGGGACAAGGCTCTGAGGAAGAGATCATTCTCGCTGGACCAACATGCGATTCGATGGACATCCTTTATGAGCGGACACCCTACTTCATGCCCTCATCGGCGAAAATCGGCGATCGGGTCTACATTTTAACCGCCGGCGCCTATACGCAGAGCTATTCTTCGATCTACTTCAACGGCTTCCCTCCCCTCCGGTCTTACTTGCTGCCGCAAAAGTAGAATTTGCATGCGCCTTCGAAATGCAGCGCTGTTCGCACTGCTCCTTTTCACCATGATGCTTTGCGCCGCGCCCACCCCAGGCGCGGCGCAAGCTCGGGCCGGTGCTACCCTTTCGGCCACGTCTTTACGCGTTGCGACCTGGAACGTGCACGACTGCTCCGCAACCGATAGAAAAAGCGGCGCGACGCTGCTCTTTCACAGCCAGATCGCCGCGGTACTTAAAGAACTCCAGATAGATATAATCGCGTTTCAGGAAGTACAAATTGAGGGGCGCAAGGGAGCGGACATCGAGCTCCTCACGCGCGCGCTCGAAACAAGGGGTTGGCCGATGCCCTATGTCGTCTGGGCCAAAGGCCCACAGAGCGACGATCTCGCCATTTTCTCGCGCTACCCGATCGATATGTCCCGCTCGATCCTCAATCCAACAGGAAAAAACTGGCCCCGTCCAGCCCTCGAGGCGCGCGTCAATGTCGAGGGGACTCCGCTCTACTACTTCACCGCGCACTTCAAGGCATACGACGACTCTCGATCGCTCGAGCAGCGTATCGCGCAGGCTCGCGCGCTCGCAGACTATATTAGAGGTAAATTCGGGAGTGCGATTTCAGGCGCCATGGTCGTGATTGCCGGCGATTTCAACACGGTCTCGCCCTACGACATGCAAAATGGCGGGACGCTCGACACGCTCCAGCTTCGCGACAACGCGGATGGAGACGACGATTTTCTCAGCCTGAACATGAGGTGGCGCTACTTTGCGCCGACCTACTCCTCGTCGAGGTACTCGAGCATCACCGATCACCTCATCGCATCGCCCACGCTCGTCAAGAACGCAGACCGTAATTCGATCCAGGTCATCGATGCGCCCGATTCAGGCCGTGGTTATCCAATTTCAGACCATAAGCTTCTCGTCTTTAGCTTTGAGCTCGTACCTCAGCCGCGGTCCGGACAATAATTTCGCAGAGCTCGGCGATGTCGCGCTCCTCGACGCTGGAGAACGCGACGCGGAGATAGCGATCGAGCAGAGAGACTGTGCCGATTCCCTGTTCGTTCAGCAGCTTTACGCGCAGCGCCTCGGCAGAAAAGCCCTCGCAGAGGAAACTCATAAAGTAGCCTGAGTTGAAGGGAAGCACCGAGAGCCCTCGCGGAAGCTCCATGGTGGCCAGCTTCGCCTTCATGGCGGCGTAACGCCCCTGAAGCACCGCGCGATAGCGCGCCTTCTGCGCCTCGTAGCCTGGATACTTCAGCGCTTTGAGGAGAAGGTTCTGCGAGAGACTGCTCGAACTCGACACGCTCGACCGGATGATGCCCAAGAGCTTCTTCGTAAGCGCTTCGTACTGTTGATCGCTGAATCCTGCGCCGCCGAAGGTGACAAAACCCACACGAAAACCCCAGACATAGTCCTCTTTCGTGGGACCATCTGCCTTCACGGCGAGAATATTCGGGTGGAGGTCCGCGAGGCGCGCAAACATGGACTCACGAAGGAGATTGTCTTCGTACTGCAGGCCGAAATAGGCATCGTCTGCAATCACGAGGATATCTGTGCCGCCGCGCGCAATCTCGAGAAGCCCTTGAGCGATAAGATCGGCTTCTTTGAGTGTGAGGGAGTAGCCGGTCGGGTTATTCGGGAAGTTGAGGATAATGATCGCCTTGCCTCGCCGCTGTCCCGCCTGGCGTACGCCCTCAAGGAGGGCTTCGACATTGTAGCCATTACCCGAGAAGAGCGGATAGGTGATGCCTGCCGCAGTCTTCCGCTCCTCGATGATGAGCCGGTAGTTCGGCCAGTGCAAATCGGGGACCATAACGGTATCGCCAGGTTCTACGAAGAGGTCACAGATGTAGGAGACGGCGGCGGTGAGTCCCGGGACCACAACGGGGAGGGAAATGCGTTTGCCTGCCAGCGAGGGGTTCTTGCGGAAGAGCGATTCCTTCCACACCTTGCGCAGTTCGAGCACGCCGCCCGTCGGGGCGTAAGCCACCGCCTCGCTCGGGCTGAGTCCTGGGAGCTCCTCGCGAAGCGCGTCGAGCATCATGGGGGCGCCATTTTCATAGGCCATTCCGATCGTCGCGTTAAATTTATGCGCCTTTTCGCTCGCCTCGGCGCCTTGAGTGATGATCCCTCTCGGGAAGTACATCCGCCTCCCCATGTCGGAGAGGAGGCGCTCCGCCACGGTACCAGCAAGCAAGGTATTGAGTTCTTCTGCAAGTTGATTCATAAAAACCTCGTATTTCAAGGAATTGTGTTTATTTTACCCTCAATGCGCCGCTCTCGCAATGGTCATTGATTATACACGGCAATGCTTAAAACCCTGGCTGTAGTTGACATAAAAACTAATCGATGCTTTTATATAGAAAACATCATATGGGAATTCTCACGAAGCAGTACTGCTCCGCATCCCATAGTGATAGTTACGGAGGAAGGGGAAATGAAAAAGATTCTGTTGCTGGCTGTGGCCTTAGTAGCCGTTTCCAGTATTGCCTTCGCGCAAATCGATCTTTCCAAGGTCAAAGATGGCGTGTACTTCGCCGAGGACAAGACTTTCGAGAGCTCGGGATGGAAGGAGCAGGCGGTTATCACAGTGGCCGGTGGAAAGATTGTCAATGTAATCTGGAACGCCGTTTCCAACATCGCCGGCGCGCCCGACAAGAAGACCTACGCTGCGTCCGGAAAGTACGGCATGATAAAGGCCTCTAAGATCAAGGCCGAGTGGGACGCTCAGGCCAAAGCGGTTGAGCAGTATATCATAAAAACTCAGAATCCGAACTTCGATAAGTTCGATAAAAATGGCTACACCGACGCGATCTCAGGAGCCACCCTCCATACGCAGCCTTTCTTTGCTCTCGTGCAGGAAGCCTTGAAATCCCCACCCGTCGCCAAAGGTTCCTACAAGGATGGTTGGTATTATTCAGTGGATCCCAGCTTCGATAAGTCCGGATGGAAGAACAGTGTCCTTATCACAGTCGTGAACGGCACTATCGTCGATGTGGTATGGAACGCCATCTCCAAGGACCCGAAGGCACCCTCCAAGCTCGTGCAGAGCAAGAAGGGAACCTACAAGATGAACGCCAAGCAGGGCGAGTGGTATGTCCAGGCTGAGCGCGTGGACCAGGCCATCGTTGCCGCGGGTGATCCCTCGAAGATCGCGGTCATGTCGAATGGAAAGACCGACGCTATCTCCGGTGTCTCCATCACAGTTCCCGTTATCGCGCTCGCCGTTGAGGCCCTCAAAGCAGCAAAGTGAGCAGTTCGAACGCACAGTTCAAGGCGGTGCCGGTTGGCGCCGCCTTTTTTGTTCCCGTATACGATGCGCCGGCTCTGGCATAATGGCCCAGTGAGACATATACTCATCAGCGGATACAAAAATGAGCAGTGATTACCTTGACAATATTCGGCGGACTTCCGAAATAGAAGGCGCTGCGTTTGTGGCGGCCTCAGCAGTGCTGCGCGGCGCAGTGAAACTCGGACCAGAATCTTCGGTGTGGCACTGTGCGGTGCTCCGAGCTGACATGGCCCCCATTGAGGTTGGAGCACGATCGAATGTACAGGATGGCGCGATTCTCCATGTGGCCGACAATCTCCCGTGTATCATCGGAGAGGATGTCACCATCGGACACGCAGCAATCGTCCATGCGTGCAGAATCGGCAACCGCTGCCTCATCGGTATGGGCTCTATCATCCTCAACGGCACTGTGATCGGCGATGAGTGCATCATTGGAGCCGGCACGGTGATTCCTGGAGGCAAGACGATTCCTCAGCGTAGCCTGGTGCTTGGAAATCCAGGGCGTGTTGTACGAAGTGTTACCGATGAAGAGGTTGAAGGACTCCGTGCGCAGGCCGGAACCTACATTGCGCTGGCGCGCGCGTCGGCTGAAGCCGAGGCTGGAAACAAAACGCAGCTCGCTGAAAGCCCCGTGAGTGAGCGCGCGCCATGACTCCATTGCACATACCCGTCATCGGACTCGACGCATTCCCGCGCGATTCGGCGTATCACCACCGTGCACGCGCCGCACTCCTCGCCTCGCGACTAAAAGAGAATCTCTGCGCGCATGCGGGAGGGGATGCAATCCGCTACTACTCAGCGCCCGGGCGCACCGAGCTCGGTGGCAACCACACCGACCACAATAATGGGTGCGTCCTTGCGGCGTCGGTCGATCTTGATATGGTAGCCGCCGCCTGTCCACGCAACGACCATATCATCTCGCTCTTCTCCTCGGGATATCCTTCACTGAGCGTCGATATCACCGACCTCGCGCCAAGGGCGAGTGAGCGTGGCACCCCGGCCGCCATCCTGCGCGGCATCGCGGCTTGGATCGCCGAGCGCGGCCTCCCCGCCTGCCCGGGATTCTCTGTGGCGATGGACTCAGAAGTGCCTGCAGGCTCGGGGCTCTCGAGCTCAGCAGCGTTCGAGCTTCTCATGGCCGCGATATTCGACGATTTCGGCAGGTATGGTTTGTCTCCCGTTAAGTGGGCGCACGCCGGTAAGTTTGCGGAAAACGAGTATTTCGGCAAGCCGTGTGGGCTCATGGACCAGCTCGCGTGCGCGCTCGGAGGCATTTCCTTCATCGATTTCGGGGCTGTACCGGAGCCGAGAATTGAGAATCTTTCATGCGATTTTAGCGACTACGGCCTTGTGCTCGCGATTGTCGCCACCGATTCCGACCACGGAGATCTTACCGAGGAATATGCCGCGATTCCGAGAGAAATGAAATGCGTCGCCGCCCTCTTTGATCAAAAAAACCTACGAGAAGTGCACACGGACGACCTTATTCGAAAAGTGCGCGAGATTCGCGAGACCTGCGGTGATCGGGCTTTTCTCCGCGCTTGGCACTTTGCGCACGAAACTGAGCGCCCCGCGCGCATGGTAGCAGCGCTCGAACGCAACGATATCGACGAATACCTCGGGCTCGTGCGCGCCTCCGGACTCTCAAGCTGGACCCTCCTCCAAAATATCCACACCGCCGCCCCAAAGCGGCAAAGCCTCGGAATCGCCCTCGCCCTCGCGGAGGACATGGTCGGTGCGCGCGGGGCATCCCGCGTTCACGGTGGAGGATTCGCAGGAACGATTCAGGCCTATGTCCCGGAGGCTGACTTTCCCCACTTTTCAGCGCGAATGGAGACACTCTTCGGCCCTGCAAGCGTGAGGAAGCTCACAATTAGACCCTTCGGCGTCTGCCGAATTCGAATCGAATCGGCTCAAATTTAATTGCAAGGAGACCGCGATGAGCGACAAACAGGGATTTCGCCCCTATATGGCAACCACATTCCTGATCGGCTTCGGCTTCTTCACTATGGGCCTCATGGACCCGCTCTATGACACCTATGTGCCAATCTTCCTCAGCAAATACATCTCCAGCATGAGCCTCGTCGGATTCTTCATGACGATCGACAACATTTTGGCTATCTTCTTGATCCCGCTCGTAAGCGCATGGTCCGACCACACACTCACGCGCATCGGCCGAAGAATGCCTTATATTTTAGTTCTCTTGCCGCTCTCGGCATTCCTTTTCGGGTCGGTGCCCTACGCAGCCGGAGCATCGCTCGGCATGCTCATTGCCACACTGCTTCTCCTCAATATAGTCAAGCAGTCCGCGCGGGGACCGGTCGTGGCGCTCATGCCCGACATCATTCCCGCCAATTATCGCTCGGAAGCGAATGGGGTGATCAATACCATGGGTGGCATTGCAAGCATCGTGGGAACCATCGGACTCGCGCGCCTTATGGACCTCGACATAAGGTTGCCGATTCTCGGCTCCACCAAAGACCGGCTCCCCTTCCCCCTCGCGGGTGTCTTTGTGATCATCGCGGTCATTTTCCTCTTCATCTTCATCCACGAGAAAAAACCAGACACCAAGGAAACCCAGGAAGAGAAGACGCCCATCCTCGCGAGCTTCAAGAAGGTGGCAGCCCAGCACGACAAGAGTGCAATGTACATCCTCATCGCCCTCTTCCTGTGGTTCCTCGGATACCAGGGAGTACTCCCCTTCATCGGAAAGTACTCCGTGGATGTTCTTAAGACGTCGAGCGGTACCGCAGCACTCGCGGCCGGGATGGTCGGTATCGCCTATGCCCTCTTCGCCCTCCCTTCGGGCTACGTAGCGCACCGCATCGGCAGGAAAAAGACCATCCGCGCAAGCCTCCTCGTAATCGCGGTGCTGACCGGAATTCTTTTCGCGCACCCCTGGATCACGGCAGCGTTGCCGGAAGCTCTCAAGCTCGGAAGTTTCTGGGCCATCATGTTCCTCTTCGGCATCTTTTGGGTTTCGATCATCACGAATTCCTTCCCCATGCTCTGGCAAATGGCCGAGTGGGGCACAATCGGCATCTACACGGGTCTCTACTACACCGCGAGCCAAGCCGCCGCAATCCTCGCCCCCATTCTCACCGGTATTATTATCGACATCTTTGGATATCAGGGAATTTTCCTGTTCTGTACGCTCTCGATGCTCGCTGCCCGGGCAGTGATGGGCAAAGTGACCAAGGGCGAACCGACCACCGACGCATCGCGCGCAAAGAAATGATTGATAAAAACTCGATTTGTTTCGATAATATTGAGAGAAGAGGTGGAATATGAAATCGCAAGACAAACCCAAAACCGCGGAAAAAAAGAAGCCGCAAAAGACCCTGAAAGAAAAACGCGCAGAAAAGCGCGCCAAGAAAGACTCGAAAGAGGCTGAATAAGCCCCGTCAGAGAAAAAGCCGCCCCAGACCGGAGCGGCTTTTATTTTTCGCTCGAGCGCAATGCGCGGCGAAGCTCAGCCCTCCTGCTCGTTCCACTTAACCGGAAGAATGCTCTTCTCCGTCTCCTTGTCGAAGTAGATCGCCTTGCCCATAACAGGTGCGAAGGTGATCGTGTCGCCGTGCTTGTAGAGGTGGTGAGGCGGGATGCGCGCCACCATAACTTGTGTCGGCGTTGTCGCCTGGAGATGGATCTCAGCGCCGAGCGGCTCGACGACCGTGACCTTGGCGTCGAACTTCTGGCCGCGGTGCGCAGCGTCGGCGACGGGGAGATCTTCCGGCCTGATACCGAAGTAGACACTCTTGCCGACATAGGGCTTGAGGAGCGCCACATGCTTCTCCTCCGGAGCGAGCTTGAACGAACCCTCGTCGATTATCACCTCACCGCCCTCTTCGATGACATTCGCGGACATGAAGTTCATAGGAGGCGAGCCGATGAAGCCCGCGACAAACTTGTTGATAGGATTATTGTAGAGATAGAGCGGAGAGCCGATCTGCTGGACTACACCATCCTTCATGACGACGATCTTGTCGCCCATTGTCATGGCCTCGACCTGGTCGTGGGTGACGTAGATCATCGTCGACTGGAGCCTGTCGTGGAGCTCGATGAGTTCGGCGCGCATCTGCACGCGGAGCTTCGCGTCGAGATTGGACAGCGGTTCGTCGAAGAGGAAGACTTTCGGCTTGCGAACAATGGCGCGGCCGACCGCCACGCGTTGGCGCTGGCCGCCGGAAAGCTGCTTCGGCTTGCGTTCGAGGAGCTTCTCGATGTCGAGAATACGCGCCGCCTCTTTAACGCGGGAGTCGATCTCATCCTTGGGGAGCTTTCGAATCTTGAGTCCGAAGGCCATGTTCTCGTACACGGTCATGTGTGGATAGAGCGCATAATTCTGGAACACCATCGCGATGTCCCTGTCCTTAGGCGGTACATCGTTGACAAATTTGCCATCGATGTAGAGTTCACCTTCGGTGATGTCCTCCAGCCCCGCGATCATGCGGAGGGTTGTTGTCTTTCCGCAGCCCGAGGGTCCTACGAAAACCACGAATTCCTTGTCGTTGATGGTGATGTTGGTGTTCGAAACCGCCCGAACATTCCCATCGTAGACCTTGCCAATACCTTTGAGTTCTACCTTTGCCATGAATCCTCCCTTATAAGGGTCTATGTTATTACAATGAGTGTACGCTGCTTTAGTGGAGGAGTCAACCTTGTGAACGTGAATTCAACGACGCGAGCCAAGAGTAGCCTGCGATACCAAAGGCGGTCGCGACATTGAGCGATGCCTTGGCGCCTACAAGAGGTATTTCGACCGCGCCCCGAGCACAAAGGCGCATCATCTCGGAAGAGATGCCGAGCTCCTCGGAACCCAACACCATAAGGCCAGGCAGAGGGAATTCAAATTCGCCGAGTGCACTGCCGCCCACTTCGAGGGCGAAGATACCCTCGATCCCGCCAAGCTCCAGCAGGGTGGCGCGACGCCAGGGTAGGCGTTCTACCGTGCCCATCGCGGTTCGCAGCGCGCGGGGATGCAACGGATCGGCACAGTCCGGAGATAGTAGTATCTCGTCGAAGCCCAATGCCTCGGCGGTGCGAAAGATGCTCCCCACATTGAAGGGGGAACGAATGTCCTCGAGATAGACGCGCATTCCGGACATTCGGCGAAGCTTCGCGCGCCCTGGCCGAGGTGCCACGATAAAGTCCCAGTCGGCCGGACTCTGGCCCGATATCGCGGCGAGGCGATGGCGCAGGGTGTTGAGTGCATGCGGAATTGTGTCGGCTTTGGCGTCAGGTGCACGAGCCAGAAAATCGAGGGCTGCGCGCCGCGTTTCCTCCGACGATTCTTCTGCGGTCGCGAGAAACTCAGCGAGCGCGCGCACGTACTCGAGATCGCGCATGATATCCGAAAAGCCGGTGCCCCAATCGCGCTCGATGCGCTCTAGGATGAGCACAGCCTTGCGCGTGCGAGCGCGTCCATGGAGATTCGCGAAGTGGCTTAAATCCATCATCAATCGGCCCCAAGTTCACCCTCGTGCTCTGAAGATGCGCCATGCACAAGAAGACAGAATTCGCCCTTGGCGGACTCGGCGGGGAAACGCGACGCGAGTTCGGACGCTGTGCCGCTCACAATCTCCTCGTGGATCTTCGTGAGCTCACGGCCAATCGTCACTTGGCGCTCAGGCTCGAGCGCAGCGATGTCCGCGAGCAGTTTGCCAATTCTATACGGCGATTCGTAGAGCACAAAGGACTCGCCGCGCGAGAGCAGCTGCGCGAGCCTGGCGCGGCGCTTCCCTGGCTTCGGCGAAAGAAAACCATCGAAGAGAAAGGTCCGACCCGACACGCCCGCGGCACTAATGATCGTCGCAAAAGCGCTCGCCCCCGGCACCGGAACGACCTCGTGCCCTCTGCCGCGGGCTTCCCGCACCAGCACTGCTCCAGGGTCTGAGAGCCCCGGCGTGCCAGCGTCCGAGCAGTAAGCAACCGCCTTGCCCTCGTCGAGAATACCCACCACCCTCTCGGCGCCACGCCTCTCATCGTTCGCGTGGCAGGAAACCAGAGGTTTATGAATATCGAAGTGCGTCAAGAGCTTGAGCGTATGACGCGTGTCCTCACAGGCGATCACATCGACCGCCTTCAGAGTTTCAAGCGCCCTCAGGGTGATATCGCCCAGATTGCCGATCGGTGTTCCGACTATGTATAGCGTACTCACGAACCCAATACTGCACGAGGAGTGCACCGTGTGTCTAGATCGAGCGGAAAGCTGCACTGAGACCTCCCGGCCTATTCACAAGCCATAAAAACAATTATCATTGAGCGCGATGAAAACGATAAATCCTCGTAAAATATCGTTCCTGCTTTTATTTCTCGTGCTCCTTCTCCTCGTCGCGAGGCTTTTTTATCCATTCCTCACTGTGATCCTCTGGAGCGGGCTCCTCTATGTCTTCCTTGAACCGATTCAAAGGAAGATAAACGGACCCGTGCGCATCCGGGGCGCGAAATCGATTGGCTCGCACATAAGCGCCGTGGTGCTCGCGGTTCTTGGGGTGCTCGTGCTCATTGTGCCGATTGCGTTCCTTGCGGTGGCGACCACGAGACAACTTGCTGATCTCCTCAAGTCAGGCGTTCACTTCTTCGAGGCAAATATCGACAAATTCAAAATCAATCCACAGAGCCAGATAGGGATGGCGCTTCAGTCATTTTTCGGCAATTCGCTCGATCTGTCGAATTTTAACTTTGTAAGCCAACTGCAATCCCTGCTCTCCACTGCCGCCAACCAGGCGCTCAAGCTCTCTACCTCGCTTATCATGAACATTTTCGAGTTTCTCATCGCGGTGATGTTTATCGTTTTCACCCTCTACTACCTTCTGATGGACGGCAACTCGCTCGGCGATACCTTCGTCTCGATGATGCCCTTCGACCCCATGCATACGCGTCTTTTCATGGGCAAACTGAAGGAAACCGGCAAACAGCTCGTGATCGGCTATTTCTTGGTCGCGATTTTCCAAGGATTCATGATGTTCATTCTGAGCCTCATATTCGGGTACAAAAACAACCTGCTCCTTGCAGTGCTCACGTCGATTTCGTCCTTCGTACCCATGCTGGGAACTTCCATCGTGTGGGCGCCGATGGGTCTCTTCTTGCTTATCAACGGCAGCATTATCAAAGGAATCATATTCCTCATCTGCGCGGCGATCGGCATTTCGACCCTCGACAACTTCATTAAACCGATTATCCTCGGCGGACAGCTCAAAGTGCATCCGCTCTTTCTTTTCTTCTCGATCGCGGGTGGGCTCGTGGTGTTCGGGTTCAACGGTATCATCCTAGGCCCCCTCGTGCTCATGCTCTTCATCGCTGCAGGCGAACTCTACCGCGCGCTCAACGAAGAGGAAGATATGACGTCCACCGTGGCGAAGCACGAAGAAAAAACACTATAGCGGATTTTATTGTGCGGAATTTCGTCGGAGGTCTCTGAGGGCGCTTACGAGTTCGTCGCGGAAACGTGCGTCGATGGGCATGTTTCCCGCCGTTCTCCCGAGCCCGCATTCGGGCCTCGCCTTTCCGTGAAAATCAGAACCCGCGGTAATGAACATACCCCGCTCCCTCGCCATGCGCTCGAGAATCGCGCACTGACCATACTTCGCCGTCGGATGGTAGGCTTCAATCCCAAGGATACCCATCTCCTTCCACTGTGAAAAAAGGCGCTTGAGCATCGCTTTCGACACGAAGAGTGAGTATGGGTGCGCGACCACAGCTACACCGCCCGCTTCCGTGATCACCGAAAGCGCTTCCTCCAAAGGCAGACAGGTTTTTTTAATGTAGAATGGCCGACCCTTTCCGAGGTAGCGATCGAAGGCGTCTTGTCGAGTACGTGCGCACCCGGCATCGACGAGAAGGTCTGCAAGGTGAGGCCTACCAAGGTAAGCTTCGTACGAGAGCGCTTCAATTCGCGCGGTATCAAGTGGTAGACCAGCGTGCGCAATGCGCTCGAGAATGGCGACGTTCCGCTCGTGCCGGGCACGAGCAAGCTTTTCGATCGCCGCGAGCAGCGCGGGAGCATGCGGATCGATACCATACCCTAGAAGGTGAAACTCACCGGGCTGAAAGTCGATCTCGATCTCGATCCCGGGGATAAACTCAATGCCGACTTCCTCAGCCGCGACGCGCGCCTCATCGAGCCCGGCAACTGTGTCGTGATCCGTAAGTGCGAGCGTGGCAAGACCGACTGCGTGCGCCTTCCTGACAAGGGCGACGGGCGTGAGCTCACCATCGGAAGCGCTCGAGTGCGTGTGGAGGTCTGCCTGTGGCTTAGCGCCAGACCAGTTCACCGCGTTCCCCATAGCATTCGATGCGGATTTTCGCCGCGCTCGTCCCCTCGAGGGCAAGCGCCGCGTGCACTATGTGGCTCTGTTCCGCCATAGCGACATCTGAAAGCGCCGCAACCCAGGATTCTAATGGACGCCGTGCTACCGTGTAGAGCTGGATCGCCTCGATCTGGCCGCCATCTGCAAGAATCGAACCGACGAGTGAGGCGTACGCCGTTGCATCGAAGAGCATCCTCCCCGTGCGGGTGTCGGCGACCAGCATTGTCTGCAGCGTAAGCGGAATTCGTCGTGACATTTCGGTGATGCCGTTTACGATCTCGGCGAGCGAAAACGCGGAACGGGAGAGTGCCCTATGGAGCTCCTCGGTACCCCCATCGAGCTTGGCCCAAATTTTGAATGCCCACTCTTCGCCGAATTCGCCGAGAAGGTTAACGATCTCTGGCCGAAGAAATCCCGAAGAATTAGTGATGAGCACCGTGGGTACCGTCGACAGCGACGCATCGCGCGACGACTCATCGATCAGCACCCGCTTAGCAGCGCGTAGGGCCTCGCCCAAACGCGGAGAGAGTGTCGGTTCACCATTTCCGGAAATTGAGATGTCTTGTAATGTGTATACTTTTTTATATAAAAGCCAGCGCTCCGCGAAAAAATGCCGCAATTCGCGCTCGATATCGCCATCGGCAAGCCTGGCGTCGGGATTTGAAAAGGGTTTTACTTCGCAGTAGGGGCAGTCGTAGTCGCACACTTTGCGCTCTGGAAAAAGATTGACGCCGAGCGACAAACCGCGCGCACGGCGCGAAATCACCGGGTACACCGTGGAATCGCCACGCGTACCGCGAGGGTGGCGTTCAGGGCTGAGAGTATCGACCTTGCTTCGATTCGATTGCGACATATTCACGCGCTCACTTTTATTATGGCGCATATTGAAAATATGGAACAGCCGGCGCCAAGGCTCGATCGGGCTGACCCTCTTGACAATTTTGTCATAGTTCGCAATCTTATACATGCAATGTGCAATTTTATTCCAGGCTTTCGCGCCGCGCACCATCATCATCATGGCCATTTCTCATGGAGCCGTGATCGCTGAGGTGTAAGCCTATAAGTATGAAACACCAGCAAGCCGGCTCCTGACAGCCGGCTTTTTTTGACCTTCATCACAAACGCCGGCTCATCGATGGCCGGCTTTTGTGTTTTTAGAGCCCTAATGCCGAACAAGGAAGGAGAGAGAGATGAGTGAAGCCGAAAAAAAAGGTCGGGAACTCCGCGTCGCACTGCCCAAGGGACGCATGCAGTCGAAAGTTGTCGAACTTCTGAGCGGCGCGGGTATTCCCGTGTCGATCGATGAGCGCGAGTATCGCCCACGCATCGGCAACGGTAAGCACCTTGTCTCCGCCTCGAGCGTTTTTTCTTACGAGGTGAAGCTCCTCAAACCACAGAATATTGTCGAGATGCTCCAGGCGGGCAGCCGCGACATCGGTTTTGCGGGCGCAGACTGGGTGCGCGAGCTCGGCGTCGACATCGTCGAGCTTCTCGATACAGGCCTCGACCCTGTGACGATTGTCGCAGCGGCGCCGCAAGGCGTGGTGGAAGCCTTCCGGGCATCGAAGGGGAAGATCGACATGGTAAAGAAGGTCTGCGGGCGCACGCCCATTATTGCTTCGGAGTACGAAGGGCTGGCAAAGGCCTGGATCGAGAAGAACCTACCCGGTGCCGAATTTGTACGCTCATATGGCGCGACCGAAGTTTTCCCGCCGGAGGACGCCGATATTATTATCGACAACTGCGCGACGGGCACTACCCTTCGCGCGAACAAACTCGAGATCATCGACACGCTGATGTCGAGTTCAACGCGTTTTTACGCCTCGAAGACCGCGATGGCGGACCCGGCGAAGCGCGAGGCGGCGGACAGCCTTATTCTCCTTTTTAAGTCGGTGCTTGAGGCGCGTAGGCGCGTAATGCTCGAGGTCAACGTGTCGGCGGAGGAGCTCGATCAGCTCGTGGCGATACTGCCCTGCCTCAGGGCTCCGACCATCTCGCCGCTCGGCAAGGGTGATGCCTTCGCAGTGAAAGTTGCCGCACCGCGCGATACCCTCGCAAACCTCATCCCCGAAATAAAACGCCGAGGCGGGACGGACATCGTCGTCACCCAGATTTCTCAGCTCGTGCCCTGAGCACAAGGAGGCTAGTATGCTTCGACTCGATGCAAATGAAGGAAGATGCCTGCTCTCGGAGCGCGACCTACGAGAAATCCTGAGTCCCGAGATCGCCAGGCGCTACCCCGAGCGCGGGCTCCTCGAGAAGCCGCTCGCCGCGCGGTTGGGCCTGCCGCCAGAGTGCGTGCTCGCAACCGCAGGCGCCGACGACGCCATCGATAGGGCGGTGCGTACACTTGCAGGCCCCGGTGGCCTTGTGATGAGTACGCATCCAGGCTTTGTGGAGTTTCTGGCGGCGGCCCAGCGCTCTTCAGCGGACTACGACTCCATTCCAAAGGATCCATTTGGACCGTTTCCCATTGATGAAATCTGTGCGACCATCGCGGGGCGTAAGCCCGAGCTTCTCATCCTTTCAAGCCCGGATAACCCTTCGGGGCGTGTCCTGACACGGGACGACTTGGCGCGCATCGCCGAGGCCTGCACGAAGGCGGGAACCATCTTCATCTTCGACGCCACCTACGGTGACTTCTCGCCCACAAGCGCGACACCCGCCGATGCCTTACAGTACGCCAATGTCCTCGTCTCCGGCAGCTTCTCGAAGTCGAGGGGGCTTGCAGGCTTTCGTATAGGATTTATCGCGGGCAATAGGGAAATGAAAGGCGTCCTCGCGCGGCTCGCGGAGGCTGGCCCACCCTATTCGCTCTCAAGCTCGGCGATCGAGGCGGGAAAAAGGGCGCTCGCGCTCGAACCAGAAATTGTCGCACGCTTTGTGGACGAGATTAGGCGCGAAGTGCGCATCCTGAGGGAACAGCTTAGTGGCATGGGCTACCGTGTATCGGAGAGCGAGGCGAACTTTATTCTCGTACAGACCGAGGGTGCGGAAGAATTCGCCGGTGCACTCCGCGACAGGGGCATTCTCGTGCGCACCTGGGGCACAAAACCCGGCTACAGTGGGCTCGTGCGAATCACAGTGCCAGGCGACCCGGGAGAGTTCCAAGAACTGACGCGCGCAATTGCGTCAATTCGATAACCGAGGGAGGTAGTACAATGCCGAAAGAGATACACAGCGCGACTGTCAGCCGCGTCACCAAAGAAACCAATATCCAGCTCACGCTCGCGCTCGAGCCGGGTCCGATCGAGATCAGCACCGGCATCGGATTCTTCGACCACATGCTGAACCAGCTCGCCTTTCACGCGGGCTGGAGCCTCAAGGTGACCTGCAAAGGCGATCTTGAGGTGGACGACCACCACAGCGTTGAAGACACTGCGATCGCGCTTGGAAAAGCCTTCGCCGAGCTCGTGCCTTCGGGCGCGGGGAGAGCGCGCTTCGGGTACGCCTATGCGCCGATGGATGAGGCGCTGGCCCGTGCGGTGCTCGATATTTCGGGCAGAAGCTGGTGCGTGCTCTCGGGGACCTACTCCGCGACCTCGATCGGCACCCTCTCGACTTCGAACATCGCGCACTTCTTCCAAAGCTTCACCGCCAACGCAGGGCTCACCTTGCACCTTGATATTTTGCGCGGCGAGAATGACCACCACAAGGCCGAGGCGCTCTTTAAGGCGGCGGCCCTCGCGTTCAGGGCTGCCCTCGAGCCTCGGGAGGATGCCCGGGGAAGCACCAAGGGCGAAGCGGCGCTCGATCTGCGCGGAGTCCGCGTATGAACGAACGTGTGAGACTCATCATTGTAGAAACGGGTGTCGCAAACCTCGCCTCGGTGCGAGCCCTGGCCGGTAGGCTCGGACTCGAGCCCGTAGTGAGCGCCGACCCTAAAGTGATTGAGCGTGCGCCCCTTGTCATACTGCCGGGCGTCGGCGCCTTCGGCCCCGCGATGGAAAAGCTTGCGGCAGCGGGCCTCGACTATGCGATGCAGGCGCGCGTCGACGCCGGCCTTCCTACCGCGGGCATCTGTCTCGGCATGCAGCTCTTCTTTGAGGGGAGCGAGGAGTCCGAGGGCATACGCGGCCTCGGCATTTTAAAAGGAAAGGTGACGCGACTCGCGGGAACGCTCCCCCTTCCCCAGCTCGGCTGGAACAGAATCGAGCCGGAAGCCGGCGCGCGTCTTCTGAAATCGGGCTGGGTCTACTTTGCGAACAGCTACGGGGTGAATGCTACGAATTATCGCGTGCCCGATGTCGGCGCGGAAGCCGGCGCCACCGAGTTGGCGAGTACAGTCGACCTAAACAGTGCGCGCCCACGCAGAGCGCAGTTCAGCACCGCGTCCGCGATCACCACCTATGGAGCGCCCTTCATCTCAGCCATCGAAGGTTGGCGCGAGGGGAACCCCAGTCTCCTCCTCTGTCAGTTCCACCCCGAACTCTCAGGTTCTTTCGGCACGGCGCTCTTTGCGCGCTGGCTCGAGCTCAATGGAATAAGGAGCCTGCAATGAGTGGACTTGCGATACGGATCATCCCCTGCCTCGACTTCAAAGACGGCAGGGTCGTCAAAGGCGTCAAGTTTGAGAACCTCGTCGATTCAGGAGACCCGCTCGAGCGTGCCCTCGTCTACGAGGAACAGAGTGCCGACGAACTCACCTTCCTCGACATCAGTGCCACGGTAGAAGGGAGAAAGACCATGGCTGCCGAGGTGGCACGCATCCGGAAACGACTCTCAATTCCCATCACGGTAGGTGGGGGGATTAGATCGATCGGCGACGCCGCACGGCTTCTCGAATCGGGAGCCGATCGCGTGTCGGTGAATAGCGCTGCCGTACGCAATCCCTCCATTGTCGACGAAATCGCGGGTCAGTTCGGTGTACAATGCGCAGTAGTCGCCATCGACGCGGCGAGAAACGAGGCGATGCCCTGTGGTTACGAAGTGAAAATTGCTGCAGGAGCGGTTCCCACAGGCCTCGACGCGGTGGCCTGGGCGCGCGAAGCGGCATCGCGGGGCGCGGGCGAAATTCTCCTCACCTCGATCGACCGCGACGGCACGAGCCTTGGCTACGAGTGTGAGCTCACGCGCCGTGTCGCGCACGCGGTGCGTATTCCCGTTGTCGCCTCGGGAGGAGCTTCGAAACTCGAACACTTTCTGGAAGGGTTCCAAAGCGGCGCCTCGGCCCTCCTCGCCGCGGGAATCTTTCATCGTGGCGAAGTATCAATCATTGAAATAAAAAAATATCTTGCATCGCACAACGTGGAGGTAAGACTATGATCGTCCCCAGCATCGATATCATGAACGGACGTGCCGTGCAACTGCGCGGAGGAAAACAGGCGCCGCTCGACGCGGGCGATCCGCGTGAACTCGCCGAGCGCTACTCGAGAGTGGGCGAATTTGCGGTCGTCGACCTCGACGCGGCGATGGGCAAGGGCTCGAACCGCGAGCTCATTCTCGGCCTATGCAAAAACTATGATGTTCGAGTCGGGGGCGGAATTCGAACAATCGAACTCGCGCTCGAGTACCTCAACGCAGGTGCTCGTAAAATTATGATCGGAACCGCGGCAAAGCCTGAATTTCTCTCGAACCTGCCGAAAGAGCGGCTCATCGCCGCGCTCGACAGCAAAAACGAGACCATCATGGTCGAAGGCTGGACGAAACCGCGCGACGGAAGCGTCGGTGACGCCATTGAGGCGCTCGCGCCCTATGTCGCAGGCTTTCTCGTAACCTTCATCGAGACCGAGGGTGACCAGTGCGGCATCGACCTCGAACGGGCAAAGGCCCTTATCAAACGTGCTCCGAACCATAAATTCACCTTCGCAGGCGGGGCGGCCGGCGGTGCCCGGGGTATCGCGGATATCGCAGCACTCGACGCGGTTGGCGCAGACATTCAGGCAGGTACTTCGCTTGTCCTCGGCGACCTTTCGCTCGCGGACGCCTTTGCGGCTCCCCTCAAGAGCGACCGCTCCGATGGCCTCTGGCCTACGCTCGTCTGCGACGAATCGGGAAAATCGCTCGGCCTTGTGTACTCGAACCGCGAGAGCCTCACATTCGCTCTCGAGTCCGGCAAAGGCACTTACCACTCGCGCTCACGCGGGCTCTGGGTCAAGGGCGAGTCTTCTGGCAACGGCCAGCAGCTCATCCGCGCCGATCTCGACTGCGATCGGGACACGATTCGCTTCACTGTCCGTCAGGATGGCGTCGGTTTCTGCCACCTCGGACGGCGAACCTGTTTCGATGACGGCTATGGCCTTGAGAAGCTTAACCGAACTATCACACAGCGCATGAAGGACGCGCCTCAGGGTTCCTACACGCGCAGGCTCTTCACCGACGAAAGACTCCTCGCCGCTAAACTCCGCGAGGAGGCGCAGGAGCTCGTTGACGCGAAAACGAAAGATGAGGCGGTCTTTGAAGCAGCCGATGTGATGTACTTTTCTCTAGTTCGAGTGATCAGTTTGGGTGGGAGCCTGGCCGACATCGAGGCTGAGCTCGAACGCCGGTCTCTGCGCGTAACGAGGCGGCCTGGGAACGCGAAACCTGGTTTTGAAGGCCCCGAGGGGAAAAGCGAATGGAAAAGCATACACTGAGAAGAATCGCAATCGAGGATATCCCCGAGCCCTCCCTGCGGCTCTTCGATTCAGAGGTCGACGCGGTGGCGCGGCAGGCGATCGAGCGTGTGCGGAGCGGCGGCGAAGCCGCGCTCCGCGAACTCGCAGTCAAATTCGACAGTCTCGATCCAGCTGCGCCCCTTATCATTTCGCGCGATGAACTGAAGGCTGCCTACGACGCGCTGCCACCCAAGGTGGCAGCGCTCCTGGAACGCGCCAAAGGCCGCATCGCGGCCTTTGCGGCCGCCCAGCGCGCGTGCCTGGCGCCGCTCGACATGGCGATTGGGGAAGAGGCGGCAGCGGCGGCCGCCTACAAAGGCGTCGATCTCGGCGCGCCGGGCGGCCGCCACGGGCACGACTTCGTGCCCGTGGCGCGCGCAGGCTGTTATGTGCCAGGTGGTGCATTCCCCCTACCCTCCAGTGCACTTATGACCATCGTACCCGCTAAAGTAGCCGGCGTCCCCGAAGTCTGGGCTGCCGGCCCAAAACCCAGCCGTGAGACTCTCGCTGCGGCCTGGATCGCAGGCGCCGAGGGCTTCCTCCAGTGTGGCGGTTCCCACGCTATCGCTGCGCTCGCTTTCGGCATCGCCGTCCCAAAATGCAATGTCATCGTCGGCCCTGGCGGCAAGTATGTCGCTGCGGCCAAGCGTCTACTTTTCGGTGTTGTAGGCACGGAAGCGCCTGCTGGACCTTCCGAGCTCCTCGTCATCGCCGATACATGTGCAGACCCCAAAATCGTCGCGGCAGACTTGCTCGCGCAGGCTGAACACTCACCGGACGCCATGCCCGCGCTTATCGCCACCGACATTGCATTCGCGGACCAGGTCGAGACCGAGCTCAAGCGCCAGCTCGAGGCGCTGCCCGAGCCGAACAAGAGCATCGCACGCGACGCGCTCGCGAACGGCTTTCTCTGCATCGAACCAAACCTCGCACGCGCCGCAGAAGGCGCCAACCGCTGCGCGCCCGAGCACCTCGAACTTGCGGTGGCCTCTCCGCGCGCCCTATTACCGCGCATTAAGAATGCGGGCGCGCTCTTTCTCGGAGCCGGTTCGGCGGAAGTATTCGGAGATTATGGCGTGGGGCCCAACCATACGCTCCCCACAGGCGGAGCGTCAAAATTCGCAGCCGGTCTTTCCGTGCTCCATTTTTTGCGCGCGCGCACCTGGCTCGAAGTCAGCGATCCAAATGCGCTCATCAACGACACTGCCGCCTTTGCGCGCCTTGAAGGGCTCGAAGCCCACGCGCGCGCCGCAGAAGCCAGAAAGAATCTTGATTACTGCAACGAATCTTGATTACTGCAACGAACCTTGTATACGCAATTGGAGTAAAGAGAACAGAAAGGTACGCTGAAATGAGTGTAGGAGGTGATGATGCACTCATTCTCGTTCTGTCCGAATTCCATCGGAACCATCTTATGCCTTACAGTAACCTTCTTTTCCAGACTCCGGCTGTTCTATACACAAGGTTCGTAGCAGTAGCCTCAGAATCCATAAATCTTCGCATATTTTTCGCGTAGATATCGTTCGAAGTAGCGCGCATCGAGCGGCTCGCCTGTAACCTTCTCAACGAGTTCACTCGGCGTGTAGCGCGAACCATGCGTGTGGATGTTGGCGCGGAGCCAATTGAGCACCGACAACGTGTCTCCTCCGGCGATCCGCGACTCGATGTCCGGTACTTCACGCTTGAGCGTCGCCCAGAATTGCGCACCGTAGAGGTTTCCGAGCGCGTAGCTTGGGAAATAGCCAAAGGCGCCCATCGACCAATGCACATCCTGAAGGCAACCCTGTCGATCATTCGGCGGCTCGATACCTAGCAGTTCCTTATACTTCTCGCGCCACGCGGTGGGCATATTCTCAACCTTGAGACTTCCATCGAAGAGGGCCGACTCAAGCTCAAAGCGTGCAATCACATGGAGCCCATAGGTCACTTCGTCGGCCTCCGTCCTGATGAGAGAAGGTCTCACCCGATTGACCGATTTGAAAAAGTTCTCAAGATCGATTCCCTGGCCTGCCTTGCCGAGCAGCGCGCTGAGCGCCGTAAAATTCCTTTCCCAGAACGCGCGCGACCGTCCCACGATATTTTCCCAGAGTCTCGACTGCGACTCATGGATCGACATACAGATCGCCTCGGAAAGTTTGGTCGCCCTAAAGGCAGGATTTGGATCGATGCCCATCTCGTAGAGGGCGTGGCCCGACTCATGGATCGTACTAAAGAGGCTGGTAGGAAAATAATCTTCGAGATACCGCGTCGTGATACGCACATCATTTCCGCCGAGCGTGGTAGTAAAAGGGTGTGCCGAAATGTCGAGACGACCGCGATCGCGCTCATAGTGCAGCACGCCCATGAAGTATTCGCTGATGCGCGCCTGAGTATCCGCGTCCACACGTCGTCCCTCGCATATGTCATCGATCTGAGGCCGTTTTCGAATCTCACCAAGGATATCGACGAGGTAGCGTCGCATCGTTGAAAACACCGACGCAATCGACTTCTGCGTACTTCCCGGTTCGAAGAGATCAAGGAGCACATCATAGGCCGGCAAATCGGGGTTGAGGTAGGCAGCACGCCGTCTATTGAGCTCGACCATCGTCGCAAGGTGGGGCTGAAAGGCGTTAAAGTCATCGTTCTGCTTGGCTTCGGCCCAGGTGGACTGCGCAATGCTCGCGGCCTTCGCGTACTCGGTTACGAAACTCTCAGGCAGCTTTGTCTCGCGGTCATAGTCTCGCCGAACCACGCGGATGTAGGCTCGCTCGTCGTCTGAGAGCCCTTCTGCCGACTCGAGCGCGGTGAGGAGCTCGCCAATCTCAGGGTTTACTGCCTTCTGGTGTGCGAGTCCCTCGAGGAAGGCGAGTTGCTCCGCTCTCTCTTCGATTGCTTTCGATGGCATGTAGGTCTCTTGATCCCAGCCGAGAATCGCCCCTATGTGGGCAACCAGTGTATGCGCTCTGTCCAGTTCGATGAGACGAGCGATTTTTTCATGCATGGTGGTTCTCCTTTCGCCGTTATAGTAGCACTGAGGTGATTCCATTTGTATACTGAATCCGTGTTTTTACGAGAATTGACGCAGAATGTCACGATTCTGAAGGGGGCAGGTCCCTCAACGATCCGCGCCCTCGCAAATTTGGGTATACATAACGTCGCAGATCTGCTGCTCCATCTCCCAAGGGATTACGAAGACCGCACTCAGCTGGTGCCTCTCTCACGGTTCTCCGAGGGAAAAGTGTACACCGCAGCACGCGTGATAGGCCACGACTGGTTCGGTTTTGGTCGAATGCGCACACTCAAGATCATCATTGCCGATGAATCGAGCGAAGCTGCCCTTTTGTGCTTTAATCGGCCCTTTCTCGAGCAGTTGGCCCCCATCGGCTCCATCATCCAAGTGTATGGTAAATTCCAGTTCAAATACGGAGAAATCCAGTCCTCGTCGTTTGAAATAAAGAGAATCGAAGGAGGGCTCATCCCTGAGTCCGAGCTTTCACCCGTCTATCCTCTCACCGAAAAATTGAATCAGACCTCGGTAAGGAAGCTTGTCGCCATTGCACTTGACAAATTCGCCTCCCACCTTGAGGATGAGCTTCCTGCGCCGTTGCGTGAAGCTCGCGAGTTTCCTCGCAAATATGAGGCGATCCGCGAGATACACTTTCCTTCGTCGTGGGAACAGGTAAAACGCGCTCACGACGCGCTCGCGTACGAAGAGCTCTTCTACTTTCAGCTCGGTATCGCGCTTCGAGTTCGATCGCGTCGGGCAAAGAAAATCGAGCGCAGACCCTGCCCGGGCGTACTGGCATCTCGCCTGAGAGAGCGTTTGCCCTACTCGCTCACCTCGGATCAAGACTCTGTGCTCGCTCAAATCCTCGACGACATGCGCAAACCTTACCCAATGGCCAGGCTCATGCAAGGCGATGTCGGCTCCGGAAAGACGATTGTAGCCCTCTTGGCTGCCCTGTACGCAGTCGAGCGCGGTGGTCAGGTGGCGATTATGGCGCCGACAGAACTTCTTGCGCGCCAGCACGCCACCATCGCGGCGCACCTCGTAGAGCCGCTCGGCGTGCGGTTGGCCTTTGTTACCGGGGCTGTGTCCAATGCAGCCAGGCCGCCTCTCCTCGCCGCCCTCCAGAGTGGCAATATCGACATCGCGATCGGCACGCACGCGCTCTTCTCCGAGGATGTCGTGTTCAAGAACCTCGAACTCGTGGTAATTGATGAGCAGCAACGCTTCGGTGTCCTCCAGCGCATTGCGCTCTACCGAAAGGGGCATATTCCCGACCTACTTATGATGACAGCCACCCCCATCCCGAGGAGCCTCGCCCTCACCTTTTTCGGCGATCTCCAGGTCTCCACCATTGAGCATCTTCCTCCCGGCCGAAAACCGGTCGTGACTCACCTTGCCCGAGAGGACCGGCGCGCAAGCGTCTACGACTTCGTTCGCCAGCGCCTCGCGGAGGGTCGGCAGGCTTATTTCGTCTATCCGGTGATATCGGGGTCTGATAAGCACGATTTGCGCGATGCCGAATCTATGGCCAACCACCTCGCGAAGGAGGTATTTCCAGAGTACAAGATCGGCCTTCTCCACTCACGCCTCAACGACGAGACAAAAATGGAGGTGATGGCGCGCTTCGCCTCGGGCGAGCTCTCAATACTCGTGGCGACCACTGTCGTCGAGGTCGGTGTCGATGTACCGAACGCCACGGTCATGGTGGTCGAACACGCGGAACGCTTTGGGCTCTCTGGCCTCCATCAGCTCCGCGGTCGCATCGGGCGAGGCGTGCATCAAGGCTACTGCTTTCTCGTGTATTCGAAAGAGCTCAGCGAAGAGGGCCGCGATAGGCTCAAGGCGCTCTACAACACTGCGGATGGCTTCGCGATTGCCGAGGAGGACCTCAAGATACGCGGACCAGGCGACATGCTTGGTATCGAGCAGTCGGGCGAGCTGCGGCTCGCGATCGCCGACATGAGGAAGGATTTTGAACTGCTAAAGCTTGCACGACACGATGCGTTTGGGATTATAGAAAGAGACCCCGCGCTCAATGAACCTGAACATGCAGTGATCGCACAGGTGCTTGCCCGTGCGAACCCCTTCTCCGAAAAATAAAGTCTATAGGATTGGTCTCGACCCGCACTTCACTTAAACAATGCTGCGCTTGCGCGACTTCGGTCCGCCGTGCTGAAGCACGAGTTCAGAACAACGCATGTATTCGATGATTTTCTCGCGACGGGAGTTCGGTCCAAGCATCTTGCGCACTTTGTTGTACTTTCTACGGAGATACTGGATCGAGGGGATGCTCGTGCCGAAGTACTTGGCGAGTTCCCAGTCTCGGTGAACATAGCGGCCGTAGGAGTCCTTTCGATTGAGTTTGAGAAATTCAGCAATGTGCTCCCGCGACCATTCGATGTTCTTGCCCTGCGAGTAATCGTGGGTTTCCATGCGCCGCTTGGTACGCTCCGCTGCGCCTTCCATCTTGCGTTTTCGCCAATAGCTATTGCGGTTACGCGCGCGTATGATGTCGTCTCGAGTGTAACCGGTAGCCTCCATCCAGAGGCGTGCGAGCTTGGCTTTTTCCGCCGGTTTAAGGCGAGACTTGAGCGAATTCTCGACATATTCATCAGGCGAGGTCGATTCCAATATAAGCTTTTCAGACTTTTTCATACTATAAGTATAATAAAGAGTTGCAAAAATTCAAGTAATTGGCGTTATTTCATTTCAATCGCGGCGGAACGCAATTGCTTCCCATCCTTTTTTACGCTCAGTGTGAGGTATTCGCGAGAAACCGCTGGGTCGCTGGCGGGCGGCTCGGTCGATTGCCGTGCTCTCGGCCGCGATGATAAACACGCCTCCTCGCTTGAGGGTGCGTTCGGCGAGAAGCCAGTAGCGGCTCGAGGCATCGAAACGGGGAATATCTTCGAGAGAGAGAATGATCGCGTCCACGCTGTGCGGTTTGAGGTTGGACAACGCGGTCGTAGCATCTCCGGCGGGAGCATTTTTAAGTGGTAATGGGGGTTCGAGGCTGCGGACAACCTTCATTGGGCCTGTGCTCGACTGCCCGCACTCCAGGTTGTGGCTCGCCGCGATGAGGGCGAGCGTGTCGTGTGAGTGGAGGACGATCTCTTCAGGGCCGAGCATGTCACGCGCCCAGAGTGCCGCGATACCAACGCCCGGTTCGATCACGAGGGCTCGGCGCACGAGGAGACCAGCGAGCGCCTTGCACGAAAGTTCAAGCGCGCAGATGGTGGCGTACGAGGGCTTGTCGAACTCGGGAAGGCCTTGAACGCCTTCCCACGCAAGGTTGGTGTTGGCGATGGTGCGTGTAACATGTGATCGAAGGTAAGGGGAGAGCCAGTTTTTCGCTGCTGAAGCGCCAGGCGAGACGTCTGGCGCGCGCGCCTCTGACGCGAAGCGTAGGTGAGCAGAAATAAGAGGCGCGCGCGCCACACACACCATGTGGTTTTTCGTCGAGACTGTCCTCTCCACGGTGAATCCGGCGGACGAGCACCAGGCACGCGCGCTTTCCGCGAGTGGTGTCACGATGACAAAGGCGAAGGTTCCACCTGGATTGAGGAGCGATTCGCGAACGAAGGCAAAATAATGCTCGAGAAGCTTTGGCCCCGCCTTTGCGGGTAGATTCGACACGACCGCGTCGTAGGGACCGCGTGGGTCGGGCTCGCCAAGGGCGCCTGGCTCCGCCACAGGGGGATCAGCGACTCTGGTGAGGCACTTTACCTTCGCGAAATTACGTGTGCGGCAGGTTGAAAGCTCTTCGCCGTCGAGTCCAAAGAGGCGTGCGCCTAAACCGTTTCTGGCTGCATTCCGGGCGGAAAATGCGACGGCGCGAAAATCGCGGTCGCGCATCACCACGTCCATTTCGGGGCATGAGGCGGCAAGGCTCACCCCAATGATGCCAGTGCCGCACCCCTCATCAAGCAGGCGCTTGGCACCCATGATTCCTGGATCGGAAGCAATCTCTTTAAGAAGAAAACGCGTTCCCGCGTCGATGTCGTAAGATGAAAAGAGGGCGTGCGACAGATCGAACTTGAGCCGCGCTCCCCTATAGGCAAAATCGACGGTTTTATTGACGAGAGGATCGAGGGGGCATCCCTGATTCTCGGTTTCAGTCGTTGACACGCTCAACGTACTCGTTGGTCTCCGTGTTGATGAGGATCTTCTCCCCCTGCTTGATGAAGAGGGGCACGCGAACCACGAGGCCGGTCTCGGTTGTTACAGGCTTGGTGGCACCGGAGACGGTGTCGCCACGCACATAGTTTTCGCTCTCGACGACAGTAAAGACCATCTTGTAAGGAATCTTGATGTCGATGGGCTCATTCTCCCACATGACAAGGGTATAGGTTTCACCCTCTTTGAGGTACGGGCCTTTGTCTTCGTGTGCGGCGATGGAGACGCCAAACTGTTCGAAGCTCTCGTTGTTCATGAACATGTAATTCTCGCCGTCGGAGTATTGGTACTGGCAGTCCACCAGATCGACCTGTGCATCTTCAACGAAATCCGCTGTCTTGATCGTCTGCGTGATCACGTTACCGTTTTTGAGATTCTTGGCCCGCACGCGCGCAAAGGCAGACCCTTTGCCGGGGTTCACAAATTCACGCTCGACCACGATGTGCGGCGTTCCATTGACGAGAAGGCATGTTCCGATTCCGATATCTCCACCACGAACCATACATTGTTCCTCGATAAAGAAAGAATTGAGTCGGGCTATACTAGCGCGGAATATGGTTGAATGTAAAGACTGAAGGGTTTTCGGACCTCGGCGCTTTGCGTAGCGCCGAGTCTACCGCGAGAAAAATGTCTCAAAGGGAAAAAGCATTACCTCGTCGATTCGCTTTTTTCCGAGCAGCACCATCATAAGGCGTTCAAAGCCGATCGCCACCCCCGAACAGGGCGGAAAATGTTCAAAAACCGAAGCGTAGCCGCTGTCCACTGCGTGCGGTACGAGTGCTTTCGCCTTTTTCGCCGTCTGCGAGCCGAAGTAAGCGCGTACCGCGCCGGGGTCCGCCATCTCCGTGAAACAGTTGGCGATCTCGATACCATCGGTGTAGAGCTCCCAGCGCTCCTTGTAGGCCGTGCCGGGGATGTCCGCGGCGAGGCACTCCACGCCGGATGGATACTGGTCGAGCACGAGCGGCCTATCCCGAGGGAGAGCCGGCTCGACGAGGCTCAAAAAGAGGATGTTGAATGCGTCTTCCCATGCCGCGTTTTTCGATACAATAAGTCCGCGCTCGCGGCAGGCAGCGCGCATGGCTTCAGGTTCCGAGAGACCTCCCAGGTCGGCGCGGGCAAACTCACTCCAAGCCTCAGCCATGCTCATCACTCTGAAGGGAGGACGGGCGCGTTCCGGCGTCTCGGGCAGGGCAAGTGCGTCGAAGAGCTCTTCGGTGAGGCGGATATTGTCGATCCGCGAGCGACCGACGCTATAGTACTCAAGCATGGTGAATTCGGGGCTATGGATGGGCGAAATGGATTCGGCATTCCGCCAGGCTTTGCAGAGCTGAAAGACACTCTGCTCTGTTTGGGCGATGACGCGCTTCATCCAAATTTCGGGCGAGGGAATGAGATAGAGGGGTCTGCGCGGTTCTCGGGGGTGGACATACTCTGTCGCAAACACTTCGAGGCAGGACTCAGGGATAAGCGAGGGAGCGAGCGCGGGGGTGTCGGTCTCGAGGTAGCCGCGCGCGAGGAAAAAATCGCGGGTAAGGGTGACCATGCGCGAGCGGGCGCGCATCATTTCGGGATTCATAGGGTGAAAGTATAACAATCTATCGTTGGTTCATGAACGGGGAAGCACGTCCCTGACCCCTATCTAGTTTCGATAGGCTTTCCCGATGCGACTCTCGACGCGACTCTCGATGCGTTGCGCTTGAGCGCGGTGATCGATATCCAACGCTGATCGAGGGCTGAGGTTTTGAGGGAAGCCTTAAGCGCACTCGACTCCATCATTGCAAGTGCGGTCGCATCAAAGCTGCCTCCAATTTTGCCCCTTCGAACTTTCGCGGCTGGATCAGGTACAAAGTGCGGGCAGGCCTCAAGGCAAATATCGCAGCCGTAAAACTGGTCGCTCCAGGCCTTATTGATAAATTCAGGGAGAATACCTTCAATCGAGGTGTAGTGCTGGATGCATCTAAAGCGCGCGAAGGAAGGAAAAGCCTCTGAGGGCGCGGATGGGTTAGCGGTTTCCACGAGTGTTCCAGAGAGTGCTCCAGTTGGGCAGGCTTCGACGCAGCGGGTGCAGGATGCGCAGAGCTCAAGAGCGGCGCGTGGTGGCCTTCTCGGTTCATAGACTGCAGGCGGCACATCGAAGGGAAGGAACATGAGACCGAGAACGACCGCGCTAGACCAGCGAGGTGCCTGCGCACACGTGCTTGCTCCCCCATTCTCGAGCGCATCGCTCCGCTCGGCGATAAGCAGACTATTGCGGCCTATGGTTCCGAGCCCCGCTGTCACAGCGAGCGCCTTCTCCGGAAAACGCGAGTTCACGAACCGGTGCCAGCACTTCGCGGGCATCTGGGGAAAACCCTCAGCGACCATTTCGCAGGCGGTCTTTTTAGCGCAGACCGCGAGTCGGTCGAGAACTTCGCGGTACCAGTTTCCCCTCGCAAAGCGACCCACTCTCGCGACTGGCTGTCCTGGCACTGGCGCAGGAAGTCTTGGAAGGCCTTGACTCTTGTCCAGCGCGCTCGCGGCTTCGCCCTCGAGTTCCACATCGGGCGCGTATCTAAGCGCGACCACGAGCATCGCGCCTTGCTCGTCGAGCGCGTACCGTGTGCGGAGCGCCTCGAGAGCGCTGCTTTTTCGTGCTTCCGCTGCCGTGGCCTCAAAGGCGTCGGTTCCTTCTTCCTGTGCGGGTCCTCGCGCGCTCAGCACGGCAATCCACTCATCCCTCGAGAGCAGCGCGTATGAGAAGAAGCCCTGCTCGGCCACATGCGAAAGGAGCCGGCGCACAATACGCGCACCGGCTCCATCATCGAGTTCAAGATACTTGGATTTGCGGACGTTCATGTTTCAGGGCAGCGGGAAGCGAGCGGTAAGAGCGAGGACTTCGCGTTTTACACGCGCGATGACCTGTGTATCGCCCTTGGACTTCAGTACATCCATGATATAAGTCGCGATACTCTCCATCTCTTTAAGGCCCATGCCGCGGGTCGTGACCGCGGGTGTGCCCACACGGATGCCGCTTGTTATAAAGGGGCTTTTTTTGTCGAAGGGAATGCCGTTTTTATTAACCGTGATGTTCGCCTCGTCGAGCCACTTTTCGGCATCGCGCCCCGTGATCCCGAGTGGTGTTAGGTCGACAAGCATAAGGTGGTTGTCGGTACCGCCTGACACGATACGTGCGCCGCCTGAAGTCAGCGCCGCCGCCATCACCTTCGCGTTGGTGAGTACCCTGTCGATATACTCGGCAAAACCTGGCTCGAGCGCTTCCTTAAATGCGACAGCCTTGCCCGCGATCACATGCATCAGCGGCCCCCCCTGGATTCCTGGCATGATCATGCTGTCGATCACCTCGGACCACTTGCGCAGCGCGTCGCCCTTCGGCGTCATAATGCCGCGATTGTTCTCTTTGTCGCGCCCCACAAAGATCATGCCGCCGCGCGGACCGCGCAGAGTTTTGTGGGTCGTGGTCGTGGTAAAATCTGCAACAGGAATCGGACTCGGATGCCGCCCCACGGCGACAATGCCCGCGATATGCGCCATGTCGACCATGAGGTAAGCACCTACCTCGTCTGCGATTTTTCGGAATGCGTCGAAGTCGATGATCCGGGAGTATGCGCTTGCGCCCGCAATGATGATCTTCGGCCTGTGTTCGCGCGCCAGGGCGGCGACCTGATCGTAGTCGATGGTCTCCGTATCGGGGTTCACCCCATAGCTTACGACTTTGTAAAATTTTCCTGAGAAGGAGACCGGCGCGCCGTGGGTTAGGTGCCCTCCATGCGCGAGGCCCATGCCCATAATGGTGTCGCCGGGGTTTACTGTGGCAAAGAGTACGCCCATGTTTGCTTGACTTCCGGAATGGGGCTGAACGTTCGCGTGGTCAGATCCGAAGAGTTTTTTCGCGCGGTCGCGTGCGAGGTTCTCGGCGATGTCCACAAATTCGCATCCACCGTAGTAACGTTTGCCGGGATATCCCTCGGCATACTTATTGGTGAGCTCGGAGCCGACAGCTTCCATCACCGCTCTAGATGTATAATTCTCGCTCGCGATGAGTTCGATCTTGTCGCGCTGGCGAGCGCGCTCCGCCTCCATCGCCGCGAAAAGTTCCGGATCAAAGGACTGAATATACGACATATCTCCTCCCGGGGTTATTCTAGCACACAGACCATTACGATTACTACAAATGGCGGCCATGCACGGCTCTGTCTTTCATGGTTTTGGTGTCAGCGCGGCCGGCTCTTCGCGCCTTGGCACGCTCCAGGTTGAAGAATAATTGACCCCATACGCGACTTCATCGTAATCGAAAAGCGACCATGGAACGCTCGACTTTTTCACCGCTCCCGGCTGTACCGGCGGAAGCGCGTGGTAGCCCACAGCCATCTCGATATGTCGGTCATCGATTCCGCGATAGTACATAAGACGGTCGGGAAAACCGCCTGAGAATCCTTGCGGGCTCTTTCCTGTTGCCAGCGCAGGATCAAAGGGGATCCAGCCTATGCCGAGCAAAAAATACTTAGCCCAGTAGTGCGGGATGAGCGAAGAGCCCTCTCCAACTAAAAAGCCGGATACAGGGACACTAGGGATATCGAGCGCGCGCAGCACGGCACAATCCAAGAGGGCAAGCGCCCTTATATCGCCAGTTTTCGAACTCAGCGCGGCGCGCGGATCGCCTATGGTCGCATTCAGTTTAAAATTTGAAAACACCCACTGCGAAGCGAGTGCGATCTGACGGTATGTGTTCTTATCCTTTTTGCGGATTGTTGCGGCAGCAGCGATGATCTGAGGTTCACTGGAGGGCACAAGAGCGTCCGCGACAAGGTATGGTGCCAAGAAACGCGGCGCTGTCGCGCCAAGAGACTGAATCGAACCAGTCGCGATATCGGCCTTTGCAGCTGAGACTTCGATAGTGTATCTCCGCACGATTTCCACCGATCGCGCTCCTAGATGCGCCGGATTGAACTTGAACTCCTGCCACGCGTCCGAACTCGCCCCACGTTGATCCAATCCCTGCACAATTTCGATCGAAACACTCTGCTGTTTCGACGTCACGGGAATAGGCATAAATATCGAGATATTCCCGTCCGGCGCGACACCGCCGACCCTTAGACTCACTGAATCGCTGAGGGTGTACGAGGCCGCGTCCCCGTTCTGGATCCGGCCCGGCGCACGCGAGAGCGAGATCGGATAGGTATTTGAGCTTCCGCTTTTTGTTCGAACGAAGATGTACCCATTTTCCACCCCCGAAGGAATCCTCACCTCGATCGAGGTGTCGCTCCAGCGCTCTACGAGGAGATCTCCAGACCCAACCTTGATAAAATTGGCGGAATCCTCAGTGTCGAGTGTCGAGATTGATGGTACCTTCGAAAAGTAAAGCGACGAGTCCGGATCGGGATCGCCGAAATGCGAACCTCGAAGCGCGATCAATTTCCCAATCAAAAGCCCCGACGAGGGCACTACACTCGCGATATTCGGGTGGAACTCAAGCGCCTCTCGAGGTGTCGCAGCAAGCGGCACTCTCGACATATCGGCAATCATGAGGGGATTCGAAACGAGCCCCAAGGCTGTTCGCACCTGAACACCGGCCTGATCGATGTTGTTCGGCATATGGAATGAGATGAAATCAGGGCTCCACACGTGAATCGAGTGCGCCTGAAGTGGAATCCCATCGAAGAGGAGCGCGCCGGGAGCGCGTCCGAAGTTACGACCGACGACCGAGACTATATCGTTGGGCTTTGGTGTCGAAGGGTCTATCGCGCTCAGTTCAGGATTGAAGATGGTAAGCAGAAGAAGAGCGCCACCGGCAAGAGTCAAAATCGCAAGCACCCCTGCGATAAGTATCGGTCGCCGCTTCATCGATCACTTCTGGTTGACGAGAATCTCGATGACCGCGGGCGAGCCCAGCTTTGTGTCTCCACCCATAGGGTAATAGTAGAATACCGAGCCGAGGGGAATTCTGATCGTGTGCACCGAAGTGTTGAGCTGAATCGAATTATCAGGGCTTCGCGCATAGATCTGGTTCTGTACAAGGAGAGTGAGGGTCTTTTTTACGATTTCGATCGGCGTGAAGATGATCATCGCAATGAGCTGATCACCTTGAATCTTGATGCCGAGCGACGCGGCAAGGCTTACTTCACGCACAATGGGATCATTCCAGGTTGGGACGGTATCCTTTCCGGAAGGTGATGGCTGGGCTGACTTTGCATCCTGGCTGTGCTGGGAAGCAGATTGAATCGCGCTCACCATCGCAGGCGTGAGCATAAAGGCGGCGCGAAGCTGAAACTGAAAGATAGGAACATTCGCGGGCGGGACGGATTCCTGCGAATTCTTAGATTCAGGTATTGTCGGCGTCGGAGCGAGCGGAAGATTTGGTGGCTTTGGTGACGCTGGTGACGCCGGCGATGTTGGTCCGGGTTGAGCCTGGGCAAAAATCCACGCAGCAACGAGAATCAAAAATGCAAAAAGCGCAAGGTCCTTTCGCCTCATTTAACTTCTCCCTGCGCAGGAATCGCGGTGATAGTCGGCTTCTGGTCAGCAGCGTTGTAGATCACATACACTGGTGTTGTATTCGCAGCTGGCTGCAGCATGTTCACCGGCGCCTGGATAGTGACGAACTGAGAGGGATCGGTCTGAGAGAGTGTCGAGACGAAACTTTCGATATTCGAGTTCCCCGATACGGGCAATTTTGTACTCAGTGCGAGGGCTGAGCTGACTCGAGCTCGAAACCCGAAGAGGCCAAAGCCGAGCCCTGCGAAAAACACGAACAGCAACAGCGAAGCAACGAGGAGTGGCAATGGCACCGAGACGCGCTTCGTTCCCAGGGCGGCTAACCCCGGAACGCGATCGAGGAAGGACATTCGACGCGGGACCGTCGCAATGCGGGCGCGCACACGCGCTACGGAGGCGCTGAGCCGGACCGTATCGATATGGTCACCCTCTCTCAGTCGCTCACTGAGCTCACGGTACTGTGCGACTTGCGCGCGACAATGTTCACACTCGTGGAGATGCTCTTCGATCCGCTTATCCCAGGGCGATGGCACTTCGCCATCGACATAGGCGGCAAGCAGAGTTTTATCAGGACACATGAGAACCTCCAGCCTTTATCTGCGCCAACAGGGCCTCTCGAGCCCGGAAAGCCCTAACTTTCACATTTCCCTCAGTAATCCCCAGCACCTTAGCGATTTCCTTGTAATTCATCCCTTCATATTCTTTTAATATGAGAACCACCCTCAATTTCTCCGGCAATTTCATGAGCGCTTCACGCACTTCTTCCGCGGATTCGCGCATCAGAATCTCATGCTCCGCAGACTGATCGGTTCCCGCATCCTGATTCTGATCCTCGCCGCCGGGAGCAGTGGTTGCCGAAGTCCTCGCCTGCGTTGTCTCGGCGTTCCACCAGTGCTCGTAGGCCTTAAATTCGCGCACCTTACGCTTCGACCAGTTGATCGCACCATTTTTGACGACCCGGATGAGCCAGAATCGTGCATCGGCATCCGATGGAAAGCGCATGCGCTTTTCAATCAGTTTGCTGAAGGCGTCTTGAACGACATCCTCGGCGGACTCCCAGTCGTTCGTAATCCTCACCGCGATGCGGAGCAAAAGCTCGACGTTCTGGGAGAAGATCCGGTCAAATTCGGGAGTACGCTGGTCATCCATAGTTTGGAACAATCTATCAATCCTTTTGTTACAGTCAATATCTCAGCCGAGCACTTTCCAAAGCGTGCCCTCAGGCCTGTCCTCGAGCTGAATCCCCTTCGCCTTAAGCTCATTGCGTATTGCATCGGCGCGGGCGAAGTCACGGGCTTTCTTCGCGGCGGCTCGCGCCGCGATTCGCTCCTCAATCCAGCGGACAGTCTCCGCGTCGACCAAGGTTTCCCTCTTTTTCGCTTCGGCGAGGTTCAAGCCCAGTACACCGTCCATGTCGAGAGCGAGGGCGAGGGCGTCGGCTGGCGGCACTTCGTTGTCCTTGAGCATGAGCCAAAGCTGCGCGAGCGCCCGCGGCATCGCGAGATCGTCCGCGAGTGCCTCGTCGAATGCAGCTCGATACTGAGCCGCGCGTTCACCGAGCCTTGAAATTTCAATCGGAACACCCGCGCTCTCCTTGAGCGCCAAAATCCGTTCTACAAGCGCGAGCCGCGCCGCCCTCGCTTGATCGAGCCCCTCCCAAGAGAAGGAGAGCTGGCTACGATAGTGGCCGCCCAGGCAGAAGTAGCGGTAGTCGAGCGCGTCGTACCCCTTATCGATAAGCGACTGAAGCGTGAGGAAGCTGCCTGAGGACTTCGACATTTTGCTCTTGTCGAGTATGAGGAACTCTGCGTGCATCCAGTAATTGACCCACCGGTGGCCTGTGGCAGCCTCGGACTGCGCGATTTCATTCGTGTGGTGCACGGCAATGTGGTCGACACCGCCGGCGTGGAGGTCGAATTGTTCGCCCAGATACTTCATGCTCATCGCGGAACACTCAATATGCCAGCCTGGATACCCGCGGCCCCAGGGACTGTCCCAGAGGAGGGCCTGGTTCTCGAACTTCGACTTGGTGAACCAGAGCACGAAGTCGAAGGGATTTCGCTTGTTGGAATCGACCTCAATGCGGGCGCCCGCCTTGAGCTGGTCGAGTTGAAGGCCAGCGAGCTGGCCATAGTGCTCGAACTTCGACACGTCGAAGTAGAGATTTCCACCGGACGAGTAGGTGTAGCCCTTGGCCTCGATTTTTTTGATGAGCTCGATCATATCGGCGATGTGTTCGGTTGCCCTGCAGACCACGGTAGGGCGGCGGATGTTGAGCCGGGCGGTATCCACGAAGAAGGCGTCGGTGTAGAACTGTGCGATTTCGAGCACGGATTTGCCGCGTTCGCGAGCCGATTTCACCATCTTATCCTCGCCGGTGTCGTCGTCGCCGGAGAGATGACCCACATCGGTGATATTCATGACATGCGTCACCTTGTAGCCGAAGCGCTCGAACATCCTTGTGAGAATATCCTCGAAAATGTAAGTTCTAAGGTTGCCGATGTGTGCAAAGGTGTAAACGGTGGGCCCGCAGCCATAGAATCCAACTTCACCCTCACGGAGCGGTTTGAATGTTTGAATACTTCTGCCCATAGTGTTGAAAAGGTAAATGTCCCGCATGGTTTCGCTCTCCAGTTGACGCTGCCTTCTTGTCTTCTCCGTGGGAAACAACGATACTGGCATCGTATGGAAACCCTATGGCAAATTGCTCAAAAAATCAATACTGAGCAATGTTTAGTCCGTTATCACGAGCCCATGAGAGATCACACGACCTTTAAGATCGGCGGACCCGCCGATCTCTACATCATACCACGTTCACTTAAAGCGCTCTCCAGCACGCTCACCGCGCTCAAATCAGCGCAAACACACCCTTTTCTGCTTGGCGGCGGCGCAAACATTCTGGTAAGCGACAGCGGGATTCGAGGTGCTGTGGTCGACACAGCGCTCCTCGCATCGATCCAGATAGTGCCCCCGCAGGGCTCGGGTACATCATGCAACGCGGAAAACAGCGCGAGTATCGAATTTACTGGCGTGGAGGAGGGTGCTCCTGTCGAAGTTCCCCATGGTGAAGACCGCGCGCCTACAGAGTTTCTCCGCGCCGAGTGCGGCGTCCAAATTTCGACAATCTGCGAAGAGGCTCTTACGCGCGGGCTGTCAGGGCTCGAAAACTTTTACGGCATGCCCGGCAGTGTGGGCGGCGCCGTCTTTATGAACGCCCGCTGCTACGAAGAAGACATAGCTTCGCGCATCGAATCGATCGAGTACTTCGATGTGCACGGCAATCTCTCTTCGGTGCAGGCAAGCTCATTGTCCTGGGCGTACAAGCGATCCCCCTTTATGGTGGGCGGCAGTCTCGCGGGCTGTGTCGTTGGGGCAGCGACATTCCGACTAGCGCCAGACAATCAGCTGAAGATCGCCGCGCGCATGCGCGAGCGCCTCGCAGACAGAATGCGGAAGCACCACTTCGACGCCCCAAGCGCAGGCTCCATGTTTAAGAACAATCGCGAGTTCGGCAAACCCACCGGTAAAATTCTGCACGAGCTCGGCTTGCGTGGGTACCGCATCGGCGACGCCGCGATCTCCCGCTGGCACGCAAATATTTTCATCAATCTTGGAAATGCGTCTGCGAAGGATATGCGCGCGCTCATTCTCCATGCCCAGGCGCTTGCCTTCGCCGCAACCGGTCGGCGCCTCGAACCCGAGGTGCTGTTCGTGGGAGAATTCTGACACTACTGCTACGAACCTTGCTTACTGCTACGAACCTTGTTTATAAAATAGTCGGCGTCTGGAAAGGAAGATTACTGTACGCCATACGCGGGTAGATATTCAGGCCTTTTTAAAAGTGGGGTAGCAAACACACACACATAAAGCTTGTGCTCTAGAGACAAGAGGCTTAGTCGGGTCAAGAAGGTGCTATAGCGGAACAGCGAGTGCCGTGCATCGTTGATCTTTTGCTTCGCGATTCACGTAACCTCTGCATGTGGCCTGTGTGCGAGCGTTTTTCCAGTCATGGCATATTTCTTTTTGCTATCTTTTTTTCTACTTCATACACAAGGTTCGTAGCAGTAATATTTTGTTGCGTTCTGTACATCAATGAATTAGACTCTTCTATAGATGGATATAATTCATGATCCAGTAGGCATATTCACACTGATCCTCCTCGCCAGCCTTATCGCGTCGTGGTTATCCGAGGCACTACACCTGCACAGGGCTGCACTGCTGCTCGCACTGGGGGTGATCGTGGGGCCGAATCTCCTGGGGATCGTGGAGGCCGGCGCAGCGCTGCAGGTACTCAGCTCGGTCGGCATTATCTATATTTTCTTTCTGGCAGGGCTGAGCGTGCATGGTCTCGGACGCGTTACGAGGCTCGGAAGCCTAAGTTTCAGCGCTCCGCGCTGCCAGGCGCTTCGCTTTATCTCATGGGCCCTCATACCCGCGATCATTGGTGTGACCACAGGCCTCGCGCTTGGTGAGCCTCTCCTCAGTGCGCTGGCTATTGGCACGCTTTTCGCATCAGCGGGCGCTGCCGATTCCCTCAGCGAGCCAATCGCTCAATACCTTGAAGCAGCCTCCTACGGGCCACCCGCCGGCGTTTCAATTCTCATCGCGCTCTCTATGCTTCTCCTCACTTCAGTGTCGAGCGGGATTGGCATAAAGCTCATCATTCTCAATTGCGGATTCGCATGCGCGATCGCAGGCATCGAACTCGCGCTTCTTCCTCGGTTCGTCGCGCTATTGCTGCGTAGAGCTCGCAGGCCTGAAAATACGCGGGCATGGATCTACTTGGCTACCACCTTCGCGTTCGCCTACGCAGGAACATTGCTCTCAATTCCTAACTGGTTTTCAGCATTTTTTGCGGGAGTTTCGCTCTCGTCATTCCACGCGGCGTCCGGTCCGTCAGAATCGCGGGCACGCATTCCCGGTGATGACATCTTTACGCTCGCCGCATTCTTTCTTATGGGTGTCTCGCTGGATATCTCAGGACTGAGCTCAAAACCGCGCGCCGTCGTGATGGTCGGGGCGCTATTTGTCTTTGGCCTCGCCAGCCGTACACTCGCAGCTCTCTTCTCGAGACGTGTTTCTTCGAATCAGGGGTGGTCTATAAGCCTGGCAATGCCTTACACCGCGTTTTCTCTTGGTGTCGCCTGGGTGTTCTTCGGGGTTGGCCTCTTCGATATTCCAGTCTTCGTGAGCTCCGCGCTGCTCGGGCTTGTAAGCAGCGCGATATCAGAAGCACTCATGAAGAGAGCCTCGCCCGCCACCCTTAGGCCCTTGGAACACGGAGAACGGGGCGCTTTGAGTACAAGCCCAAAGCGCATCCTCATTGCGCTCTCCAAGCCCACATCGATACCACCACTTCTCGAACTCGCAACGCTGCTCCATGGCACCAACAATCAATCGCCCCTCTTTCCACTCGTCGTGCGTGCTCCCTCAGAGCCCGAAGGTATTGTTTCTGCCACCTCGGAGACCCTCCTCGCCACAGCGGTCATGCGTCTCTCCGACCTAAAAAAACCGGTGCTTCCCCTCAATGTGGTCTCTGAGAATCCCGCCCGGGGTATCTTAGACGCCGCGCGCGACAAGCATTGCGACAGCATCATCATCGGATGGAACGCTCAACCACGCCTTGCGCACGCATTTTTCGGCAGTGTAATCGACCAGGTTATTGCCGAAAGTTCTGCTCTTGTGTTCGTATCTCGTACACAATTCCCGTGGAAGACGAGCAAGCAACTCTTTGCGATTTTTCCACCTGGCGCTGAGCGCTCCATCGGCTTCGATGCCGCGTTCCTCTGCATCGAGCGCCTCGCCCTTGCCTCACATGCCCCGCTCTCTTGTCTCTCTGAACAGAGTTCAATGGTCGCCGCCACTCGATCGGCGATTCAAAAATCGCTTCATTTTTCCTCGTGGAGAGAAATTCCCGAACTCTTGGCTCCACAAGTGGGAACCGCAACGTCTATTGCACTTCTCTTGTCTAAGGCGGGAAAACCACAATGGAATCCGGCGTATGAGCGGCTTCCACACATCCTGGCGGAAAAATTCCCCCAAGCGAATGTATTGGTGATTTACATGCCCACGCCAGAAGCCCAAACCGAAGAAGGTCTCAGCGGAGAGGTTTCTCCCACGGAGCGTGACATTGCAAACGCCGCACGCGAGGCCGATCGCAGTCACGCGCGCGCAATCCTCCTTGAAGCAATCCACAGCGGCAGGGTCAAGGTGAACGCGCAGGGAAGCGCGATTGCAGAGGCGGTGTACGATCTTCTGTTCTCGGCATTTCCCGGCGGCGAAAAGAGAGATCTGCAGATTCTCTCGGACCGTTGCATCGACCTTCTTCGAACTCAACCCATAGAGATAGAGCCTGGCGTTGTGGTCCTCCATGAGAGGATCGACATCATTCAACACCCGGTGGTTTGCTTCAGTGCGAATAAGGGCGGCTATCGATTGAGCGCACTTGAGAATCCAGTACACATCATCGTGCTCATCCTTGTTCCAACAAGCCAGGAGCCGGAGGACCATCTGAGATTCTTGGCAGATGTCGCTGCGCTTTTCCGCAATGATGATTTAAAATCGCGACTTCTCTCAGCAACTTTACCGGAAGATATAGTATCTTAGTGGTAGAACCTTCTATGCCAGGAACGTGATAATGAACGCACTGCTTCGATGGCCGGCGCGAAGATCCCGTTAGATTTGGGGCGATTCTGGATCTTGCAAGCGCTGAGTACTGCGGTCATCATGCTGCCAGTCATTCTGAACATCACCATACTGCTACGCTTTATCTCGGGCGTACCGCTCTTTAAAAAATCGGCGCTTAAAAAATATGGCTCAACCCCTGAGTATCAAGACTACCTCGCGCGCACGAGACTCCTCGTGCGTTGGCCACCTAAGTCGAACAGCTCCAACTCAGGTGCCTCCACCGCGAAGATTCCAACGGTCGCGAACCTCTCCGACAAGGAATTCACAGGGCGATGGAAACATGCCATATTTATAAAAGCCGTCGTGCTTCCACGACGGCTTCAAGAGGGCTGCCCTGCACTATGGCAGGGCGGCCTTTTTTATCCAAGGGCGACTGTGCGCCCATCTATTACTGATTCTTGATCAGCACAAACTCAACGCGCCTATTCTTCCAACGGTTCTGCACATCGGTGAAAGGTACCACAGGCTCACTCGAACCAAGACCCACCACGCTTAATCTGCGCGGATCAACACCGTTGTCGGTGAGCATTTTTCGCACGACTTCTGCGCGTTCAGTGGAGAGCGGTATGAGCTCGTTGGTTTCTTCCTGCTGAATACGTGAGGCGCTGTAGCCCAACATCTTGCCGATGTTGTTCCCATGGCCCTCTACCTGCACCCTGTAGTCCGGGAACTTGCCCAGAATCTGCGCGATACGCGCGACCACCTTCTGGTTACGCGAGACTATGTCGTCGCTCAACCCAATGAAGTCAGCGTGGTTTGCCCTGAAGACGATCGACGGTACCTGGATCTTGAGGCGATCGCCATCGCGAATCACGAGCACATCAACCGCGATGACGCCCTTTACCTTCGTTTGATTGCCGAGCGCATCCCAGGCAGTGAACTCAAATGGATAATCTGTCGCGGATTGGACGAGCTCACCCTTTGATGATTTTCCGTTCCAGGTGATATGAGCCGGTGGGTTGCCCTTGCCGCTCCAGCTCATAAAGGTTCGCGTGGAGGCGATATCCTGAAGCGTTGAGGATTCCACCACGGCTGTTTCGAGCACATCGAGCTTCCACTCTGTGATGCCCGCATTCTTGTCCGTCGCGAGCCCAAAGGTGAGCACGTCGTTCACGCCGTCGTCATCGGGGCTGAAGTATTCAGGCGTGACGCTGATATCGACCTTAGGTGGCGCTACTTTTACGATGATCTTGCTGCTGTTCGCCTCGGCAACATCGCCCTTGAGGTATTTCACCACAAGTTTGCCGGTAAAGGTGTCCTCGATAACTTGGCCTTGAAGGTCGCGGCCGTCCCACACAAGGCGAGTCGGCACATCGGAGCCTGAACCGCCGAAGAAAGAACGCTCGACACCCTTGGAGTCCAAAAGCGAGAAGCGCCAGGAATCGATGCCTTCGCGGTTTTCAACAGTGATCGAGAACGACACATCATCGCGGATGCCGTCGCCATTGGGCGAAATTCCTGTATCTGAGGCTGTCACGAACACTCTCGGCTTCGTGGCGTCGACCATAATTCTCTTGATCTGCGCCGATGCAGAATTTCCCGCCGCGTCCACACTGACCACTTCGTAGGAGTAGACACCATTCGGCACAAGCTTGCCACTCGAGTCTGTACCGTTCCACGTAAAGGTTTGAGCCTGACCCTTCCACGAGTAGCTGCGGACCACGGCGCCTGAAGCGCTTCGGATCTTGCCCGACCAGTCATCGCCCAGATCAGAGGCCTGCGTGATCGTGACATAATCCTTTACTCCATCGCCATTGGGCGAAAAGAGCAGCGGATCGGCGGAAATCTGAATCTTCGGCGCCACGGTGTCCACCGTTACCATCGCTGGTCCGAGGTTGAACATGTCGCCATTCGCATACTCGAGCGAGAGGTATACGCTGTAGACGCCATCGGGCACTTTCAGGCCGGAATCGCTGCTGCTGTCCCATAGGTACTGTGATTTGATGTCGGTTTTGCCCTTCCAGTTCCGGAGCGGAGCCTGACCCGGCATCGCTTTCGCGCCTGAGTAAATCGAGAGCGAGTAATTGAGGAGTGTGTCCGGTTTCGGCGCGACGATGTTGATGTAGGTAATATCCTTAATGCCATCATCGTTCGGACTGAATGCATTTGGTTCGATTCTCATGCTGACATTCTTCTTCGCCGCGTCCACCGTGATGCGCTGTCGAGGAAGAATAAAGGAGTTGCCTGCATCGTCGATCGACCGCAATTCATAGTAGTAATTACCATCAGGGACTCTTGAACCGTTCTGGTCCTTACCATCCCAGGAGAGATTCGCAAGCGATGGGTACCACTCCCATGTGCGCAGTATCTTGCCCGCATCCGATATGATCTGAGCGTTCCACTTGTCGCCGTACACACTCGTCTGCGAAATATCCAGGGTGTCGGCGCGACCATCGCCATTCGGCGAAAAGACTGTTCTCGCGAAACTCACTTTCGCCTGTGGCGCGATACGGTCAATAATGACGGGTACGGGGCCGGCCTTCGCAAGTGCGCCATTCAAATACAGCATCTCCAGCGACACACTGTACTCACCGTCAGGTACCGCTACACCAGCGTCACTCATCCCGTTCCACCGGTACTCCCGCACAATCCCCGTACTCCCCTTCCAGCGCTTCACTACCCCACCACCCTTGTCCGCGATACTAAGCGAGTACTGCTGTACCCGGTCCATCGCGTCCGCCTCTACATTAATCACCAACTCGTCTTTTATCCCGTCGTTGTTCGGACTAAACGCCTTGTCGCTCAACCGCAGCTGCGCCATCCTCCGCCCAGTCTCTACCTGGATCCGGTACGGCCCCGCCACCGTCTTGTTCCCCGCCGCGTCTACCGACTCTACCGTGTAGCTGTAGAACCCGTCCGGCACCACTGTCCCGTTCGCGTTCCGCCCATCCCACACAAGATCCTTCGCCTCACCCTGCCAGCTCCAGCTCCGCACCACCATCCCCGCGCTGTCCTTCATCGTCCCCGCCCAGTCGTCCCCAGGCACCGAACGCTGCGTAATCGTGATCGTGTCGCTCCGCCCGTCCCCATCCGGCGAGAATATGTTCCCCTGCACCACCGCCTCTATATTCGGGAACTGCCGATCTAGCACAAAAGTCCCCGTCCCGCTCTCTACCTCATCTCCGTTCCGGTACACCACCTTCAACGATGCCGCGTAATGCCCATCCGGCGCCGGTATCTGCGCGTCCGTCTCTCCCTTCCATACGTACTCACTCTGCGGCGTCTGTCCCTTCCACGTCCGTACCGCGCTCAGCGCCGCAGATCCATCCTGCGCCACAATCTGCAGCACGTACTCTTGCACCTTCTCCGGCGCCACTACGTCCGCCGTCAGCGTCTCAATGTCTTTCACCCCGTCCCCGTTCGGACTAAAGGCTCGGTCGCTCAGCGCCAACCGCACCGACTTCTTCTCCGTCTCTATCTCAAATACTCCACTCGTGTAGCTGTATGTGTTCCCCGCCGCGTCCTTCGACTCAAGCTTGTACTGGTACTTCCCGTCCGCCGCAATGTTCCCCGCGTCGTCCCGGCCATCCCATGCAAAGCTCTCCACCGATCCTTGCCAGTCCCAAGTCCGCACCGACTTCCCGCTTGCATCGATCATCGCCCCGCGCCAGGTGTCCCCCGGTACCGAACTCTGCGTCACTTCCAGCGTGTCGTTCACCCCATCGCCGTTCGGTGAGAAAATGGTCTGTGCAATGGACACTTTCGCCTGTGGCGCGATACGGTCAATAATGACGGGTACGGGGCCGGCCTTCGCAAGTGCGCCATTCAAATACAGCATCTCCAGCGACACACTGTACTCACCGTCAGGTACCGCTACACCAGCGTCACTCATCCCGTTCCACCGGTACTCCCGCACAATCCCCGTACTCCCCTTCCAGCGCTTCACTACCCCACCACCCTTGTCCGCGATACTAAGCGAGTACTGCTGTACCCGGTCCATCGCGTCCGCCTCTACATTAATCACCAACTCGTCTTTTATCCCGTCGTTGTTCGGACTAAACGCCTTGTCGCTCAACCGCAGCTGCGCCATCCTCCGCCCAGTCTCTACCTGGATCCGGTACGGCCCCGCCACCGTCTTGTTCCCCGCCGCGTCTACCGACTCTACCGTGTAGCTGTAGAACCCGTCCGGCACCACTGTCCCGTTCGCGTTCCGCCCATCCCACACAAGATCCTTCGCCTCACCCTGCCAGCTCCAGCTCCGCACCACCATCCCCGCGCTGTCCTTCATCGTCCCCGCCCAGTCGTCCCCAGGCACCGAACGCTGCGTAATCGTGATCGTGTCGCTCCGCCCGTCCCCATCCGGCGAGAATATGTTCCCCTGCACCACCGCCTCTATATTCGGGAACTGCCGATCTAGCACAAAAGTCCCCGTCCCGCTCTCTACCTCATCTCCGTTCCGGTACACCACCTTCAACGATGCCGCGTAATGCCCATCCGGCGCCGGTATCTGCGCGTCCGTCTCTCCCTTCCATACGTACTCACTCTGCGGCGTCTGTCCCTTCCACGTCCGTACCGCGCTCAGCGCCGCAGATCCATCCTGCGCCACAATCTGCAGCACGTACTCTTGCACCTTCTCCGGCGCCACTACGTCCGCCGTCAGCGTCTCAATGTCTTTCACCCCGTCCCCGTTCGGACTAAAGGCTCGGTCGCTCAGCGCCAACCGCACCGACTTCTTCTCCGTCTCTATCTCAAATACTCCACTCGTGTAGCTGTATGTGTTCCCCGCCGCGTCCTTCGACTCAAGCTTGTACTGGTACTTCCCGTCCGCCGCAATGTTCCCCGCGTCGTCCCGGCCATCCCATGCAAAGCTCTCCACCGATCCTTGCCAGTCCCAAGTCCGCACCGACTTCCCGCTTGCATCGATCATCGCCCCGCGCCAGGTGTCCCCCGGTACCGAACTCTGCGTCACTTCCAGCGTGTCGTTCACCCCATCGCCGTTCGGTGAGAAAATGGAACTCGCAAGTTTTACGTCCGCCTTGGGCGCCTGCCTGTCGACGACAAGCGGGCCCAAGTTCGCCACCACTGCGTCGCCATTCGGGTACTGCGCGCTGAAAGTAGCATTGTAGCTGCCATCGGGCACCGGCAATTTCGTGAGACTCGAGCCGTCCCACACAATAGAGGCCGGCAGATTTCCATTGCCTTTCCATTCCATCACCGTCTCTTGGCCTGAAAGAATGGCCAGCCGCCAATCGCTCACCGTCTCCGGCGCGGTTACGTGTAGAGCGACAGTCATCGTGTCCTGCACGCCGTCCGCATTCGGGCTTATCGCCATAAAGTCCGCCGAAATCGTGGCCTGCTTTACGAGCGTATCGATGCCGATGCTCACTGGAGTCGAGGCGAAGCTGTTGCCCGCCTTGTCGACGCAGATGAGCCGATAGCTATACAGGCCATCGGGGAGGAGCGCGCCATCGGTTGTTCGTCCGTCCCAGATGATCTCAGGAGGAGTCGTGTTCCTGAATTCCCACTTTCGACGCATCGTGCCCTGGGCATTCCGAAGTTCGCCCGTCCACAGCACCTCGTTCGACCCCAGCTGAGAGATGATCACCTGCGACTGCTGGGCATCGCCGCGCGGATTGAAGAAGGCGCGCGAGCATGAGACCTGGGCGGCCGGCGCCGTAATGTCGATCACGAAAGAAGAGCTCGACTGTGTCTTCTGGTAGCCATTCTCAAATTCATAGGAGAGCTCAAAGTGGTAAGTCCCCTCAGAGAGAAGCTTGCCGCCGACCTTCCCGTCGAACTGCAGCGCGCTCGGCGGAAGATTCGTTCCATCGCCAGATAGCAGCATGTCGCTCGAAATCGCCTTAGTACCCGAAGAACCGACCACCTCGAGCTTCCAGTTCATAAGGCCTTCGACACTCTCAAACTTTATCGCCACATTGAGGATATCCGCGATGCCGTCATCGTTCGGGCTGAAAGCGTCTCGATTCACCGCCATCGATACCGAGGGCGCGCGCGTGTCGACGACAATAGGACTAAAGCTCGTATGGAACTCATTGCCCGCGATGTCGGTACTCTGAAGTTCGAGGCTATAGCGGCCATCTGCAACACGCTGTCCCGTGGAGTCTCTTCCATCCCACTCGAAGTGCTCGGGGAGTCCATCACGATACTGCTCAGTGTGCACCACCTGACCTTGCTCATTTTTAATCGTCAGATTCCAAAGATCCTCTTTGCTTCCTGTTAGATTGAAGGAGAGCGTATCCCGATTTCCGTCGCCATTGGGGCTAAAGATCGCGCGCACATCATTGAGTTCAATCGAGGCTGAGGGGGGTGTTGCATCGAGAATAAAGGCGTCAGAGTACACAATCGGCGAGTAGCCATTCCGATACTTCATCTCGATGCCCGCCTTGTACTGCCCGTCGGGGTAGGGTTTGCCCGCTGCGTCCTTACCGCTGAAGGTGAAGGTCGATGGAGGTGTCGCCGTCGCGTCGCCCGATGCGGACCACACCGATTTCCCGCGTTGATCCTGAATCGAGGCCTTCCACGAGACGAGGTTCTTGACGGATTCAATGTCGAATGAGATATCGATGGTGCCGTCAGCGTTGGCCTTTATCGGACTGAAGGCCTTTTTATCCGAAGTCACCACGACTTTCGGCCTCGTCGTGTCAACGACGATCCAGTCGGATTTATCGGGTGCCGTACCGATGATCTTAGAGCCCATGTTGCCCGCCGCGTCGGTGCTCGATAACTTGAACTGGTAGAGGCCATCCGGAACGCGTTTGCCGGCGTCGTCGGTGCCATCCCAGACAAAGTCACGTGGTGCGCTAGGACCCCTGAGGTCCATCGTGCGCACTGCCTTACCGGTCCCATCAAGAATTTCATACTTCCAGGCGCTTTCAACCGAACCCTGCGTTCTGAAGGCAATTGTGTCCTTATTGTTGTCGCCGTCCGGGCTGAATATGAGCGAGTCATTGCCCTGGAACAGTTGCTCGTCGCCCATCACCCAAGCGTTCACCGTTGGAGGGGTATAGTCAACGACGATATTCATACAAGAATCGTAATCGGCATTCGTGTTGCCGAGATCGTCCCAAGCGTGAAAGCTCACGATGTAGGTACCTGCAGGTACGAAATTCCCCTTGTCATCTCTGCCGTCCCAGCGAATCGCGTCTGGAACTTTCACATTCTTCTTGACGTAGTCGAATCCATCTTTAATCGCACTGAAGGAATTGAGGTGATCGGGGAGGCTCGACTGCTCGGTGATCGTCCTGACCACCTTGCCAGACGAACGGTCTTCAATCTTGAAGACCCAGCCAGCGATCGTTCTCTGGTCATCCTTGATGGTGAGTGGAAGCTCGAGCCCATCCTGATTTCCGTCCGCGTTCGGAGAAATATAGGCGACAGGAGTATGATTCTGGGCCGGAGGAAGCTTGAGCGACACTTCAGGAGGGCTCTTATCCTTCTGCCCCCAGGTAAGCTGAGCGCCAAGACTGAAGGCGTCGAGGTTGTCATAAAGCGGCATAAAGCCCGCCGAAGGAGTGATCGCCGAGAGCGATTTGGTGAGAGGGCTCTTTTTGCCAAGGGGAATGGTACCTGAGAGTGTCGCCGATGGCAGAAGGCTCCTGCCGGACCTCTGCTGGATATCGTAAAGGCTCGAAGACATCGATAGGCGCAGATTGAGGAGATTGCGATAGGAAAAACCAATTCCAGCCTCGCCTTCGAGGTCGTTGAAAGAAGGCGCGCGAAGGTCAAGGCCCGCGCGGATGCTCAAATTGTACCCGCTCAGGAGGTCAGCGCTGAACCCGAGGCCGGGTGTGAACGCGGTAGGAAAGCCTGTCGAGGCGAGGCTGCCCGTCGAGATTCCCACCGGTGGAGTGGCATAGTTGAACTCTTTTCCCATGCCGCTCATCACGAAGCCAAGCTGAGCATTTTTAAGGAATCCGAGGTTGCCGAGCTCGCGCACAACGCCGATATCGGACCAAAGGCCCCAGCCAAAGCTGCCGTTTCCGCCCATCGCGACGGTCGCGGAAGCGCCGATTGAAAGCACGCTCGATACCTGTTTCGCGAATCCGCCTGAGAGCGCTACGAAGGTGCCGAGGGGCATGCTCGCCATAGTGCCGGGGGTGCTTAAAAACCGGAGTGAGCCGTTCCACACTCCGTAGGATGTGGGCAGCGTGAAGGCCGCCAGTGCGGCGCTTCCCCAACCCTGGGGGCTGCCTGCGGACACATCCGCAATGCCGGTGTAGGAGAGATCGAGCGCGATGAGCTCATTCAGCGAAGTCGAGGCTGGATTGAGCGTTGAACTCCATGGCCCTGCGCTGAGCTCAGTCAGCGACGCGCTACCACCCATGGTCCACGGACCATAGATTCGTCCCAAAAGCGAAGCGCCTTTGGGAGGATCGTAGGCCGACGCTCCAAACGTGCACACCATGAAAAGCGCTACCAGCAACAAAATTCCCTGGGCTTTTTTCATCGATATCCCCTTCACATCAAGAAAGCTTCAGCTTCAATCTATCACAGCATCGGGTCGGCTTCAGGGCTCACACCCTCTCACTGATACATGATCAGGCTGGGTCTGGGATCGAGCTGCATTACCTCCGCGGGCGACATAAGCGGCGCGTCGAACCCCGCGAGTGGAAAATCTGACTTAAAAAAGAGCTTGAATCCCTTGATCGGCATGTTTGCGGCTGACGCGTTTCGCTGATAGGTCGCCTTTTTCATTTGCGGACTGCCAAAACCGTCTGCGGTGTGGATGAGTATGACGTGGTCGCGGTGCGACATGACAGTCTGCCGTCCCTGGATCATCTTGTCGGCGAACTGATGCACCACCAGCATGCGGATGCCGGGGATGTCGTGCGTGCGTATATAGTCGTCCATGCAACTCTGCGCCTCATTCAGTTCCTGGGCGGTAATCGAACCAATCTCCTTCATCGGAGTCAGCGTGCGCCACTCGGGATCAATCGCGAGGTGAACATTCGGATAGCGCAAAAAAGGAAGAATCTTATCCATCGCAGTCCGCACCGAATATTTACCGATCTGGTGATCGACAAACACAAGCATCCCCTCGGATTGCGCGTACTTGATGTAGTCTATGAGTACCTTGTCGTCGAGGTACCCGATTTCGCCACCCGGCCAACAAGTGCCGTAGATGATGTAAAAGGCCGGGATAACCCCATCTTTACCGTTCACTGCGTCGTATTGCGCGGCGGTCTGCTTTACCATCTGCGCGATCTGCTCTTTCGGATAGCGGCCGAGGATGCCCATCTTCTCTGAGAGCGGACTGCCGTAGTAGGCGACGATCGTGTTGTTTGCGATAAGGGGTACACGGTCCCACAGGAAACCGCCTCCCGACTGATAGTTCGCGAGGCTCATATTCTGATCGATGCGTGCAAAGTTCTGTTTGTGGTAGAGCGCTGGAAAGAGCCTGTAAGGAAAAGGTTCCACCGCCCCGACCATTGAGGGCAGCATGACAATGAGCGCGATCGACATAATCCACAATTTCAGAAATGAGCATTTCCGACGACTCATGATTAATCCTTTCTGTGAGTACCGTTCCATTATTTTATCGGCATGCGCCGTATGCATCTGAAGCTAACAAGCCGTGAAATAAGCTATCATAACATAAAGAAAAACAAAAAGAAAAAGCCGCCCCTTGAGGCGGCTTATGAACTGGCTGCAAAAATTGCGCTCCTCGCGGGCACAACGCGCACAGCCACGAAGGGCGGCGATTTGAACTTAAACGTACTTCTGCACTTTTCCAGCTTTGAGACAGCGGGCGCAGACTTTAATGTTGCGAACGCTTCCATTTTCGATCGTACGCATCTCGATGAGATTGGGATACCAAGTTCTGCGCGTACGATTCTTCGCGTGAGAAACGTTATTTCCGAAAAGGGTTCCTTTGCCGCAAATTTCACATACTCTCGACATAGTGGTCTCCAAATAATGTAGTCGATGAACTATAGTGGAAAGCGCAGCGCGTGTAAAGTAGTACGCGTGCTACTATTTTCCGCTGTTTCCGAACATTTTCGCCATAGCGCCCTTGTTTTTCACCATCTTTTTCATCATGAGTCTGCTTTTTTCAAACTTCTTGATGAGCCTGTTCACCTCGGCAACCGAGGTGCCCGAGCCCTTCGCGATACGCGATCGGCGCGTGGGCCCGATAATGAGATGGTTCTGACGCTCTTTCTTGGTCATCGAGAGGAGGATGGCCTCCTCGTACTTCATCTCCTCGAGATCGATGCGATCTTCGTCGACCTGGCCGGAGAGGCCTGGGATCATCTCGAGCATCGACTTTACTGAGCCCATTTTTTTTACTTTGCGGATCTGCTCGAGATAGTCCTCGAGGTTGAAGGACTCCTGGCTCAGCTTACGCTCGAGCTCGAAGGCCTCTTTCTGGTCGTAAACCTCCTGAGCCTTCTCGACGAGCGAAACAATATCGCCCATGCCGAGGATGCGATTGGCGATGCGATCGGGATAAAAGGGCTCGAGCCCATCCATGCGCTCGCTTACGCCGATGAACTTGATCGCCTTGCCGGTGATCGATTTGAGCGAGAGTGCCGCGCCACCTCTGGTGTCGGAGTCGAACTTGGTAAGAATGGCACCCGTGAGTCCGATCTTCTCGTCGAAGGTCTTCGCAATTTCCACAGCCGATTGGCCCGTCATCGCGTCGGCGACGAGGAGACTCTCGACAGGCGAAACGGTATCGCGAATGCGTGAGAGCTCCTGCATGAGGGGCTCGTCGATCTGAAGGCGTCCGGCAGTATCGACAATAACAACATCGTGGCCCTCACGCTTCGCACGCGCCAGAGCGTTGCGGGCTACCTGCACGGCGTCCTTCGTGTCCTCGCGGTGAATATCGACCCCAACCTGCTCTGCCAGCACGGCGAGCTGCTCGATGGCCGCCGGCCGCACGAGGTCGCATGCGGCAAGAAGCACCTTCCGGCCCTTCTTCTTGAGCATCATGGCGAGCTTCGCCGCGGTAGTCGTCTTGCCCGAACCCTGGAGGCCGAGCAGAAGAATGACGCTCTGCGTGTCGGTTCCCCTGAGCGCAAGATCTTGGCGCTCGTCGCCGAGTAGGGCGACCATCCGGTCGAAGACGATTTTGATGAACTGCTGGCCGGGCGTAACAGAGCGGAGCACCTTCTCGCCCTTCGCTTCTTCGAGCGCTCCATTGATAAAGCGCCGCACGACTCGCACATTGACATCGGCCTCGAGGAGGGCGAGCTTGATGCGCTCGAGGGCTTCATCGACATTCTTTTCCGAGATTGAGGCTTTGCCGCTTATTGTTCGAAAAACATCGGTAAAAGTCTCTGAAATCTTCTCAAGCATTGTTTCTTTCCATTATAGCAAGTTAAAGATTGCCCTTGAGCCCAATATCGTCAGCGACGCTGCGTAGGGCGAGAATGGTTTCTCCGATAAGTTCCTCGAGGGGCATGCCGAGCATCCCGGCACCGCGCTCGATGATGTCGCGGCGCACGCCTGCTGCGAAGGCCGCGCTCCCCCACTTCTTCTTCACCGATTTCACTTCCATGTCGAGTACACTGTGCGAGGGTCGCACGTAGGCGCACGCGGCGATGAAGCCCGTGAGCTCGTCGGTCGCGAAGAGCACTCTTTCCATGACTTGCTGTGGTTCAACCTCGCTGCAGATGCCCCACCCATGACTTTCGATTGAGCGGATAAACGAGTCGCTATACCCCGCAGGCGCAAGAATCTCCCTCGCGTGCTTTAAGTGCTCTTCGGGAAATTTCTGATAATCGATATCATGCAGGAGCCCTACGAGCCCCCAGTACTCTTCATCCTCGCCATACTTGCGGGCAAAGTGCCGCATAGCCGCCTCAACAGAGAGGGCATGGCGCCACAGCGAATCGTCGTTATTCCACTGCCTCCATAGAGACACTGCCTGATCTCTCGTCATGTCGCGTACCTCAACAGTTTATAATCTGGATGTTTATTCTAGCCGAAGTACTATTTTTGCGCCAGACTGTACGGGCGAACCCGGTGGGGGTGTCTGCACGGCCACATAGCCATCGCCCTCAAGCTGCACATCGAGGTCGGTGCGTAATAGGAGCGGGAGCAACTGTCGTTTGGAAAAGCCCGTCAAATCCGGCATTACGGTGCCGATGGTGGCGGGCGTCGGCTCATAGATCGTCACCGCACCATTGTGGACAGCGCTTGGGCTCTTGCCGCGCGGCATGCCGAGAATGTTAATAACTGCTTCAGCCGAATCGCGCAGCACCGGCGCTGCGATTTGTCCGCCAAGGTAGGAATCGCCTTTTGGCTTTATTATCACGACATAGATTGCGACCTTGGGGTTGTCCGCAGGAAGAACTCCAAGGGTGCTCGCAATGTAGTCGGTGTCGGAGTATGCGCGAGTCTTCGGATCGATCATCTGCGCGGTGCCAGTCTTTACCGCCATAGAGACATCGGGGACCTTGGCGCGCCAACCGGTACCCTCAAGGCTTGCCACGGATTCCATCGCGGTGATCATCGCTCTTGAGGTCTCCTGCGAGAGTACTCTCCGTACCGCGGAGGGTTCATGCGTGTAGACAGAGTTACCATTTCCATCCTCGATCCGAGCAACCGTCTCCGGTTTGAGGAGTATGCCACCATTTACGACGGCCGTAGAGGCGGTGATCATCTGCAGCGCAGTGACACGCACTTCCTGCCCAATGGCGACAGTCGGCTTAGTACGGGCCGACCATGAAGCCGGATCGCGAAGGTTTCCCGGATTTTCGCCGGGTGAGCCTATACCAGTTTTTGCCCCGAACCCGAAACTCAGAATGCGCGAGTAAAATTCCTTCTCTGATATTCTGTCGGAGGCATAACCCGCGCCGGCATTCGAACTCTTCGCCAAGACGCCCGCGAGATCGAGAGTGCCATAGGGGTGCAGGTCCTTGATGATAATCTTTTCTCCTGAAGGCAGGGTTCTCCTGTATGCTCCGTCGCAGTTGTAGGTTGTCTTCGGCGTGATGAGGCCGGCGTCGAGTACGGAAGCCATAGAGAAAATTTTAAAAACGCTGCCCGGCTCATAGGAGTATACCGACATCCGGTCTTCTCGCTCCGACTCCTTGAAACTTCCAAAATTATTCGGATCAAAGTCGGGCATTTGCACATAGGAGAGCACCTCTCCACTATTGACATCCATCGCGATAATAAAGACTGACTCAGCCTTGTTGAGATTCATCGCCTGCCGCGCGATATTCTCAAGCGAATATTGAAGGCGAGCATCGATCGTCAGATAGATGTCATTGCCCTTCGAGGTAATGCCCCTCGAGGTGTTGTTCTCGGCACCAGAAAGTTCCCTGTCGTATTTATACTCGATTCCCTCGAGACCGTGATTGCCTTCTCCTGTAAAGCCGATAAGGTGGGACGCCAACCGCCCCTCGGGATAGATTCGTCCGTTGATCTCTTCAAGTATAAACCCCGACAGCTGTCCCTTATCGAGTTTCTCTTGAATCGGCTTCACCACATCGACATCGAGCCGTTTCGCCAAGTACACAAAATTCGTACTCGAATCGCGAATCTTCCGCTGAAGTTCATCGGCGCTCACTCCGAGCGTGCGTGCAACCAAGGCTATATCGTCGGAGATGCTATAGGGATCAATCTCGTTTTTTCTCATCGCGAGATTAAATTTCGGAATATCAAAGGCGAGAAGCTTTCCGTTTCGATCATAAATAGTACCCCGTTCCACGGACGCGCTTGTCCCAATTGCGTTTTTATCAGGGCCCTGAATCGCGAGCACAGCATACCGAACGAACACGATGAGCGCGAATGCCGTCAGCACTACGGAGAGTACGACCATTCTTCGCTGGAATCGAGCTTGTGCATGATTTTCCATACCCTTCACCTCTGAGGTAACACTTTTCCGATGATATTGTTGAGGGGAAGAGGCCCAAAATCTCGCGAATCAATCGATTCCAGACCATTATCGCCCACAAGAAAATATAGGAGAAACTCTCTACCCCCACGAATTTCACCTACCCGCTTGATCACGCGCTCGCCGGTGTCAGGACGCACCGCAGCAACCACATCGCCTTCGCGCAGCTGCCCCCAACGAATACAATACCGACCACCGAGACCTCGCAGCCCATAGGCCGCCTTTATAAGGACGACAACTTCACCATTTCGATAATTCGGAAGCATCGATTTCCCCTGCACCACCGCAGCATCTATGACAAAGGTTCGCGTGAGAAAGGCCAACGCAATAACCGCCGCGATCGTGATCAAAGCGCCGTCTCGTCGCGCTGGACGTGATTTTCGATCTACTCCCATTCAAAATCCCTCAAGTATTCTCTTGTGCGCTTCTTTTCGACGGCATAAAGTAAATTATCGGTCAGAAGCTGCCGATACAAAAGAAGCGATGAATCCACACCATGAATCGGACGATCTGGCACTAAAAGAGCGGAAAGTAATCTCCACACCGCTTGTCTCGGTGATGTCCGGAGAAATCCTGAGCGCAAGACCGACCGCGAGCACACTAACAAAGCGTCAGAGTTTTCATGCCAAGCTTCCTCGCATGCGCAGCGAGGCGGACCACGGGCGAAAAGTGAACCTTTCTAAAAAGAAAGAAACCACGCTTGAAGTAACGACACCGCTCTTTTCCCCGGCAATGCACGTAAAGCTTGAGCCAACCACCACAATACTACCAACGACGCCTGCACACCGATTTCACCTAAGCATCAAGCGCAGGCTCTTTACGCGATCTATCGCCGTCGCGCTCATCATTGCGTCGATAGCCAGCGCTACCATCCTCGCCTCGTCGTTCATCGTCAATTCGCACCCAATAATCTCGCTCCCCAACGAGGATTCCGCGCAGGCGGCCCTCATGGCGATGCTCGAGCCAGACCCCGCAACGCCCTCTGCAACCGACACTGCCCTTCCCCCGCTCCCCTCGATACTCGTCGAGCGATCCTACACCGTGCGGCGGGGAGACACGCTACAAACAATCGCGCGCAAGTTTGGACTGCGCGAAGATACGATCATTTCCGCCAACAACCTCAGCTCGAAAGCTCAGCTTCAGGTGGGCAAAACTCTCAAGGTACCCAATATGAACGGCATCTATCATTTGGTTCGCAGAAACGAAAATCTTTCGAAAATCGCGAGTCTCTATGGAACCGACATGACACGCATCGCGGACGCAAACAATATAAGCTCTGCGGTGATCAGAGTGGGCGACAGGCTCTTTATCCCAAATGCCAAACTCGATGCCTCGGTGCTACGCAACTTCTATGGCACAACCTTCATCTGGCCGGCACGGGGCCCGATCTCATCGCCATTCGGATATCGCAGAAATCCTTTCAGCGGCCAGCGCACCTTCCATGCAGGCATCGACATCGTCGTCAACCGAGGGACGCCTATTAAAGCAACGAGAGAAGGCAAGATCGCGGACACGGGCTACAATGCCGTATTCGGCAACTATGTGATCATTCGGCACAGCGACGGCTTCCAGTCGCTCTATGCGCACCTCGATCGCGTGCTGACAAAAAAGAGCGCGAGTGTGAACCAGGGCGAAGTGGTGGGATATTCCGGCAACACCGGCCAGAGCACAGGTCCGCACCTACACTTTGGCATATTCCATAATGGGCAGGCCGTCGATCCTCGCACCTACATTAAATGAGCCTTTGTATAAAATTGTAGACATTTCTCGACCGCGCTCTTATCTTTTTAGATACTTTCCCTTGTGTCTTGAGCTCACGCTTCTCGTAAAGCGTTCAGTATCGGGATACTTATTTCACTATTATAGCTGCATATATTAAAAACATGCTCTTTTTAATTAGTTTGGCATCCTGCTTGCTTTGCTTTCTTGCGAGAAAACTATAAGGAGGAGCATCCATGACAATCACCGACAATGATGAGAGCCTCGCATTGTATTTTGATTCCATCAGAAAAATCCCACTCGTGCCCCGACACGAAGAATCCATATTGGCAGCAAAAATCGCAAATGGCGATTCGAGCGCGCTCAAACGACTCATCGAAGGCAACCTTAGGCTTGTGGTACGCATTGCGAAGGCGATGTGGAAGCCACCCCACTCCCTCATGGACTTGATCCAGGAAGGAAATATCGGCCTTGTGAAAGCGGCCGAGCGTTTCGATGGAGATAAAAACGTGAAATTTTCGACCTACGCGGTGTGGTGGATACGTCAGGCGATCTCGCGTTCGCTTGTGAACACGGGGCGACATATTCGCCTTCCTCACCGCAAGGAAGATGCACTTCGTCGGCTTACGGCCATCCAGATGCGCAAGAGCGCCGAGATTTCGCGCGCGCCGAGCGAAAAGGAACTCGCCGTGGAAATGGGTTGCAGCGAATCCGAAGTGAAGTCGATTATGCAGCTGAGCGATCAGCCTGTCGCGCTCGAACAGATCGGCGAAGACGAGCTCTCGGTGCTCGATATGTACGAAGATTGGCGCTACAACCCCGAGCGTGAAATGGAGCAGGCGAGCGTCATGTGGGAAAGCACATGGCTGCTCTCGACGCTTCCTGATCGCGAACGCAGTGTTGTCTCGCAACGCTTCGGCTTTGTGGGCGGGAGTCAGCAATCCCTCAAAGCGGTAGGTACGAGAGTCGGATGCTCCGCCGAGACGGTACGACACATCGAGAAGAAAGCACTGCAGTCGCTCTGGAAGACCGCTCAGAGAGTCGGCCTCACCGCCTAACACGACATGCCTGGAACTTGGCGTGGTGCGTAGCTCGGCGCACCGCGCTTTTTTTTTGCGCTTTTTGAAAAATAGCTTACCACACCTTGATGATCACGTTTGGTACAAGGTACGATAGGTAAGTGAGAAAGAGGTTAGGCTACCGTGGTATTCGCAGTTCTCTCGTGCTCGCGATCACCATGCTCATGGTGCTTATCGCATTTGCGATTATAAACGCCTGCACCCCAAAGGAATCGAAGCAGGCTCAGAAGAGTCCCTATGGGACACCTGAATATATTGTCGAGCTCCCCCCCGGTTACGAGGACCTGCGGGTTCAAGAGGAACAGGGCGGAAAGAAGGGCGCGCAACCTGGCAATGGCGCATCGACTAGTGCATCTTCGCCTCGCAATGGAAATGTCCCCAGCGCGACGTCTGAAGCCGCGTCCGCAAGACCATCGACAGGTGAAGCGATTCCACCGACTGTTGCTAGGCACCCAACTCTCATCTTCGTGATCGACGATGTCGGCTACAACAAGGCTGAGCTCGAACCCTTTCTCAAACTGCCCTTCCCTATCACCTTCGCTATCATGCCGAAGCTTCCCCACAGCAGCGATTCGGCACTCGCTATCCGCAACGCCGGTAAGGAGATGATTCTCCACCAGCCGATGGAAGCCCTCGGCGGGAACGACCCGGGGCCGGGTGCGGTGTATCTCTCAATGGACGCAGCCACGATCGAGAAGACAGTCGCCGAGAACATCGACAGCCTCCCCTACCCACCCGTCGGAATGAACAATCACATGGGCTCGGCCGTAACACGCGACAGAGCCGCCATGACGCCAATTCTGAAACTAGTCAAAGATCGTGGCATGTATTATCTTGATTCACTCACGGCACCTGGTACGGTTTCCGCCGAGATTTGCCGTGAAACGGGAACGAAATATATGGAGCGCACTGTGTTTCTCGACAATAAAAGCGATCGTGAATCGATACTGGCCGCCATCGACGAGGGCAAACGCATCGCGCGAAAGAGCAGCGCGGCGATAATGATAGGTCACGTGTGGTCGGCAAATCTTGCTGCGACCCTGATGGAGATCTACCCTGAGCTGGTCGAAGAGGGCTTCTCGCTCTCGACCATCAGCCAGTACATGTTGATGCAGGCCGAAGAGAGCCGCGGCGATGCGAATCCTGGGAATTGAGTCTTCCTGCGATGAGTGCGCCGCGGCGGTCGTCGAGGACGGCCGCCGCATTCTCTCGAATGTCGTCATGACTCAAATACCCCTCCACCAGCGCTACCAAGGCGTGGTGCCTGAGGTTGCGAGCAGGGCGCATACCGAATGGATCATGGGAGTGGCCGAAAAGGCGCTCTCGGATGCGGGCTTCCAGCCCGACGACATCGATGGTGTCGCTGCGACCGCAAAGCCTGGACTCATCGGCTCGCTCGTTGTGGGGCTCTCCTTCGCAAAGGCCTTCGCGTGGGCGCGGAAGCTTCCCTTTAAAGGCATCAATCACATGCTCGCCCACCTCTACGCACCGCAGCTCGTCGAGCGGGTCGACTACCCCTTCATCGGCCTTCTCGTGTCGGGCGGGCACACGATCATCTGCCGTGCCGACGACTTCGATACAATCGAAGTAATGGGCACAACCATCGACGATGCAGCAGGTGAGGCTTTCGACAAGGTGGCGAAGCACTACGGCTTTGGCTACCCAGGTGGACTCGCGATCGATCAGCTTGCAGAGAAAGGCGATCCGCGTGCTTTCAAGTTCCCCCTACCTTCGCTCCACAAGGGCGAGCACCGCTACGACGTCTCTTACTCCGGCCTCAAAACCGCCGTAATCCACCATCTGTCTTCTTATCAACGGCCCGGAGCCGCGATGACGCCCGAGAATATCGCGGCGAGTTTCCGCAAGGCCGCGATCGACACGCTACTTTCGCGCTTGTACAGGACAGTGGCGGACACAGGCATTACTACTGTGGTCGCAGGGGGCGGCGTTGCAGCGAACTCGTACCTGCGCAGGGAGCTCGAGGCGCGCGTAGACCTGCGCGTGCTCTTCCCACCGCTTGCGCTCTGCGGCGATAATGCGGCAATGGTGGCAGGGCTCGCCTGGCACTATTTCCAGCGTGGCGAAACCGACAATTGGGACATTGTGCCGAACTCGAGAGTGAGCGATTTCAAGTGGAGACCGCAAAAATGAACACAAAGAGCCTCGACGATGCGGCAAGAATCGCCCTCATCGACTGCATGGGCGTGCGCGAGCACGAGCGGGCCCTCATTATCTCGAACCCGAACACCGAGCAGGCGGAGGTAGCGCGCGCACTTCATGGTGAGGCGCTGGCCTTAGGCGTCCGCTCGGAGCTTGTGTGGCAGCCTGTAAAGGCTCAGACCGAACTTGCAGAGGATGAGGTGATCCACGCCATAGAGTCGCGGCCCGACATCATTCTCTCGATTTCAACTGAAAAGCTGGGGAAAGATGCGGCGCGCCTCGCCTCGCCGCTCACGGGGGCGGACGGCCGAGTCTACGACCACATCTTCAATTATCTTTTGCATGGCGAAAAAGCGGTGCGCGCCGCGTGGACGCCGGGAATTACGCGCGACATGTTTGTTCGCACGGTGCCTCTTGACTATGTCGCCATGCGTAATACGGCGGCGCGTCTATCCGCGCTCCTTGACACCGCGTCGGCGGTTCTGGTGAGGAGCCCAGGCGGCACGGACATCTCATTTTCGGTGCGCGGCCGCGCCGCCATGCGCGACGACGGCGACTTTCGTGCGCCAGGCTCTGGTGGCAATCTCCCCGCAGGTGAAGTCTTCATCTCGCCGGCGCTGAGGTCCGCAGAGGGTAGCATCATCTTCGATGGCTCAATCTCCGACATCTTGGGCGACATTGTGATACAGACGCCGATACAATGCACTGTGCATGGCGGCTATGTAGTGGGTGTCGAGGGCGGCAACGAGGCTAAAAAGCTCGAGGCTGCGCTGACACATGGGCTCAATATGGCGGCAAACCTTGTACATGAACACGGCATGGCCCCCGAGCTTGCACTCTCCTACGGCACGAACGCGAGGCATCTCGGTGAGTTCGGTATCGGTCTCAACCCCGCGGCGCGAATCCGAGGCAATATGCTCGAGGATGAAAAGGTCCTGGGTACCATCCACTTCGCGATCGGTGCGAACTACGATGAAGATGCGCCGGCCCTCATCCACCTCGATGGGCTCGTGAGAGACCCGACTGTCATCCTCCTCATGCCGGACGGTAGTGAGTGTACCATCATGGAGCGCGGCGAATTGAAATTATAGTGCGTTTAGTCACTATTTCCCAAATTCGAAAAAATATTTATACTCGCGAGATATGGAACAGAAGAAGACTATGCATTGGGCTGACCAAACAGCCGAGAAGATAGTGCAGACCTGGGGCGAGCAGGACACCTACACCTGCGCCTCCGGTATTACCCCCTCGGGCACAGTGCACGTGGGCAATTTCCGAGAGATGATCTCGGTGGATCTCGTCGTGCGCGCACTACGCGACATGGGCAAGAAGGTGCGGTTTATCTACAGCTGGGACGACTACGATGTATTCCGTAAAGTACCCCTCAACATGCCGAACCCTGAGATGCTCGAAAAATACCTCCGTTTCCCCATCACCATGGTGCCCGACCCTTGGGGTCGCGATGAATCCTACGCGCGCCACCACGAGGTCGATGTCGAGAAAATCCTCCCCGAAGTAGGCATCCACCCTGAGTTCCTCTACCAGGCGAATAAGTACCGCGCCGGAACCTACTCCGCGGGTATCCGCCGCGCCCTCGAGATGCGCGAGCACCTCAAAACAATCCTCGATAAGTACCGCGACGAGGATCACAAGATCCAGGGCGAGTGGTGGCCGGTCACCGTGTTCTGTTCGAACTGCGAGAAGGACACAACCGAGATCGACGGTTGGGATGGCGACTGGGGCCTCTCGTACCACTGCGATTCCTGCGGCCACAAGGAGACCGGCGACATCCGCACAATGCGCGGCGTCAAGCTTGTCTGGCGAGTGGACTGGCCGATGCGCTGGGACTTCGAAAAGGTGAACTTCGAGCCCGCCGGCAAGGATCACCACTCGCAGGGCGGCTCCTTTGACACCTCGAAGCACGTGGTTGAGGATGTCTACGGCCGCAAACCGCCGGTCACCTTCCGCTACGACTTCATAGGCATTAAAGGCTCGCCCGGCAAGATGTCCTCTTCGAAGGGCAAGGTAGTCGACCTCTACGATCTTCTGCGTGTATATCAGCCTGAGATTGTGCGCTATCTCTTCGCGGGAACCCGGCCGAACACCGAGTTCGTGATCAGCTTCGACCTCGATGTCATCAAGATCTATGAAGACTACGACCGCACCGAGCGCATCTATTGGGGAGTCGAAAAAGCAAAGAACGATGAAGTTGCCGCACTCGAGCGGCGAATCTATGAGCTTTCCCAGGTCGACAAGGTGCCCAAGGAGATGCCCTACCAGATTCCCTTCCGCCACCTCTGCAATCTTTTGCAAATCAACCTTGGCAACATCGATAAGGTTATCGCTTCGCTGCCCGATCTCAAACCTTCACAGGAGGCGCGCGTCCGCGTACGGGCGAAGTGCGCGTGGTACTGGATTACCGAGTGCGCGCCTGAGGACTTCAAGTTTGCCCTCCGCCGTCCGGGAGAGATCGCAGAGCTCACTGAACATGAGTTCGCGGCCCTCCGCACACTTCGCGATGAGGTTGTAGCAAAACTCGACTCTTTTGAGACTGAGACTGCGCTGGCCGAGGCGATCTATGCCGTAGCCCAGACAAACGGCATCGAGGCGAAGCAGCTCTTCAGGGCTGCCTATCAGGCATTGATCGCAAAAGACCAAGGGCCGAGGCTGGCGGGATTCCTGAAGGCGATCGGGGCGGAAAAGGTTCTTGCAATTCTGAAAGTGTACTGAAAAGGAGCGCGGCGCAGTACACCAGATCGGGGCTCATCCTGTGTATGGCGATTGCCGCTGGAAATACGATCGCGCGAACGCAGTAATCGAGAAAGAGGCGCGCCTTGGTGGATGCGCCTCTTTTTCTAAACGATGGACCGGGTAACGCCATACGAAGCGATAATGCTCGGTGTGGCTGCGCTCTCTCCCAATATTCCTCGCTCTGCGACCTACTTTGCCTGCCGCTCGAGGAATTCGACTTCTCGGGCGAGGGGGCGCATTGATCCTCTCCAAAACTCCGGTGTTTCGATATCGAAGCCTGCGTACCGCGCGACTTCCACGGCGGGAAGTGAGCCCGTGAGCCTGAGGAGTTCGCGGTATTTCGAGGCGAATGCTTCCCCCTCTTCCTCGTAGAGGCTGTAGAGCCCGAGCCCAAAAAGAAGGCCGAATGCGTAAGGGAAGTTGTAGAATGAGAGACCCGGGATGTAGTAATGACTCTTCACCGCCCACATGTAGGGGTGCCGCTCATCGTCGCGCATCGCGTCGCCGTACGTTTTTACCTGCGCGTCAAGCATGAGTTCGCAGAGGCGCGCGGCGGTAATCTCTCCCTTTTTTCGTTCCTCAAAGACCGCGCGCTCAAAGTAGAAGCGAGAGAGGATGTCTACGATGACCTGGCAGGAATCCTGGAGGTGAAGCTCAACGAGTGGGAGTTTTGCACGAGCCTCGAGTCCGGCCATAGCCGCGTTCGACACGAGGGTTTCTGAGAAGATCGAAGCAGTCTCGGCAAGGGTCATCGGGTACTGCGAGAGAAGCATGGGCATGTCCTTGATCGTCTCGTAGTGCCAGGCATGGCCAAGCTCGTGCGCGATGGTGATGAGAGCGGAGTAACTCCCATCGAAGTTGCAGAGCACGCGCGGCTGCCGAGCGGCAGGGAAGTGCGTGCAGAACGCGCCCCCTACCTTCCCCTCGCGCGGGCGTGCGTCTATCCAGGAACTATTGAAGGCACGCTCGGCAAAACTCGCCATGGCAGGATCGAAGGTGCCGAACTGGTTCACGATAAAGGCCTTGGCGGCGCTCCAGTCGAAGGTAGGCATCGTGGCGCTCTCTCTCTGGAGGGGCGCGAAGATGTCGTAGAAAGAAAGTTTCTCGAGCCCCATGAGGCGTGCTTTCGCACGAAGATAGCGCCGCCACATCGGCAGAGACTCCTCCATCGCGCCTATGAGGGCATCGAGGGCTGCCTGAGAGATCCGAGCCTGCGCGAGCGAGGTGTCGAGAGCGCTCGCCCAGCCACGGCGGCGATTTAAGGTCGAAACCGTCCCCTTTACGCCATTGAGCGCTGCGGCGATGGGGATCTCGTAGTTTTTCCAAATGCTGAGTTCGAGGCGGTAGGCGCGCTGGCGCACTGCGCGATCTGCGTCGTACGCGAGGTTGCGCAGCTCGACCATTGTTTTGCGCTCGCCGGAAGCCTCATCCCACAGGGCGCTTGAATTTGCGAGCACCGACTCTTGGAGGCGCGACCACGCGTCGGCGCCCGTTCGGCTCAAATCCGCCGCCAAGTCCTCCAGTTCCGCAGACATCTGATGCTTCTGCAGCGCGATCGCCTCCTCGAACACGAAGGCGTAGTCGGCAAAGCGGGAATCCTCTGCGACCGCGCGTCGCACCGCGGTCTCATTCGCCGCAAGCAGGTTTCGGAAAAGCACGCGGATAGTCGCCATGGGCACGAGAAGTTCCTCGACCTTATTGAGTTCTGACAGCACTTCCGCGCTCGCGGTGTCTGTGCTGAAACGCGCGTAGGTGTACGCAGAGAGCGTATCGGCTTTCGTTTCCAGAAAGTCGAGCTTCTCGAGGAGGGACCAGAACCAATCGGAGAATTGGCGGAAGTCGTGCGGCGAGACGGTTTCCACCAGCTCTGTCTTGAGGTCCTCGAGTGCGTTCGCGACTTCTTTCTTCGCGCGAGCATATTCCTCAGAAGAGAATCCAGGAAACACCGCGTCGAGATTCCATGTAGGGATATCACTGTGTTGATTCATTTTTTCACTCATGTCGTTATGCCTCTCTAGTTGATGTGTTCGCCGTGATCAGATCCATCCAGAGTTGCCGTCTTTCCAGCTCAACAGCTCTTCGGGCTTGAAAAAGAGGCCGATTTCGCGAACTGCCGCCTCAGGCGAGTCTGAGGCATGAATGATATTCACATTTGTATGCATTGCATAATCTCCGCGAATCGTGCCGGGCGTCGCTTCGAGCGGCTTCGTCGATCCGGCAATGAGCCTCAGCATCTTGATCGCCTGATCGCCCTCGAGGACCATCGCCACGACGGGTCCTGAAGTGATGTAGTCCACGAGTTCACCGAAAAACGGCTTCTCTTTATGTTCTGCGTAGTGGATCTCTGCAAGCTCGCGTGAAATACGCATGATTTTAAGGCCAACTATATCGAATCCCTTGCGCTCAAGGCGTGTGATGATCTCTCCCGCGATGCGTCGGGAGAGCACACCCGGTTTGAGCATCGCGTAAGTCCGCTCGATTGCCATTCTATACACCTCCGTGCTTGGTCTACCTTAGCACGATTTCTGAGATTTGCCCACCTCGGATGCGGTCTTGATCAATGTCCTCAGGGAATTCATGATAGGGCGGATGAACAGGGAATTTCATTACTACGTAATCTGGTATCTCGCCGATAAAGCGGGTTTCACGGCTGATGAGTCCTCCATAATCGCGTTATCGAGCCAGATGGTCGACGATGCCAAGTTCCCCTGGAGCATCGAACCGGTGAAACCATCCAGCCCCGCTGGTGTTCGAGAACACCCGACGACATCGACACCGGGAACAGCTGCAGATGCTTCTCCTTCGAAAGAAATCCCACCTCGTTCAGAGGTCGCATTTCTTACAGAAACGACACAGAACTATGTGTTCTGGGATCGGAGTATTGCGAGAGAGGTCTACCTCCCTTTTCATTTTGTTCCCGGCGACCCAAGAGTTTGCGCCTCTGTCCGTTCCGATGGAAAGCTTGAACCGCTCGCGGTGAGCCCCGACAGCGACAACGCGCGAACACTCCTCATCGAAGCGCTCGGCAGCGGAAATTTATTTCGAATCGGTATCGCACTCCATGCCTACGCCGACACTTGGGCACACCAAAACTTCACTGGAACTCAGGATAATTTTAATATGCTGGAACCGGACACTAGGATGGCGTCGGTAACATTGGCGGCATCCATGCTTCCCGCGGTGGGGCACTTACAGGCCGGAATGACGCCAGATCTTCCCCAAACCCGCTGGTATGACTCGCGCTTGAAGCCCGCGCACGCGTGGATCGACAACTCTTCGCGCTTTCTCGACGCAGCCCGGATGATTTACCGTTTCCTGCGCACGTCACGCCGAACATCCTTCTCCGACGAGGTTTTTGTCCTCGATCCATTGCGGGAGCTCTGGGCGAGCAGAAACGTGTCGAACCACGACGCACTCGCGATTGCAAGCGATTATGTGATATATTTCGGCGTACCTTCCTACGACCCGAACAGTTGGACGGCAGCCATCGGAGCTAAGGAATACAGTACGGGAAACATGCTCAAAACCATTTCTACAGAGGGATTTTCCAGCAAATGGCGAACTTCTGCGTTCCACAGACCGGTGGTTCGGGGGGTTATTTCAGCTTCGAATTACCGAGGCTCAGCTTTTGAGGAGTGGAATCGAGCGGTGCGCGCACACCGTGACGCGTTCAACCTTCTGATGCACACGAAAGGAATCAAAATTCTATGATGATTCATCCACTAAAAAGAGAATCCACAAAATCTGACGCAAGTCCAAGCATGCGCGCGCATGCGCGCGCGGATGATGTGCGCGCGACGCACGATGTACGCGCGTACGCACCAATACGCGCCGGCATGTACGCGCGTGTAGGACTTCTCGCCGCACTCTTGCCTGCGCTTCTTCTCGCGGCCTCTTGTGCTTCGGTACCGCGCGACACGACTATCGCGGGACTCTTCAATCACTTTGAGAGAACCCCTCAGATCCTCGTTCGCGCAAAAGGCGCCTTTTTACGCGACATGGCAGCATCCTTTGACGACTCGACCATCATCGCCCTCGCCTCGATCGCCTCCAACCAGCAACCGGTGAGCGCCCAGCCCATCGACAGGGACAGACTCGACACAACACTCGCCCGAGCGGATATTGCCGGTATTGGCATTTCCTTGGAAAACAAGGCGAATCCTGCTATTGAAGCGGTATTTGCAGGGGATTTCCCGGGATTTCTGACCTCGATCTCATTCTTCTTCGATAAGAACTGGAATCGAATTCCCGGCGGGTACGCATTGCGATCCGGCAAGCTCTACATGCGCGACCCCTCGGGTGGGACCCTTCACTTCGCAACCTGGGCGCCTCAGATACCCCCACCGGTCTCCGTTTCAGCCGCCGCGATCGCGGACCGCGCGGGCATGCAGCGCGACGACAATGACCTAGGCATTTATCTCGACGCACAATCGGCGCTGATTGCCCAGTTGCCGCTTTTCGATGGAGTCACCCTCCCCTTTGACGGCATCATACTGCGCGCGAAGCGCGATCTCCGGTCACCTTCGCGCGGAAGCCCCGACGCCCTCTACAGCGCACGGTTTGAAATCCAGATGAAGGACGAACAAAGCGCAAAAACCTACAAACCCATCATGCGCTTTATGTGGGTGCTGCTCTCGAGCAAATTGACCGAGTACGGCATACCGCTCTCGCCGGACGCGAACATCGATCAGAGCGGGTCGATCTTTACCACACAGCCTATCGCGATGACCGCGCGGCAGATGGTAGACGCGCTCCTCTCACTCTCGAAACTCGACTCGAGCGGGAATTTGCTTTTTGGTGCGCCTCAAGGCGCTTCTAGAACTGTATTGAATTAAAATCTGAAGAATTATTGCATCAAATCAGGGATTCCAAGGAAGAAGGCCATCGGGGCATGGTCGCGCCTTTGCGTACGCCGAGAGAAGATCCGCGAGCACTGGTGGAACACTGAACGAAGGGTCAGTGAAAGCTGCATAATTCTCGTCGTCGGAGTGCACCGCTTTAAGGACGTAGTTCATGTCAGGCACGACACGTACGGCTGCACGGGGAGCCGCTTCGATGAGTTTCGAGAACGCCGCACGGTCGACCTGCAGGTCGCGCGCTCCATAGACGAGGAGTACGGGAATCTTGAGAGCCTTGAGCGCCGCCGCGGGATCGAATGCAAGCCATGAGGCTAGCCACGCGGTGCGGTTGGGCGAAAAGAAGTTCGCGAGCTCTTGGGGTACATCGATAAGTTTGCCCGACGAAACCAGGGTGTCCGCTGCCTCGAGCGCTTTAGCCCGTAGATCGGCAGGGAGATTTTCTACCGATTGCGCGAGTGTTACCATCGGCCCCACGCCGCTGGCGTCGAGCACAATAAGCCCATCTACCTCGATCTCCGGACTTATCTGAGCGAGCGCCGAGGAAGCCTGCCAGGCCCCCTCATTCATGCCCGCTACAATGAGCCTGCCCTCGCGGGGCAATGCCGAGACCGAAGCGATGACCTGCGCGAGATCCTTCACATGCTGGGTAAAACTCGTCATCTGCCCTGGTTTTTCAAGCTTGTACGCTTCACCAGTGCCGCGCTTGTCGTAGCGTATGCTTCCCACGCCGCGCTGGCGAAGCATCTGGGCTAACTGTTTGAGTGTATCGGTCTTTCCCGGCACATCGACATTGTTGCCGTTGCGATCGGTTCTCCCCGCTCCCGCAACGAGAACAACGAGCGGAAATTGCTGGGGCGATTTTGGATCGAGGGTGGGTGCTGACCGCAGTGGCACGGTAAGTGTCGCGGGTAGTGAGCCACCGTCCACAGGAAAAGCGAGGGTCATTTCGCCGGGAAGCGTCGGAATATCCTGCCGCTGCACATAGAAGGATCCTGCCCATGAGCGGCCCTTGACCAAGCCGACTATGCCGCCTTTCTGACTCTTCCCCTGCGGAACAAAGGCGCTGGAATAGTTACCCGCGAGCGTGAGTTCCTCACCCTCGCCCATCGTGTCGAGCACGAGCGATATCTGCGTGTCGCTGAAGCTGTAGCGATCAATAGGGTACGAGAACATTCCCTGTTCGGGAATATCCACAGTAATGCCTCTCTCGTCGTGGAGAATGTGAATCGCGAAAGCAAAGCTGAAGCTCCCCGCCTCGCTCCCCTGCCCTGTCGCCTCAGGCTGCGGGAGATTCTGGCCGGTGGATGGTGCCAGCGAGGCCTGGCGTAAGACGAGGGTGCCCAGCCAGTCTCCGGGCGCGATGGTCTCCTGCGCCCAGAGTCCGATCCTCCCCACGAGCACCAGGAGCGCAGCGAGGATTGCCCTTCGATTCATTTTTTGAGAAAACGTCCTATCTCTGAGATGAAGGTGTTGTAGACTGTCTCCGCGTCGGGACTTCCATCGATGGTGAGGAGTAAGCCTCTTTTTTGGTAGTAGCCGATAAGCGGTTCTGTCTCATCGTGGTATGCCTTGAGGCGAGCTTTTACCGTCTCCTCCTGATCATCGCTGCGGATGTAGAGATTGCCTCCGCAGAGGTCGCAGATACCTTCAACCTTCGGTGGCTTTGTTACCCTATGGTAGATGGCACCGCACGACGTACAGACTCGGCGACCGGTCAATCTAAAGAGAATGAGATCGTCCTTTACCTCAAAGTCTACGGCAGCGTCGAGCTCAGAGAACTCCGCAAGGGCATCCGCCTGCGCAATCGTACGGGGAAAACCATCGAGGATGTAGCTCTGACGGACATCGGGCCACGAGAGCCGCTCTTTTACGATCGCGATAGTGAGCTCATCGGGAACAAGTGCGCCCGCCGCAAGAATCGCCTGCACTTTGAGCCCGAGCGCGGTTTTCTCTTTTATCGCTGCGCGAAACATATCGCCTGTACTGATCTGCGGAATACCGAGACGCTCGGTGATCATCTTGGAAATCGTACCCTTTCCGGCTCCTGGGGGACCTAGGAAAATCAATTTCATAGTCTGCATGTTCATGGCCTTGTTATACACTATTTTTAAACGATTGTGCTATTCCTGATCGGAGGTCCAACTCTTGTGTATGTGGTAGCGGAAAATGATCTCCATCTTGTTGCGTATGGCATTGGTAGGGAGCACGATGGTGAATGCTCTCCGCGATCGAAAATCTGTGCTTGAGGGAGTAGCGATGATGTTCGGATCGAGCACAATGGGCACCGACTCGCCTTCAAAAGCCTTCGCAAGCGTGTGAGCATCGCCGAAGTCTCCCCGCTGCACCACATGCACGCGGTGAATATAGTGCACGCCGGAATCGCGCGCCTCCTTTGTCCATCGGCGCATGTCCTCTGCAAGGTAACGCGCTGCGATGGGGAGTACATCCGAGCCGATGAGGTGGGTGAGTTCGAGGGTGAGACCTCGGTGCATCGCGATAAATCGCCGCATGATCTCGATGGTGTCCGCCTGCGTTCCGAGATCGAGGACCTTGATGAAAGGATCGAATATGCCCTCAACCTGCATTTTCGCAATCGAGAGTCGAAAGCCGTAGTCGGTCTTGAACGGTTTGTTCGGGTCGATCGAACCTTCCGGGACCACGATCACGAAATCCGACCGGCACAGGCTCGAAGCCAGATAACGTACCGCTACAGAGAGGTGGGTGAGCTGGAAGGGATCAAAGGAGCCGATATACATACACGCCCGAACTATGCCGTCGTGTGAGCGAATGATTTTGGGATACTCTCTTAAGTCAAAGGGCACAAGCGAACCTTCTGTGATTCTCCGATTGATGCCATCGAGCCCCTGGATGAGGAGCTCTTCGTAGTATGAGTAGTCCCGTATCTCGGTGCGAGATACATATTCAGCCAAAGCGTTCTGATCGAAGACTCGTTTAAGTTTGCGTGCCACAGCCTCAACGCTCGACTGCGAAAAGCGCGAAGGCCACGATGGTCGCGCGCAAGAGATGCCCTCACCATGTTCGTCGCAGAAAGCCATACAGAGAGTATTTCTTAAATTTGAGGTGAACGCAACGATCGATTTATTAGATATATTTTTATTGTTTTAACTTTCTATATCAAGTTTTATACATATTGCATTTTCACAATATTATTTTATAGATAATTTTTTCTTGACAATTCGTCAAATTGATATGAAAATATTTTTTCAATGAGAAGGAGGCATCATGCCTAAGGTGATCACACAGAGTCCACACCAAGACCTCGATACGATTCTCAATTCGTGGAAAGGTAAACATGGTAGCCTGCTCGGTGCCCTTGAGCACGCGCAGCAGAATGATCCGAAAAAGTATCTCTCGGAGGAAACGCTCAGAGAGATCTCCCAACGCCTCGATGTACCTCTCTCGCAGGTGTACTCGGTGGCCACCTTCTACTCGTTCTTCAGCCTTAAGCCACAGGGCGAACATGTGATCGTTGTGTGTAGAGGAACCGCCTGCCACACGCGAGGCTCGCTCGTACTTCTCAATGAGGCGCTCACACGCTTAGGAATCAAAGAATTCAAGGAAGAAGAAGAGAATTCAGTAACGAGTGCGGACAGTTTCGCCACAATACGTACCGTGGCCTGCTTCGGACAGTGTGCCCTCGCGCCCGTCATCATGATCGACGGCAAGGTTATTTCGCGCATGACCGTCTCAAAACTCGTCTCGCTCCTCGAGAAGCTTAAAAAAGGAGGCGAAGCATGACGCCCAGTGTCGACTTGGGATTCCTCGCAAAAGAGGGCCTCACGCATTTTTATGGAGACACTCCCTGGATTTCGGTGGGTATGGGAACCTGCGGCATTGGCTCGGGCGCGGACGCAGTGTGGGAAACGCTCAGCGAGAAGAATACTTCGTCGCAGGCTCACCTGAGAAGAGTAGGCTGTTTCGGATTTTGCGCGGCTGAACCGGTGGTTATGGCGTGGCGGCCGAAGAAACCTATTCTCTTTTTTACGGATGTAGAACCGCGCAAAGCCTTCCACATTCTCGAGGGACTATCAAGCGATAAGGCCTTCGACAAGGTGGCGAAACTCGCAGAAGCCAGGATCGAGGAGTGGGATTTCCGCACCTCGAAGCTCGAGTTCGGACATGGCTATGCTCACCTGCCGACCTGGAAGGAACTCAACTTCTTCAAAGATCAAGAAAAGATCGTGCTCCGCGACGCAGGGATGATCGACCCCGAGTGCATCGAGGAGTACATCGCCGTGGGGGGCTACCGAAGCCTCGTCACCGCGCTTACCTCTATGCCGCCTGAGTCGATTATCGAAGAGGTGAAGAAGGCAGGACTGAGGGGACGAGGTGGTGCAGGCTTCCCCACCTGGAAAAAATGGTCGATCATGCGCCAGTCGCTTCAGGATAACCCTGGTGAAGGCTATATAATCTGCAATGCCGACGAGGGCGACCCAGGCGCCTACATGAACCGCAATGAGATCGAGTCCGATCCTCACATGCTGCTCGAGGGAATGATTCTCGGGGCATACTCGATGGGCGCGAACCATGGTGTCGTCTATGTGCGCGCAGAGTACCCACTCGCAGTGTACCGGCTCAAAACGGCGATTGATGCCGCGCGGAAGATCGGGCTCCTCGGTAGAAATATTCTCGGAACGAAATTTTCCTTCGACATTGATGTCGTGACGGGGGCGGGTGCCTTTGTATGCGGCGAAGAGACGGCGCTCATTGCCTCAATCGAAGGCTATGCAGGGCGACCCCGACCCCGCCCACCCTTCCCCGCGCAGAGCGGACTCTACGGTCGCCCGACCTCCATCAACAATGTGGAAACCTGGTGTAACATCCCTGTCATCGTCGCGCGCGGCGGCGAATGGTTCTCGGGCTTTGGCACACCGACAAGCACGGGCACCAAGGTTTTTTCCTTTGTCGGGAAGGTTCGCAACACGGGCCTCGTCGAACTGCCGCTCGGCAGCACACTCGAGAGCGTCATCTACGGCATCTGCGGAGGCATGGGACCCAAGAAGAAGATCAAAGCCGTGCAGTGCGGCGGCCCTTCCGGCGGATGTGTGCCCGCGAGCCTCTTCAAGACACCGATCGACTACGAGCACCTCGCCGAACTCGGCGCGATCATGGGCTCAGGCGGCATGGTCGTGATGGATCAAGACAACTGCATGGTCGATGTGGCACGCTACTTCACCGGCTTTGTAGTGGGCGAGTCGTGCGGAAAGTGCACCCCCTGCCGCGAGGGCACCTCGCAGATGCTCCACATCCTCCAAAAGGTCTCGGACGGCGAGGCGAAGGAGGAAGATCTCGACACGCTCCAGGAACTCGCACTCACCGTGAAAGACTCCTCGCTCTGCGGACTCGGGCAGACCTCAGCCAACCCTGTGCTCACCACGCTGCGCTACTTCCGCGACGAGTACATTCAGCACATCAAAGGTAAGCGCTGCCCGGCAGGCATCTGCGAGAACCTCTACATCGCGCTCTGCGAGTCTTCCTGCCCGATGCACATGAACATCCCCGGGTACCTCCAGCTTCTTAAAGAGAACCGGATCGAAGATGCCTTCGAGCTCACATTACGCGAAAATCCGTTGCCCGGCACCATTGGCCGCATCTGCCACTTCCACTGCCGTATGCGCTGCCGGCGCGACATGCTCGATGAGCCGGTCTCCCAAGGCGAAATCCACCGATACCTCGCCGACACTATGTACAAGATGGGCCGGGAGAAGCAGATCTATGCAAAGATCATAAAGGAAAAGCTGCCGCCGAGCGGCAAGCGCATTGCCATAATCGGCGCAGGCCCGGCAGGACTCACCGCGGCGGCGTACCTCGTAAGGCTTGGACACGAAGTCAAGGTGTATGAGGCGAATGAAGAGCCTGGCGGCGTGCTCCGCTGGGGTATTCCATCGTACCGTCTGCCCAAGGATGTACTGAAAAAGGAAGTTGGATTCATCGAGAAACTTGGCGTGCGCTTTGTGTACAACACGCGCATCGCGGAGCCGGAGCAGTGGAAGAGACTCGCAGACTCGAGCGACACAGTGATCGTCGCGGTGGGAGCTGCTTCGGAGCTCAGCCTTGGCGTGGCAGGCGAAGACGCGAAGGGCGTTTATCGGGCTTGCGACTTCCTAGGCGCCCTCGCCCGAAAGGAGAAGATCCACACGGGAGGAGAGGTTGTGGTGATCGGAGGCGGTAATGCGGCGATCGACGCGGCACGCTCCGCACTCAGACTCGGCGCGATGGTAACCGTAGTATATCGCAGATCGAAGATCGACATGCCCGCCAACGAAGAGGAACTCAAGGGAGCGCTCGACGAGGGCATCGACCTCATATGCATGGCCTCCCCTGTCGAAATCCTTACTGAGAAAAAAGAGGAAGTCTCTGTAGCGAAGGCGGTGCGCATCCAGCGCATGAAGGCAGGACCAATCGATGCATCCGGTAGGCCCACACCCATTCCCACAACGAAATATGAGGATATCCCCTGCTCCACGGTAATCGTGGCCATCGGAGAGAAAGTCGATATTCCGGGCATCGAGGCGATTGGCGTCGAGCGGCAGAAAAATGGTCGGCTCAAAGTCGATCCCTTCTCCCTCGTGACCAGCAACGCAAAAATCTATGCAATTGGCGACGCGGTGCTTGGCCCTGCAACCGCCGCGGAGGCTATGGGACAGGCAAAGACTGTTGCCGAGAACATCGATCAGATGTTGAGCGGTAAAAAGCGCTTTGACAGCCTCTTCCGCCGCTTCGACTACAAAATGGAAATCCCCAGCAAGATCAGTAAAGAGAAAATGACGCGCGCCACCATGCTTCCCGTAAACGCCCGCAAGAGCAACTTCATGGAGATCAACCTCGGTTACACCGGTGAGCAGGCACGCATCGAAGCGGAACGTTGTCTGCGCTGCGACGTGCGCGAACATAGGCGCGAACCGCGCGGTACCTTTGTCAGCGAATAAAGGAGCAGGTCCATGGAAAAATTGATAGATATCATGATCGATGGTCATGCCGTGGCGGTTGACCCCTCAGAAAATCTCGTTCAGGCATGCGCGAGAACGGGAGTAACGATCCCTACGCTTTGTTTTCTCGAAGGCATCTCGAAGAATGCTTCCTGCGGCGTGTGTGTGGTCGAAGTTGAAGGGGCGAAATCCCTCATTCGTTCCTGCGTCCAGAAACCAACGCCGGGAATGAAGGTACACACCACAAGTCCACGCGTTATAAGGGCGCGAAAAACCGCGATCGAACTGCTCCTCGCAAACCATCCCAACGAATGCCTGTCGTGCCTGCGCGCAGACACATGCGAGTTGCATGCAATGGCGAACCTCCTCGGCGTGAAGAACGACCGATTCCCCTCGTACAAGACCTTCCCCATGATCGACAACTCCTCAGAGGGCATTGTGCGCGACGATAAGAAGTGCATACTCTGCGGACGCTGCGTGTCGGTGTGTGAGAAGACACAGGGTGTCAATGCAATCGCATTTACTGGGCGCGGAGCGAGGACAAGAGTTGGAACTTTTATGGATAAGGGGCTCGCACAGAGTGCCTGCGTGCAGTGCGGACAATGCTCGGTGGTGTGTCCTACGGGCGCAATTACAGAAAAAGATGAGTCGGGAGAAGTTTTTAGTGCACTGGGTGATCCCAACCTCAACACGGTGGTGCAGACCGCCCCTGCGATCCGTGCCTCTCTCGGCGAGGCCCTTGGCATGCCGGCGGGCAGCCTTGTGACGGGTAAAATGGTGGCTGCGCTGAGGCGCCTCGGCTTCTCCAAGGTCTTCGACACCCAGTTCGCCGCGGACCTCACGATCATGGAGGAAGGAAGTGAACTTCTCGAGCGGCTCACGCACGGGGGGATCCTCCCGATGATCACCTCCTGTTCACCAGGATGGATTAACTTTATCGAGGGTTTTTACCCCGACCTTCTAGGGCACCTCTCGACCTGCAAGAGCCCCCAGCAGATGTTCGGCGCGCTCGCCAAGAGCTACTACGCGAACGCGGTTCGCACAGCCCCCGAGAACATGCGCGTTGTGTCGATCATGCCTTGTACGGCGAAGAAGTACGAGGCCAGAAGAAAGGAAATGGACTCGGCGTGGGATTGGTGGCGGCACAATGACGCAAAACACGCTGGTTCAAGGCCCTTCTTCGATGTCGACTGGGCACTCACCACGAGAGAGCTCGCGCGCATGATCCGCCTCGCGGGCATCGATATCATGAATCTCCCTGAAGAAGATTTCGACGATCCGCTTGGCAAATCCACTGGGGCGGGCACCATCTTCGGAACCACGGGCGGAGTTATGGAGGCCGCGCTGAGAACAGTCTACGAGATGGTCGAAAAAAAGCCGCTTGAAAACGTCGAGTTCGCCCAGGTGCGCGGCTTTGATTCGATCAAACACGCCGAAGTCACGATGGGCGGAACTCAGGTACGGGTTGCGGTCGCTCACGGGCTCGCACATGCACGCGTGCTCCTCGACGAAATCCGGGCGAGGAAAAGCCCCTACCACTTCATCGAGATCATGTCCTGTCCCGGCGGCTGCGTCGGCGGCGGTGGGCAGCCAGTGCTCGCCGATATCGAGAAGAAACGCGCGAGGAGCAACGCGCTCTATGCCGAAGACCGAGCCCTGCCAATCCGCAAGTCGCACGAGAATCCGGCGGTGGCGGCGATCTACCGCGAATTTCTTGGGAAACCTCTAGGTCGCCTCTCGCACGAGCTGCTGCATACGAGCTATCGGCCCAGAGTGTTTTGAATCTTACTTTGTGAGGGATTTTTGCAGAGCGGTCGTGTCACGGCCGCTCATTTTTTCTCAATGAGGTGGACAGGGGCTCTATTCTTCCTATATAACGTTGAATATGCGGGACATTATGCGTGTGCGCGCAATCGCCTTCGATGTCGACGGAACGCTCTACCCCTCCTCATCGCTCAATCTTCGCTGCGTCGATCTTGTTTTCACACATCCGAGGTTTGTCATGGCCTTCTCATTGGTGCGCAGACAGCTGCGCGCGCTGCAGCAAGACGCTCACTTTGAACCGCACGACAGCGCTAGCCTGCACCAGCTTCAAGCTACCCTCCTTGCACAGCGGCTTGACACCACAAAGGAGCACGCACGCGATCTCATGGAGCGTATTTTCTACCAGGAAATGCCACGCCGCTTCGCGACCATCGCACCTTATCCAGGGGTCACCACCGTCCTCGAATCGCTTCGGTCGCGCGGTTTCGCGCTCGCGGTGCTCTCAGACCTTCCACCTGCAGAGAAATTGCGTACCCTCGGGCTGTTGGAGTTTTTCCCGCGCATCCTCTGCGCCGAAGACACTGGTGCACTCAAGCCCCACCCGCGCGTCTTTCAGGCGCTCTCAGTCGCCCTTGGAGCCGCGCCTCACGAGATCCTCTATGTCGGCAACAATATCAGATACGATATCGGCGGATCGAAAGCGGCCGGTATGCGCGCCGCGCTGCGGGGAAGGCGCATCTCAGCGGCGGATTTTAAGTTTGGACATTGGCATGAATTCGCGGCATGGGCGCGCGATTATCTTGAATTAACAAGGTAGCGGCGCGCGATTTTCAGAGCAGTCGCCCTGCATTGGAGCGCGGTCGTGTTTCACTACTTCGATGGCCTCCCGCGATGGCGAGCTGCCTACGACAGCGAGCCGCGCCGATTGTGGGCTCCGTATCGATAGCGAGAGCGCCGATTGTAAGCCGTACCGATCGCGGCTCCCCTTACTCCAGAATAAAGGTATCTCCCGGCTGCACAAAGCTGAGATCGCCCAGGCGCTTCATCGATCTGCTCATGTGGATACCGCGAATTCTCCCCGAGGCGATGTCGCCGGGCCTACCGCGCGCGGCCATGGCAAGTTCTTTCGGGCTCATATGCACTTCATTCTCTTTCTCGCCATTCGTATCGCAGAGTACAAGCCGCGCGCCCGACTCGATGAGCCTCGAGACTCCCTCGAACATCGAAGTGTCGGAGCTATAGATAAAGCGGGCCTTCTCAAAGCGCGCGGCGGGCGCTGGGAGCGCACGGGCGGAATGTGCAGTGGCCTCGCTTGAAGCCGGGGCGGAATGTGCAGCGGCCTCGCGTGAATCCGGGGTGGAGTGCGTAGCGGCCTCAGCTGAAGTCGCGGTGGAGCGCGCCACATCCAGCCCTTGCTCCCCTACGATCAGCGCCATGGTCGGGAGCGAGTGTTTCATCGCCATAAAACCGAACCAAAGCCCGCCGCCAGCATCGACGATATCCTCCTCCCCGACTTCCACCAGGCGCACCCGCTGTTCGAAGGCTTTCGTGTAGGGATGCTCGTGGGGAATAGCCATGCGCAGCAGCACTCTGAGCTGTTCGCCGAGGCCATTGGGGCCAATGAGGGTAAGGACGCTACCCTTGTGCCAGTGCGAGTGTGCCTCGCCCGCATAGAGCCAATTGAAAAAGAAAAAAGGAAAGCCGAAGCAATGGTCGCCATGAATGTGGCTTACAAATACCGTGTCAAACTGCGCGGGGCGCATAGCCTGCCGCGCGATAGACTGCAGGATATCGGGGGGCGTTTCGACGAGTACTCGAGCGTCGATCGCGAGCGCATTGTAGAAGAGTCCCTCGTTGTAGAAACCGCCGTTGCCGAGCACTGTAATCTTCATGATCGCCACACCTCCGCCACCGATGGATGCTTCTTGAGCACGGCGATATCGTCGTCGCTCGCTGAGCTGGTCGTGTGCGGTCCAGCCTCGATCGTCGCCTCGCCTCCTTTGGAAAGCGGCACGTGGAAGAAGACCTTGCACTGTCCATGGAGAGAGTATACCGCGTCGCGCAACTCGTAGAGGTTATTCTCATCGAAATTGCCCGGAGCGAGCCGCACATGGAGCTCCCGCCAGGATGCCTTTCTGAGTGAGTCAGGATCGAGAATCTCCTGAAGCTTGAGCGAGGGCGTGCGCCGGGAGTTATCAAAAACAGCGCGCACACAAAGCACGCGATCTTTGACGAACGACGTCTCATGCTTCTCCAGCACGTCGGGGAAGACCACCATATCGATCGCGCCACGATAGTCCTCGAGTTTGCAGAAAGCCATACGTCGGCCATTCTGCGTCGTATAGGGCCGATACTCCGTGAGGAGCCCCACGACCACGTACTCGCGATTGGGACTCGCGCGGTCGAGATGGCCTAAGTCGAGGGTCGACGCCCGCTCCCATATCAACTTGAACTCATCCATCGGGTGGGCCGAAAAGAAGAAGCCGAGGAGTTCCTTCTCCGCCCGGAGCATTTCCTGGTTCGAGAACTCCTCGACGGGCTCGAACACGAAGTCCGGATAGGTACCGAGATCGTCCATTTCGAAGAGCGAGCCATTGCGGGCTGCTTCAAAGGCGCGCGCTCCCTCGATGTACTCAAGCGCGCGCTCGAGGTTATCGATCAGCATGCGGCGTGGGCGGACGAGCGAGTCGAAGCATCCCGCAAAGATGAGCGATTCGAAGGCCTTTCGGTTGAGGCCGAAGTCTCTCATTCTCGTGAGAAAATCGATAAAGTTTTTGAAGGGTCCGTTCTTTTCGCGCTCGGCCTGGATGTCGCGGGCCACACCCTCGCCCACACCTTTGATGCCCAGAAAACCATAGATGATCTGTCCATGGTCGACGCTAAAATTCGCGTCGGAGCGGTTGATGTCGGGGGGCAGCACGGCAAGACCCATCTGGCGTGCTTCGCTTATATACTCCGTGAGTTTGTCGGTATTGCTGATCTCGTTGGTAAGGTTGGCGGCCATGAACTCGGCCGGGTAGTTGGCCTTGAGAAAGGCGGTACGGTAGGCGACCACCGAGTAGGCTGCGGCGTGCGACTTATTGAAGCCATACCCTGCGAAAGGCGTCAGAATCTCGAAGATGCGCTTGGCATCCTCCTTCGAGTAACCGCGCGAAACCGCCCCCTCGATAAAGGGCACCTCTTCCTTCTGCAAAATCTCGAGCTTCTTCTTTCCCATGGCGCGCCGCAGGAGGTCAGCGCGGCCAAGCGAATAACCCGCAACCTCGCGCGCCACCTGCATAACCTGCTCCTGGTAGACGATGACACCGTAGGTTCCTCTGAGGTACTTCTCAAGCGAGGGGTGCGGATACGTAATCGCCATGCGGCCGTTCTTCGAGTCGATGAATTGGTCGATATAGTCCATGGGACCCGGCCGGTAGAGCGCGTTGAGCGCGATGAGATCCTCGATGCTCCCCGGCTTCGCGCGCTTTAAAATCGACTGCATACCCTGAGACTCAAACTGGAAGATCGACGTGCTCTTACCTTCGGAGAGCATCTTGAAGGTTTTGGGATCGGCATCAGGAATATCGTCTTCCTTGAGTTCGACGCCGCGCTTGCGGATAAGGTCGAGAGTATTACGAATGAGGGTAAGGGTCTTGAGCCCGAGAAAGTCCATTTTTACAAGCCCGCATTTCTCGAGGTACTCCATCGTGTATTGCGTCGCAACAAGGCCCGTCTTAGGGTCTTTGTAGAGTGGAACGTAATCGGTGAGCGTCGACTTGCCGATGACAAGGCCCGCAGCGTGGAGCGAGCTGTGTCGGTGCAGATTCTCAAGCTTGGCCGCAATGGAGAAGAGCTCTGAGTATGCAGGGTTTTGCGCGAGGGCAGCGAGTTTTGGCTCGGCTTTAAAGGCCTTCTCGAGGGTTATCTTGGGATCCTCGGGAACAAGCTTCGCAATCTGGTTCGCGTCGTCGAAAGGGATATCGAGGGCGCGGGCCACATCCTTGATTACCGCCTTTGCCTTCAGCGTTCCAAAGGTGATGATTTGCGCCACGCGATCGTGGCCATACTTCTCGCCCACGTAATCGATCACCTCGCCTCTGCGCTCGAAATCGAAGTCCACGTCGAAATCGGGCATTGTAATACGCTCGGGGTTGAGGAAGCGCTCGAAGATAAGATCGTACTTGAGCGGGTCGATGTCGGTGATCCGCATCGAGTAGGCGACAATGGACCCAGCACCCGAACCACGGCCCGGCCCCACCGGAATGCCGTGCTCCTTCGCCCAGTGGATAAAGTCCCACACGATGAGGAAATAGCCCGTAAAGCCCATTTTGGTGATGACGCCGAGCTCGTACTCGAGCCTATCGAGCGCCTCCCGGCTCGGGTTGCCGTAGCGCGCGGTGAGGCCTTCGCGGGCGATATGCCTGAGGTAGGCATCCGGTGTCGAGAAGGCCTCGGGCACCTGGTAGTCGGGGAGGAGCGGACCAGGAAAATCGATTTTGAGCTGGGCCATCTCGTTAATCTTGAGCGTATTCTCGAGAGCCTCGGGCACCTCGGCAAAGATCGCAGCCATCTCCTCGGCGCTCTTTAAGTAGAACTGATCGTTAGGGAAGCGCATACGCGAGGGATCATTGCGTTTTCGATTCGTCCCGATGCAGAGGAGTATGTCATGAGCCACCGCATCCTCGCGCTCGACATAGTGGAGGTCGTTCGTGGCGACGAGGGGCAGATCGAGCTCTTTCGCTAGGCGAATAAGCTCGCGGTTGACAATTCGCTGCTCGTCGAGGCCATGGTCCTGAAGTTCGAGGTAAAAATGGTCGCGGCCGAAGAGCTCGCGGTAGAAGGCGATTTTCTTGGTGGCCTGTTCGAGCTTGCCCGCGAGGATAAGCGAGGGAATCTCGCCCGCGAGGCAGGCGGTACAGGCAATGAGACCCTGAGCGTTTGCGACAAGGATCTCGTCGTCGATGCGCGGTTTGTAGTAGAAGCCCTCGGTGAAGGACGCCGAGGTGAGTTTGAGGAGGTTGCGGTAGCCGATTTGGTTTTCGGCGATGAGAAGGAGGTGCCAGTACTTGTTGCCGTTCTCGGTGCCTGTTTTTTCGAGGCGGGAGCCGCCTGCGACATAGCACTCGCAGCCGATGATGGGATTGAGGCCGGCCTCTTTACACTCTTTTTCGAAGGCCATGACGCCGAACATGTTGCCGTGGTCGGTGATGGCGATGCCGGGCATGCCGAGCGACTTTGCTTTTTTGACGAGCTTCGAAACGGGTGCTGCGCCATCGAGGAGGGAATAATCGGTATGGTTGTGGAGATGAACGAATTTCGCCATGGGGTCAGTATAGCCGTTTGGCGTTCTTTGAAGAATCGGGCGAGCAAAAAAGTGTGACGAAAAGGGGGCGGCGCGGCAAAAGATCGCCGCCAATGCGCTCAGGCTGGCAAAACCTCAGCGCGCGAGATCTGCGCAACCCGCGCGCCGCCTGGCCGGCCGCAGCCGGACCGAACTTGGGGCGCACAATTTGCCCATACGCCCAAGCTGTGCTATGATGGCGTAAATCAGGATGAAAGTCGCACTTTCAAAACTCATTGTACTTTTGAAAGTGCTTCGATTCGTGCATTCGCATCCTAACAAGGAGCGCGCAAATGGAAATTGTGGAATACAGTCGTCCCCGGAGCATCGATGAGGCGCTCCGCCTCATCCGCGACCGAGGGGGTACGCCGATTGCCGGCGCAGCATGGCTCCGGACGAACGTGAAGACGATAAAACTCGGGGTCGACCTGTCCGAGCTCGAGCTTGATTTTATCCGCGAGACCGAACGCGGCGTGGAAATTGGGGCGATGACGAGTTACAGGAGCATCGAGATGAGCGGCATGCTGGCTCAGCGGTTTGGGGGAGCGCTCGGCGCCGCGGTGAGCCATGTCGTCGGCGTGCAGCTGCGTAACATCATCACCATCGGCGGTACTGCGGCTGGGCGTTACGGATTTTCAGACTTAAATACCATGCTCGCCGCGCTCGGGGCTAAGCTTGTCTTGTATCCGAACACGGTGCTGGACTTTGCGCGCTACCTCGAAACTGGCGCGGGGGGGCCCTTCCTTATTGAAAAATTTTTACTGCCAACCCGCGCCCAGGCGGCCTTCGCTCAGATGCGCATCTCCGAGAGCGACTTTCCCGTGCTGAATGCCGCGGTGGCGAAGCCCGAGGGAGAATGGCGGATCGCCGTAGGGGCGAGGCCCGGGGCAACGCGGCTTTGTCCACGCGCTATGGCGTTACTGGGAAGTGAGGCTCGGCCTTCGGATGCGGCCATTGCGGAAGCTGCTGCGCTGGCGGCCACCGAATTGCGGTTCGGCAGCGACATTCGAGCAAGCGCGGAGTATCGCAGGGCCATTCTGCCCGCGCTTCTTAGGCGCGCGATTACGGAGGTACGGGAATGAAGCTTACGATCACTATAAATGGTAAAAAGGAACAGCTCGAGTGCGCGCCCGGCGAGATGCTGTCGGAAGTTCTACGAAACGCCGGTTATGTCGAGGTGAAAAAAGGCTGCGACACGGGCAATTGCGGCGCCTGCACGGTACTCGTTGATGAAAAGCCTGTCTTATCGTGTTCCTACCTCGCCGCGCGCGCCGACGGTAAAAATGTCACCACGATCCAGGGCCGTGTTGAAGAGGCGCGTCGCTTCGCACGATTTCTAACCGCCGAAGGCGCGGACCAATGCGGTTTCTGCGCGCCTGGCTTTACCCTCACTGTGCTTGCCATGCGAGACGAGCTTACAAACCCGAACGAAGCCGAAATTCGCCACTATCTGGCGGGTAACCTCTGCCGTTGTTCCGGCTACGAAGGCCAGATCCGTGCGATTAAAAACTACCTGGAGGCCCAGCATGAGTGAGCAGCACCAAGATCCCTCGGCGGGCGGCGCGTCAATGCGCTTGGAAGCCCCTCTAAAGACGCCATCAGCACACACCGGGGTGCCCTTAGCAGCTCAGCCGGTAATCCGGCGCCCGTCCTCCGCGCCAGAGCTCTCCGCGACGAAGAAATTTCATGTGGTGGCCCACGACCTGCCGAAGGTGGATGGTGAAAGTCTTGTGCTCGGACGTCCGGCCTACACCGACGATCTCGTCCCCGCGAACGCCCTCTATGTAAAGCTCGTACGAAGTCCGCACGCCTTCGCGCGCATCGTTTTCATCGACGCGACTGCCGCTCTCGCGCTCCCCGGTGTTGCCTGTGTTCTCACCTGGAAGGACTGTCCTCGCGTGCCCTATACGCGCGCCGGACAGGGCAACCCCGAGCCGAGCCCCCATGATCGCTTTATTCTCGACGAGTTTGTACGCTATGTCGGCGATGAGGTTGCCATTGTCGCCGCCGAAGACGAAGCGACCGCAGAGAAGGCTGCCGCCCTCGTCGAGGTTCAGTACGAGGTGCTCGAGCCTGTGCTCAACTTTGAAAAGGCGCTCGACAACCCGATTGTCATCCATCCAGAGCCTGAAATTCACGAAATGTTCCCTATCGGCTTTGAGCCGAAGCGCAATATTGCCGCCGCCTACCACATGGAACTCGGCGATGTGGAGGCCGAGATCGCAGCCTCGCCTGTCAAGATTGAGACCACTGTCCACACACAGGCGCAGCAGCACGTTGCAATGGAGCCGCATGCTGCCTTCAGCTACCTCGACATCCACGGCAGGCTCGTAATCTATACCTCGACTCAGAACCCCTGGCATACCCGCCGCCTCCTCGGCCTCGCCCTCCAAAAACCCATCCGCGAGATCCGCATCGTCAAACCGCGTATAGGAGGCGGCTTCGGAGGCAAGCAGCAGATCCATGTCGAACCCTTCGTCGCGATGGTCACCTTGAAGACAGGCCGACCGGCGCGCCTCGCCCTCACGAGGCGCGAGGTCTTCGAGTCGACCTTCACGCGCCATGAAATGCGCGTCACCATTCGGCTCGGGGCTGACCGAAACGGCCTCCTCCGTGCGATCGACATGCAGATTCTCTCCAACACAGGCGCGTACGGCGAACACGCCCTCACGACCTTCATGGTGGCAGGCTCGAAGACCCTTCCCCTCTATAATAAGGTCGCGGCGGTCCGTTTCGGCGGCCACGTGGTCTACACAAACAAGGTCTCCGCAGGGGCTTACCGCGGATACGGTGCCATCCAAGGCCTCACCGGTCTCGAGTCCGCCATGGACGAACTCGCGCACAAAATCGGCATGGATCCCGTCGAGCTTCGCCGCATGAACATGATCCACGAAGGCGAAACGAGTGAAGTGTTTCGCATCATGGGCGAGGGTACCGAGGGTGTCGCGATGACCATTGAGTCTTGCAAGCTCGAGGAGTGCATCGCACGCGGGAAAGAGCTCATCGGCTGGGATGCTACCCATCTCGTGCGCGAAGTGGCGCCGGGCAAGCTGCGCGCCAAGGGCATGGCTATCGCCATGCAAGGGTCGGGCATTCCCCTTATTGATATGGGCTCGGCCCGGCTCGAGTTCCAGGACGGTGGCTTCTTTAAGCTGCACATAGGCGCGACCGACCTCGGCACCGGCTCCGACACCATCCTTGCGCAGATTGCCGCCGAAGCGCTTGGTGTCGAGATGAGCGACATCGTGGTCTACTCCTCCGACACCGACCACACCCCCTTCGATGTGGGCGCCTACGCCTCCAGTACAACCTATGTCTCAGGATCTGCGGTGTTACGGGCCGCTCACAGTCTCAAAGAGAAACTCATCGTGGCCGCGGCTCGCAAACTCGGCGTGGCGCCCGGCGACATTATCTACGAAAACAAGGTGTTCCGCAGCGCCGATGGCAAAAAGTCCCTCAGCCTCGACGACTTTAGTTTCGACACGCTCTACCACGACGGGGCGGCGATGCAGACCATCGAGGCCACCGAATCATTCTCTGGCGAAAAATCGCCTCCGCCTTACATGGCTGCTTTTGTTGAGATCGAAATCGACACCGAGACCGGCAAGGTCGATGTGGTGCACTACGTGGCAGTTGTGGATGTCGGCACGCCGATCAGTCCCATGCTCGCCAAGGTACAGATAGAGGGTGGGCTTCTCCAGGGCATCGGCATGGCCCTTTACGAGGATGTGCGCTACTCCGAAAAAGGGCACATGCTCAGCCACAACATGATGACCTACCCCATTCCCTCGCGCGAGGATGTGGGACGCATCACAGTTGAGCTCGTGGACAGTTATGAGCCCTCCGGTCCCTTCGGCGCGAAGTCAGCCGGCGAAATCGGCATTGACACGCCGCCTTCGGCGATCGCAAATGCGATCCGGAATGCAACAGGCGTGCGCCTCACCGAGTACCCCTTCACGCCGGAGCGTGTACTCTCGGCAGTCCGGGCCGGCATGCTGAACGGCGGATATAGTGGCGCACGTGAGGCAATACAATGAAGTTAGGCTTGCGCACTGGAATAGCGTACGCGTCCCCTCAAGGCGGGAGGATGCGCACTAAAGGGATATCACGCCTTAACCGCGTACTCCGCGCAAAGTGAGGGCACAATGAAGACACTTCGAGATTGGGTGGCAGGGCGTCTTGTGCGGGGTTCTCGCATCGCGCTCGCGGCAGTAACCTGGGCCTCAGGTTCCACCGCGCGGGGCACGGACGCGCTTATGGCGATGGATGAATCCGGCGCGATGACGGGCACGGTCGGCGGCGGTTTTGCCGAAGGACAGACGATCGCCGCCATGCGTGAGCTGCTCGCAACCGCAACACCCCTCGTCGACACCTCGGGTGCGGCACTTTCTGGCACCCTTACATCCGCCCGCTCAGCTACAAGCGCCACCTCCCAAGATCTTCACTTCGATCTCAGTCCCGAGGCGAACCTGTCGCAGATGACCTGCGGTGGCTTGCTCACCATTCACCTCGAGCGAATCGAACCCGACAGCGAGGCCGCCCATGCGCTTCTCGCCTGCTTCGCGCGTGTTGATACAGGTGCGTCCACGGGAATTGCCTTTTTTGATGGTCCAAAAGACACAGTATCAAAGCCTGCGCCGGCCCACGGCGCGCCTATCAGGCTCGCAGCTGTATTTGACGAAGATTATTCGATAACCAACGCGGAGCTGAATCCAACTCAGTCACTTCTGAGCGCGCTCCACGAAAGCAAACCAGGCTTTGACGGCGCAGCGATGTTCGAGTTTCAACAGCCACAGGCTGCCGATTCTTCAAACGCGGCGCGAGCCTTCTGGCTTGGCTTTTCGCCAGATCCGACCGTGTACATCTTCGGCGCGGGCCACGTCGGCCTTGCCACCTGCGAGGCTGCTACCCTCGCGGGCTTCAGTGTCATCGTGACGGACGACCGCCCTGAGCTCCTTACCGCCGAGCGCTTTCCGCGCGCGAGGTCGCTGCGCCGCATCGAGAACTTCGCTTCACCACTCGCGGCCGGGCCTCACTGCAATGCTATCGCACCCGGACCTCAAGACTGCGCCCTCATCCTGACACGCAAACCCGACATCGACCGGGAGATGCTCGCAAGCCTCCTCACCACGCGCGCGGGGTACATCGGCCTCATCGGTTCGAAGACAAAGCGCGCGGGCATTTTTGCATCCCTCAAAGAACAGGGCTTCTCCGATGAAGACCTCGCGCGAGTCCACGCGCCCATCGGCCTTGCCATCGGCGCCCGCACTCCCGAAGAAATATCGATCAGCATTCTTGCTGAGATCATCGCGGTACGGGCAGGTGTGCTGCCCGCGACACGTTCACCTGATAGTTCCGCTAAGACGGCGCCGCCCGCCGTTGCGCCCTGAGCACTATGGCCTACTCAATTAACCTTCAACATATCGGCGCCATCATTCTTGCCGCGGGTTACTCTTCGCGCTTTGGCGCATTAAAGGCGCTCGTCGAGATCAATGGCGCGACCATGCTCGAGCGGGCGGCGCGCACCTTCTTGGATGCATCCATTGAGCAGATTTTCGTGGTGACAGGCTTCGACACGGACCGCCTCACGGAGGCTGCACGCGCGCGCGGCCTTATCCCTGTGTACAACCCGGACTTCGCCCAGGGTATGTTCAGTTCGATCCTCGCAGGTCTCGCTGCCCTCCCCGCCGGCACCGAGGCCGCCTTCATTCTCCCGGTCGACATACCCTTTGTGTCGCCCGCCACCCCGCGCGCGCTCGTCCGTGGCATCAGCGCGCACCTCGCGGCCCTCCCGAGGTACCAGGGCAAGACCGGTCACCCTCCCCTCATACGCAGGGCATGGTTCGACGCGATTCAGCGCTGGGAGGGCCCCGATGGCCTCCAGGGTTTCTTCCGCGCGCACCGCGCGGACATTGCACTTATCGATGTCGCCGATCCTTTCATCCATGTCGACATCGACACACCACGCAATCTTGAAATCGCGCGGCTGAGCATGGACATTAGGTAATTGCGCGTCTTTCACCACTGGTATGCGTCGCCCTTATCGCACTCGCGAGCTGTGCCTCTTTCGTCACCATTATGCGCCACCCTTATCGCACTCGGACGCCGCAATTATTGCATAGGCGCTCCTCGCAAGATGCCTTCACTTTATTTCCACGATAATGATCAGCGACTCGCCGCGCGCCGGTAATGTCAGCACGAGCGTTTCGCCGCTCGCCCGCTCGAGTCCGGTGAATCGCTGTTCCGCTCCACTCAAAAACTGCCCTTGTCCATGTGCATACTCTGCCTTCCTCGCGCCACGCACGCTTCTGTGCGTACCCACGATGCCGGCGTAGCGAACGAGGACAGGGCCGCGCTCCCACGATTTTGGCCTCCGAATCGCGAGCTGGAGAACACCATTATCCGCGGTTGCGGGAGAAACTGACATAGATGCCGAGAGAGGCGCAAAGGGCGATCCTTGCTCTTCATCGGCGAGAACCTTAGGCATCACCCAGATGAGGGCTCGCCCGCCCCCTGGCGCAAGCACGGCTCCGACCGCTTCCGCCCACGCGGGGAGACGAACGAACTTGAGCGGCTCGCATCCCCCGTCCGCGTAAAAGTCGCCGAGCGCGATCGTGTCGCCTCCACATGTGAGCCAACGCGTTGCAAAGTCGACGGCACGCTCGAGCGTCGCGCCAGGCGCGAGCTCTTGGCGCGCGCCGGGCTCAAGCTCCCCGCTGCCCTGGCGCCCGCCATTCGATGACGCGCTCATATTCCCTCGAGCCAGCGGCTCACTTCCTCGACCGAGGAAGGAAAACCTTCGATGACGAGCGCATCCTTAGCTTCAGACATCGCGCTGGCATTTTCGAGTAGAGCCTTCGCAGCGCGGAGGTGCACATATACGCGCAGCGCGAGAGGAGCCTTTGCGTGGTGGAGCTGATCTACGGTGGGGTCATCTTTCGGCTGGGCGGGATTCGGCGTTTCGACGAGAAAGGCTGCCACGCCCATTCTACCCCACTCCCAATGCGAGTAGCCCGCGAATTCATCGCGGGAGTCCTCGAGGTGAAAGGTGACCCCCGTCGTGTCTTCGATGTCGAGGGTGGCGAGCGCTGCCACGTCGAGGTACTCTTTTCTCGTAATGATTGACCAGGTAAGGGCTGAGTCTATGCTGGCTTCATGAAGGTCGAGGGCGATGTGAGCGGATTCAGCGCGGAGCATCGCGGTGATCGCATAGGCGGTCTGGGCGGTGCGCCTGCCGTCGAGCAAGCCGGGATACGCGCGGTTTAGATTGCGAGCTTCCTTGCCAGCAAGCGGCTGAAAGGTACTCGTTGCAAGCGGTGGGATAAATTGTTCGGGATCCGGCTCCGTCTCCTGGAGAGGATTCGAGAACCGCGTGCCATAGCGGATGGTACGCCCGTTCAGTTCGACGAGGCGGGGTGCCTGCGCGCCGTTCAGCGACCACGTGGCCCCCGAAGCGTTTGCACGCGGTACAATCGCGAGACGTCCGTGCAAAACCTCGCAGCGCTCGATGATCCAATAGGCCGCAAGTACACCCGCGATTTCGTTTGCATGCGCACCTGCAATGATGGCGGCTGTAAAGGGTGCATTGGAAGCGTTGGAAGCATTGGATATATCTGACGCGCCGCTTGTGCTGGATGCCTTTGCGTCACTGGGCGCACCCGAGAGTAGATACACCGGCGCGTCGAAGGGTGTCCGCGCGAGTGCAGGCACAAAATCGGAGAGCGAGCGCATTTCGGTTACGCCCTTTCCCGGCCGCACTTCAGAAGCAACCAGCGAGACGCCGCTCCCGGCGCTCTCAGTACTCTCGCTGCTCCCGGCGCTCTCAGTACTCTCGGCGTTCTCAGTACACTCGCCGCTCTCGGCGCCCACAGACGTGAGCGTAAGCGCGGCGAGCATCAGCGATACGGCAAAAATCCTTTTCATTTCAGGACCATGAGACTCTTGAGCACATTTCCCGCCTCAGTGATCGAGGAAACCTCGACGAGCGGCACGCCGACCTTCGTGCACAGATCGGTGAAAAACCCATCGGTATTGCCGCCCTTCACCACGATAACAATGTTCGACACCGGCACGCAGAGCTCGATAATCTTGTTCGATGCCTCTCCGCGACGCGCAGTACCGCCAGTATGCATGGCGATGATCTTCATGCTCTCTTTCTGCGCCTGGGCGATAATCGCTTTGACACGGTCCATCTCCTGGTCGAGGCTCAAGCCCGCCGCGCCGAGGCCTTTATTCGAAGCCCCGAGCACGAGAACGAGCGTTTTGAAACCCGAGAGCGCCTGGGGTTTAGCTGAGATTTCGTAGCTGAAACCAAGCTTAAGTCTCGTATTGGCGAGTACTTTGACAATAGCCGCATCCGAGGTTTGGCCCGCGGAAGTGATGAATCCCGGTTGCGGGAAGCTCCCAAGCAAGGCCGCCGGTGCCGAAGACTGCGCGAACGCCGTCATCGGCGCGAGGACCGCGAAGACGCAGAGCGCAAGGAAGAGTGCTCTGATTCGATAGTGTGTGATCATGACCAACGCTCCTTAGAACCCAAACACCGCGCCGTCGCGCCTCGGATCGGCCCCGCCATACATCGTACCGGTCGCAGGGTCGACAACGATTGCCTGCGCGCCGCCGAAGAAGAGGTCGTAGTCGGGGTACACTTTGAGCTTATACCCGATTGACATGAGCCAGTCCTGGGTCTCTTTGGGCATTCTAGCCTCGATTGAGAGCACTTTCTCGGTGTCGCGGGCATAGAAGCGCGGCGACTCGATCGCCTCTTGGACGCCCATGTGGTAGTCGAGGAGATTGACCGCGAGAATGACCATTGTCGAGATGATTCTTCCCGCGCCTGGGGTTCCCATGGTGACAAAAGGCACACCATCCTTGGCGATGATCGTTGGCGCGATCGTAGTGCGCATACGCTTGCCTGGCGCGTAGGAGTTCGGTCCGCTCCTCGACCAGTTCTGCATCTCATTGTTGAGGACGATGCCGGTGCCCGGAACTACGACGCAGGCTCCCCAGAATCCAGAAATTGTCTGCGTGAGGGCGACCATGTTGCCGCTGCGATCCACTACCGAGAGGTGGGTGGTCGAGGGATGCTCGTAGGGAGTCCCTGCCTTGACGGAGGGCGACATCTTCGTGAGATCGATCTCCTGGGCACGGGCTTTGGCGTACGCTTTGTCGAGGAGTCCCTCCACAGGAACCTTGGTGAAGGCAGGGTCGCCGACATACGCGGAGTTGTCCGCAAACCCCCGCTTCATCACTTCAGCCATAATGTGCACATTGCGCGGTGAGAGCGGGGCTTCGGAGGCGAGGTCGAAGTTTTCGAGCATGTTGAGCATTTCGATGACGGAGAGGCCGCCCACAGGGGGAGGCGCGGAGACAATCTCATACCCACGGTAGGTTCCGCGCACGGGCTCGCGCTCGATAGCTCGATACGCCGCGAGATCAGCCTTGCCGATGTAGCCGCCATTCTTCGCCATATCGGCGGCGATGGCGTCGGCAATCTCACCCTTGTAGAATACATCGGGGCCACCCGCCGCGATCTTCTCAAGGGTTGCCGCGAGGTCGGTGTTCCTGATGATGTCGCCGGTTTGGAGGGGTAGCCCTTCCGGGGCGACAATCTTGAGCAGTGCGTCGTTTTTCGAAATGGGGTCAAACTTGTCGGAGATAGTCTGTGCAAGTGTTTCGCTCACGATAAAGCCATTACGCGCATAGCGAATCGCAGGCGCCATAACCTCGGCGAGGCTCATTGTCCCGTATTTTTGAAGCGCGTCGCAGAGTCCTGCGACGACACCGGGAACGGCAACCGCTACGTGACCCTCTTTGCCGAACTTTATCTTGGACATATCGGTGAGTGGTGCCATCGAGCGATAGTCGATCGCGACCGTGATCTTTTTATCCGCAAGGTAGATGACCATCATGCCTTCGCCGCCGAGGCCCGTGGCGTTGGGCTCCACGACGCCGAGCGCAAACGCAGAGGCAACCGCAGCATCGACCGCGTTGCCGCCCGCCATTAGTATTTCGAGGCCTGCCGCCGAGGCGAGGGGCTGCGCGGACGCAACCATGCCATTGCGCGCAGTAACCTCAGCCTTCAGCGTATCCGCTGCGGACAACGGCGCCGCGATGACAAGCGCAAATACCACAAAACCGATGAGGCTCAGCGTGAGGCGATTCAAGCCCCATGACCGTCTCACTCTTTTCATTTCCATAATATACCCTCCTATAAAGTATGCTCCTATAAAGTATTTTTTAGTTTAAAAGCGCCCCGACACCCTGATCTTTAACCGTATGCCAGTCAGGATAATATGAGAATGCGATGCGCTTGTCGGGTGGACAGCCATCGTTCCATGCGTCGAGAATCGCGCCGATGCTCGCGAGGTGGGTGGCGACGCGGAGCGCAAGCGGATACTTCGGGTCCTCCGTCGGATTCCCATTCTTGCTTGATTGGGCAGGATTGGGCGTCTCAATGAGGAAAGCATATGCGTCGGTTCCATCGCCCCACTCCCGGTGCGAGAGTCCGTGGAAAGTTTCACTCGAGGGTTCGAGCTTCATGCTGAGGCCTTCCATCTCGAGGTTAATTACCGCAAGCGCGGCGGTATCGAGGTTCTTCGGGTTTGCGACAATCATATTCGCCAGTCTTGACTCGACCCCCGCCTCGTGGAGATCAAAGGCGATATCGACACACTCGCTCCGCAGCAGGGTCATGACAGCCCAGGCGAGTTTTTGGGTCAGGTTTCCGTCGGGCGCTCCAGGGTAGGCACGGTTGAGATTACGTGCCTCGACGCCTTCGAGGGCATTGCCTCCCTTGGGGTGGACATAGCGCTCAGGATCGGGCTCGCCCTGGTGCACCGGGTCGGTGAAGCGGGCGCCGTATTTGAAGAAGCGCGGACCGCGTGTGGTGTCGACACGGATCCACGAAGGCATTGTGGTGCTCTCTGTGTAGGTGGACGCGCTGGTATTGAGATCGGGAATAACAATGAGCCGGCCGACCGAGGGCAAAGCACGCTCTGCGAGTAGCACCGCCGTAAGAATCCCCGCGATCTCGTTCGCGTGGGTTCCTCCTGCGACGAACACGGTCGCGCCTGGAGCACCGGAATCGATTATGAATACGCGCGTGTCTGCGGGCGTGCCGAAAAGGCCATCGAACCATTCGGAGAGCCATGCTATACGCACGCGCTCAGCGGGCTGGGAGGGGCGCACATCGTGGAGAATGGTCGCACCCCCTCGCGATACTCCCGGCACGGGGTCCGCGAGTATCGGCGACGCGGCAACCAAGAGTAGCGTGCATAGTATGGGTAATAAAGAATATTTGCGCATAACGGAAAACCTCTGCTCAAGATTTAGTGGTAAACACGCTAGCGCTGAAGGTATGCGAAGTCAATATAAAATCGCGATTCGAGAGAAAAAAAGCCCATTCCTGCACGGGGAATGGGCTCGATTTATAAATCTACGCGCTGATTGGGATGTAACGACGAGCAGCTATGCAACACGAACGCCACCGCGCGCGCAACAACGCCCCTCAAAACACGTGCCGCGCTTACGACCTGCGCTTACGACCTGCGCTTACGTGTCACCACGTCGAAAACCACCGCAAGGAGCAGTACAAAGCCTCGGATGATATACTGTAACGAAATATCGGTGCCGAGGAGATTCATGCCGTTCATAAGCGACATATACACGAGCGCGCCGATAAGCGAGCCCGAGATCGATCCGATACCGCCCGCCGCGGAAACGCCGCCGATATAAGCAGCCGCGATCGCGTCGAGTTCAAAGAGCGTGCCCGCCTGCGGGGTGGCCGACTTGAGCCGCGCCGTAAAGAGGATACCCGAAAGCGCCGAGAGAAATCCCATCGACGCGAAGACGGCGAACGTGATGTTCTTCACGTTTATGCCGGAGAGCTCGGCCGCCTCCGGGTTTCCGCCCACTGCGTAGATGTGGCGCCCGAGCACCGTGCGGCGCGAGATAAAGTCGTACACCAGCACCACCGCCAGCATAATCACGACCGTCCAGGACATGCCGTTGTAGCCCGCGAGTATCCATGAAATGATTCCGAGGATCACCGAGATGAAGACGAGCTTCGCCGCGAAGAGCCCGCCCGAGAGCACTTCAAATTTGTATTGCATTTTCCGCTTCCGATCGCCGAGCTGTCCCAGAATAAACATCACAATCGCGATCGCGCCGAGGAGGAGCGTTGTCTTGTGGATGCCCGGCAGGAAGGTCTGGCTCGCGAAGAGGTCAGGTATGTAGCCGTTGCCGAGCGCGTTAAAAGAGTCTTGCGGTATGATGATGGTACCTGTCGACGCCGTTACGAGCATAAGGGCGCCGCGGTAGATGAGCCAACCGGCGAGTGAGGCGACAAATGAGGGGATGCCAAGCCCTGCCACGGGCAGCGCGGTCAGAAGCCCTGCACATGCGCCGAGCACAAGCACCAAAAGGATGCTGAGCAGCACCGGCAGATGCCACTGTGTGAGCGCGATCGCCGCAACCGCGCCGAGAAAGCCCGAAAGGAATCCGACCGAAAGGTCGATGTGCCGTATCACAATAACAAGGGTCATGCCCACCGCGAGCACCGCGATGTACCCGGTCTGATTGAGCAGGTTGGCGATGTTGCGCGAAGAGATGAAGACACCATGCGAGAGAATGGTGAACACCGCCATGATGGCTGCGAGCGCAATGTACATACCGTATTCGCGTATGTTCTTCTTCAGTACCGTCAATAATTCATTCATTTTGCTTCTTCCTCCTCAGTACTGCGTCGCAAGGCGCATGACAGCTTCCTGCGTCGCCGATTTTCCATCGAGCTCACCAGCTATGGTGCCATTGGCGACCACGTAGATGCGATCACTCATGCCGAGAATTTCCGGCAATTCGGAGGAGATCATGAGAATACTCATGCCCTTCGCCACGAGGTCATTGATAATCGTGTAGATTTCGTACTTCGCGCCCACGTCGATACCGCGCGTAGGCTCATCGAAGATCAGCAGATCCGGTCCTACGAAGAGCCACTTGGCAACTGAGACCTTCTGCTGATTGCCGCCGGAAAGATTCATGCAAAGCTGGTTGATGTCCGGCGTTTTTATTGAGAGCGATGTCACGAAGTTGAGGGCTGTCTGCTTGTCGAGTTCCTCGTTGATGATGCCGTTCTTCGAGACACTCTGAAGGTTCGCAAGCGATATGTTTTCCTGGATCGATTTTATGAGCACAAGTCCGTTTTTCTTACGGTCTTCAGTCGCGTAGGCGAGACCCGCGCGGATCGCTCCGCTCGGGTGGGCGAAGCGCTGTTTCCTGCCCTTGAAGATGAGTTCGCCTGTAATGGAGTAACCATCCGGATTGCCAAACATACTCCGCGCGAGCTCCGTCCGTCCCGACCCCACGAGGCCCGAGAGGCCGACAACCTCTCCCTTGTGGACCTTAAAATTGACATTGTTGAGCACCTTGCGGCCCAGATTTGGGTCGTAGGCGTTCCAATTTTTCACTTCGAGCACTACCGACTCGCCTGGTTTTGAAACACGCGGCGGATAGATGTTCTCGATGGATCGTCCCACCATGTGCTTGATGAGTATCTGCTCATCGACCTTGTCCTTCTCGCGGTCCAGGGTACAGATGGTCTGGCCGTCGCGGAGCACGGTGATTGTCTCGGCGATGGTGAGTACTTCCTTGAGCTTGTGGGAGATCATGATCGAGGTAACGCCCTGCGTCTTCAAAATGCGCAGTATTTCGAGAAGGTTATCGCAGTCGTCCTCGTTGAGGGCGGCCGTCGGCTCATCGAGGATGAGGAGCGAAACATTGCGGCTCAGCGCCTTTGCGATCTCGACAAGCTGCTGCTTGCCAATACCGAGGTCCTTGACCTTCATACTCGGATTAACCGAGAGCCGCACACGCTTGAGAAGTTCCTCAGCCTTCTGGATCATTTCCTGAATATCGATCCCTATGCCCCGGCGGATCTCGTGTCCGAGCATTATGTTCTCGTAGATAGTCATCTCCGGTACAAGCGCCAGCTCCTGATAGATAATGCCGATGCCAGCCTTTTCGCTGTCGTGAATGCTACCGAACGCGACACTCTTGCCATTGAGGATAATCTCGCCCTCAAAGTCGTTGTGCGGGTAGACCCCGCTCAGCACCTTCATCAGCGTTGATTTACCGGCTCCATTTTCCCCAACAAGACAGTGGATTTCCCCGCGGCGCACCGCGAAATTTACATCGCTCAGAGCACGGACGCCTGGGAATGTTTTCACGATGTGGCGCATTTCCAGAATATTGTCACTCATACGGTACCTGCTTGGGTATAGTGTAGTACAAAGAAGAGCCGCCCGGAACGAGCGGCTCCCCTCCATGCCGAATTATTTGGCAACAAATCGTCGTTCAATCATCACTTGAGACCGGTGAAGTCGCTGGCGGGCCAGTATCCGGAATCGATGATCTCCTTCTTTACGTTGTCTTTCGTCACCACGACAATGGCGGTCGGCTTGGCTGGCACATCTTTCTTGCCGTTGTTGTAGTAGGTAGTTACAGGCGGGGTCTGACCCTTCATGTAAGCGACCGCAGCAGCGATCGCGTCTTTGACCAAAGTACGCACGTCTTTCAGCACGGTCATGGACTGCTTGCCGTCGATGATATACTGGATCGATGCGATCTCGGCGTCCTGTCCGGTGATATAGTAGGTTCTGACGTCTTTATCGGCGGCGAAGGCATCGGCGATCGCGCGGGCAGTACCATCATTCGGGGCGCAGATGTACACGGTGCCCTTGGCAGACTTGGGCGCTGCAGTGAGGTTGGCTTCAGCCTTGTTCTTCGCGTCGCCAAAGTTCCAGTTTGTGGTGACCTGGCCGATGATCTGAGCTTCCTCATCGCGGGTCAGTTGGGCTTTTTTTGCAAGTCCAACGGCCTTCTGAGAGTTGCGGACAATGTAGGTTCCGTCGGCGATCTTGGGCTGGAGGGCGCTCCATGCACCTTCGAAGAATATAAAGGAGTTGTTGTCGCTCGCGGCACCGGCGTACAGATAGAGATTATTGCCCTTGCTTCCTGCCGGGACCTTGGAGTTCAGGTAGTCGCCCCAGGCTTTGCCGACCTGGAAACTGTCGAATGTGACATAGTAGTCAACGCTCGTTGTGTCGCGGATCAGACGGTCGTAGGATATGACCTTGACACCCGCGTTCTTCGCGAGGTCAGCGGAAGCAGCCGCAGCGGTTCCATCCTGCGGGCAAATGATGAGCACTTTGATGTTCTCGCTCACGAGCGCCTCTACGTTTGCCTTTTCCTTGGCCGAGTCGCCCTGGCTGAAGAGAACCTTCGCGCTGAAGCCGGCGCTCTTGAGAGCGTCGAGGAAGCGGGTCTGGTCCTGTATCCAGCGTGGCTCATCCTTGGTTGGAAGGACAATGCCGACCTGTGTGTCAGCGATTACAATGCCTCCAGCAATCGCGAAGAGCATTGCGATAAACAGTGTGCGTTTCATCAGGATTCCTCCTTTATGAAATGTCGCCGCTAGGCGGCGACGCCGCTACGCGGCGGAAATTGCGGCGCCTGCTGCCGTCAGCGTGCGCCATCTATGAGTTTGGATCTGAAATTTAAATCGCGCATCAGGAATGATGTGACAAATACCTGTGTAATTCTCACGTGTGCGTACCTCGAGAGGCGGTATAGCATTTTTCGCACATTTAACACACGTAAATTCCAGAATCAGCGCTTCACGTTCCTATATACGTCCGCGCGCGTGTGGAAGCCGTCCCTGATCACGGTTGAATCCAGGGTGCTCGCCGTCACCAAGATTGGGTCGAGGGCGATGTAGGGAACCTTGTAGTGACCATCGTCGATCTTGTTGTCGTAGTCGATCTTTTCGCCCTTGGCCATCATCACCGCAAAGCCCGCCGCCTTGAGCGCGAGGGCATCGATGGGCTTGTAGATCGTAGCAAACTGGCTTCCTTCCGCGATGCGCTGGCAGGCCGCGAGCTCGGCGTCCTGACCGGTCACCTTGGTTTTTCCCACCATACGGTTCTCGGAGAGCACCGAGATCACCGTCTCGGCGAGCATGTCGTTGCCGCAGAGCACCGCGTCGATCTTCTGGCCAGGTTTAACAAGCGCCTCAAACCGTGTACGTACCTCGTCGCTCATCCAGTCGCTCGGCCAAATCTCCTCAAGAAGGTGGATTTGGCCCGAGGCAATAAACGGATCGAGTACCGAGTGGAATCCCCTGTTGATCATGTAGGCGTTGTTGTCGCTGATCGCGCCATTGACAATAACATAGTTACCCGAGGGAACTGCCTCAGTAACCGCTTGGGCCTGGAGGCTCCCCACTTTCTCGTTGTCGAAGGATATGTAGAGATCGACATCGGCACCACGTACGAGTCGGTCATAACTCATTACGGGGACACCCTTGCGCTTTGCCTCGTGGCACACATCCGAGAGCTTCTCCGCGTCGTTCGGTATAATAACGAGCACATCGATGCCCTGGCTCAAGAGCTCACGTACTTGGGCAATTTGCGTGTTCGCATCCTGATTGGCGACGCGGAGCGCGACTTCCGCCCCGAGATCGTGCGCAGCCTTCGTGAAGCTGTCGACATCGCGCCGCCAGCGTTCCACTACGAGCGAGTCGAGCGAAAAACCGATTACTGGTACGTAGTCGGCTGCTTTCTTGCGCTTTGCACAAGAAGAAAGCCCCGCGCCGAGAATTCCGACGGTTAAGGCGACCACCAGGGCGCCCCACAGAACTCGCTTCGCACTAGTGAACATTGGCATCTTCTCCTCTCAACTGACGTGCCGCAAACTCGCGGGGCGTCCATCCGATCATTCTCCTGAAAAGTCTTGAAAAATAATTTGCGTCGGGATATCCGCAGCGTTGGCTCACTTCTTTGATTGAGAGCGTCGGCTGCTTGAGGAGCTCCTTCGCCTTGCGCATGCGGAAATCGATGAGTGTGCGGGCAAAACCGCACTTGAGCTCTTCCGACAGAAGGCGTGTGAGGTGCCCAGGCGAAATGCCCACAGCCTCGGCCGCGCTCTCCAGGGTTATCTGCTCCTGATAATGATTCTCGATGTACTGGAGAGCCTTGACCACTAAAGGCGAATGGAACCCGGCCTCGGCTGCGTTGCGCTGAAGACTCTGAAAGCGCGCTCGCACGCTCGCGGCGAAGTGGTGCCAGAGGCCTGCATTCCAGAATGCCTGCAGCTCGGAGAAATCCATAAACTCGCGGTATGCCTCGTCTGAAAGCCCCCCGCTGCCCGCGAGCTTGAGCACCGCAAAGGAAAGCGCACCGCAGATGCTAAAGAAAAGGCTCGCAGGAAGCTCGGCATGCTCGCCCTCGAGCGGCAGGAGTACCTTTTCGAGCGACTGACCGGCAAGTGCGTACTGCCCTCCGGCGATTTGCTCGTAGAACTGGGCGTCGCGCATGTGCACCGCATTGAAGCGGTTCCATTGATCCAAAGGTAGTACTTCCGAGGTGTTCGTGGAGTCGGATCGGCCCGACGCCCTCAAACCCGAGGATTCCTCCGACACCGGGCTACGTGTAAAATTTCGCAGCGCGCTCAGATAGGAGCGCCCTAATTCCTCGAGCGGCGTGGGTTCGCCGAAAGAGACCTTGAGCTCGCCCGTGGCAAGTTCAGTCGCGAATCCCGCCTTGAGGACCTCGTAAAGCGCCTCGTGAGCAGTTCGTGTGCCCGATTGATCATTTCCCATGCCCTTAGCGCTCCGAAACGGAAGAAAAAGCGTAGAGAGCCGCCCATCATCGAGCGGACCAACGAGGGCCCTCGTTTTGTAGCGCAGTGTCGAGACGAATCGCTCGTACATCGATTTCGCGTCGCCGTCTGAAGGTGAAAGGCTCACAAGACCAATGATGCCTGAGTCTTCTGCAATCGAGAGCTGCTCTTTGAAAAGCGGAATTCGCCGTACAAAGTCTCCACGCGCCCCCTGCGGCGTTCGCGCATTGGTCAGCGCCTCTCTACGGATCTCCAAGAAAAAGGCCTCTTCGATGAGCGGTAAAAGGTGTTTCTGCTGTTCTTTGAATTCGAGCTCGCGTGCATTGAGCATCTGGGTTCGGTCGAGAAAGGTCGAGGCAGCATGAAGCGCGATTTCGAGCCTATCTTTCGACACCGGTTTGAGAAGATAATCGCAGACCCCCATGCTGAGCGCCTCGCGGGCAATATCGAAGCGCTCATACGCTGTAACAAGGATAAATGCTCGTGTCGCGCCCGTCTGCGATATTTCGTGGATCGCGTCCAGCCCCGAAATTCCCGGCATCTGAACATCCATGAGCACGATATCCGGGCCGAGCGAGGCGCACTTTTCGATCGCCTCCCGCCCGGTCTGAGCGGTGCCGATTACTGTGTATTCAGTTTGAAAGTAACGTTTAAAAATCAGCGACAAGCCGTTGAGGATGGGCAGCTCGTCGTCGACGATGAGGACACGCTTCATACTGATTTCTCCGCGTGCAGAATGATGGTGACGCGTGTGCCATGGCCGAGTTCGCTCTCGATCTCGACCCTGTCTTTGCCACCCGTAGCGAGCGCAACGCGCCGCACAACATTGTGCAGCCCGATGCCGTGCTGGGGAGTAGTATCTTCAGGGTCGGCAGCCGCGAGCGCGAGCGCGATGCTCTCTTTCGGCATACCTCTTCCTGAGTCGCTCACCGAGAGGCGCACTGTGTCGGCGTCGAGTCTGGCCGAGACGATTACATCGCCGCCCTGTTCAAAGTCGCGCAGTCCGTGCACAATCGCGTTCTCGACGAGTGGCTGAAGCACGAGGGCGGGCGTCTCGTAACCCAGCGTGTCGTCCTGCACCTCGAGCCTGAAACGAAAGCGCTCGCCAAAGCGCAGCTTAAGAAGCCAGATATATTGTCGGACGCACTCGATCTCTTCCGACACAAGGACAAAGCGGGTTGAGGGCTTGAGCGCGTAGCGAATAAAGGCCGCGAGCTTCTCGAGAAACTCGGCGGTCTTCTCGTTGCCCTCGACGAGGGCGAGTTGCCAGCCCGCCGAGAGGGTGTTGTAGAGGAAGTGAGGGTTGATCTGTGTTTGGAGCGCGAGGAGCTCGGCATCCTTGAGGCGGTGCTGGTAGGTGAGCACGCGCATGCGCTCTTCCATAAGGGAGCGCTCAAGCTCGGCCTTGCGCGTCTGCTCCGCAAAGGCGCGCTGCACGCTCTCCTGCATGTTGCCAAAGGCATCGTGGAGTGTTCGAATCTCATCTTCGTTGTCGTAGGGTGGCAGGGGGTGATCGTACTCTCCTCTGGCCACCGCGTCCGCCGCAACCGAGAGCCGTGCGAGCGGTTCGGTAATCGTGTAGGAGTAGCGCCCTATGAGGGCTATCGACAGCAGAAAGGCAACGAGGAGGAGAATTCCGTTCGACAGGAGCGCGAGGCTTATGTTCGTCTTGTATGACAAGAAGCCTTTCAACGACTGGCCGAGGTGGATCGTGTCGATCCGCGTGCTCAAAAATTCAATAAGGGCCGAGGTACGCCTCGCGTCTTCATAGAGGCTCACATACTGCGCGACGTCTCTGCCGCGCTTGGCCTGAACCGCACCCTCTGCACTTGCAACGTAACTGTCCACGAGAAAGGCAAGGTCCTTTTCAAGGAGGAATACATCGTCGCTCTTATTCTCCCTGTTCAGGCGCATCATCATGCCCGTCAGCATTGTCGAGGTGCGGATGAAGTCTTTGAGCGACTCGGAGTTCTTGGCGCTGAGATAGCCAGTGAGGTTCTCCTGAGTGTCGCGCAGCGTGTTTCTTAGCTCTTCCATCGAGACGGAATTGCGGAACAGTACTTCGACGGAGCGGGCGAGGTCGAAGGAAGCGAAAGCGGTGTACGAGGTCGCGATGACGAGTACGAAGAGAATGACCACCGAGTTGAGCACGATGCGGTTGCGCAACCCACGATGACGTTTCGGTTTCCAGGGGCGAGCAAGCGAGCTGAGGTCAATCACTTCGAACCTCCTCGCGTGGGGATCACGCGGTAGCCCACTGAGACGCGCTCAGGCCCCCGAATGCCGATTCTCTGCCCTATGGCAAGCGCGACACCCATTCGTCCCATCGCCGTGGCATCCCGCACGATACTCGAGTGCACGACACCCCTATCGATGAGCCGGTTCACCTCCGCATTCTCGTCGGATCCGACAATAATCACCTGCCCTACGATGCCGCGATCGATGATAACCTGTGCGGCGCCGATTGTCGCTTTTGCGTCAATGCAGAGAATGGCATTGATGTCCGGGTGCTGGGTGAGCATGCGCGCGCAGGCGTCTTCTCCGCCAAGTATACTCTCCTCCTCGCGAACTGCCGCCACGATCGCGGCGCCCTTGCGTGTCTTCAGCGTCTCTTCCACACCCCGGTAGAATGGCTCTTCATTGTAGGCATACCCGAGCGAGAGGTCCGAGGAGAGGATGATACCGATCCGCGCCGCGCTCCCGAGGAGGCTCAGCACGAGGCTACTCGCCTCTCTACCCTGGCTCATCGAGTCGCCCGTAACCCCTGAACTCGTCCAATTCTGAGGAGCATCCATCGCGAGGGGCACAAAGGGTATGCGCGCGGCTTCGGCCTCCTGCGCAAAGCCTCGGACATCGAGCCCTTTGGGCTGGAAGAGGAGAATTCCATCGACTCTGCTGCGCAATGCGATCTCGAACCAGCGCCATACCTCCTCGGAGGTGCTACCCTCTTCGCTGATAATGCCGGGCGAATAGTAGAACAACTGAAGTGCTGCGTTCTGCGCATCGGCCTCCACGCGGAGGCCCTCGATAAGGTGCGTGTAGAAGGGATCCGCGGTGTCGGGAAGAATCGCCACCACATGGAACCGCTCGGTCTTTACCGTGGATGGATTGCGGAGAATCGTCGATGTCAACGCAACGCGACTTCGGCTCACCAGGGCGATATTAAAGGCTAGCGCCCCGACAAGCGCGATCGCAAAGACGACGATCGGCAGCATCCTCCATACGGCCCGCTTCATTCTACAGTAACGCTCTTCGCGAGATTGCGGGGCTGATCGACATCGCGCCCGAGCTCAAGCGCACAAAAATACGCGAAAAGCTGCAGCGGCACGACCATACTGAAGGGATAGAAACGCGGATCGGCCTTTTTTACAGGGATGAAGTCGTCCGCGAGCGCCATAGCCTCCTTGTCGCCCTCGACGCCCACCGCAATGATGGGACCTCCCCTCGCCTTAATCTCGCGCATGTTGGAGATAGTCTTCTCGTGAAGAAAGTCGTCTGAGACGAGAAAGACGCTCGGCACTTCGGGGCTTATGAGTGCAATCGGGCCGTGCTTCATCTCACCGGCGCTATAGCCCTCGGCGTGTATGTAGGAGATCTCCTTGAGCTTGAGCGCCCCTTCGAGGGCGATAGGATAAAGAATTCCCCGCCCGAGATAGAGGAAATCCTTGGTGTGGCTGTACTTCTTGGCGATAGCCTGAATATGATCTCGCTGCGCGAGGGCGTCGCGAACCATGTCGGGTACACCGAGCAGCGACTGAGCAAATTTCTGTCCCTCTTCGCGCGACATGTCGCGCATGCGAGCCATGAGGAGCGTAAAGAGATAGAATACCGTAAGCTGGCTTGTAAACGCCTTGGTGCTCGCCACCGCAATTTCAGGGCCGGAGTGCACATACACACCGCCGTCGGACTCGCGAGGTATGGTGGAACCAACTACATTGCAGATGCCGAGCACTGTAGCACCCTTGCGCTGCACCTCGCGCATCGCGAAGAGCGAGTCCGCTGTCTCGCCGGACTGGCTCACCACGAACCAGAGCGAACCGTTTTCAACGACGGGATTGCGGTAGCGCAGTTCGCTTGCGAGTTCGGCCTGCGCTGGGATGCGCGCGACCTGTTCAAGGAGGTAGGAGCCCGTGGTACCGGCGTGCCAGCTCGTACCGGCCGCAATGATGCGCACGCGGCGCACATCGGCGAGCTGCCGCCTGGTGAGGTTGAGACCACCGAGTTTCGCGGTGGCATTCTCCTCGTCGATACGTCCACTCATCGCGCGGGCGATCGACTCTGGCTGTTCGAAAATTTCCTTCTCCATGTAGTGCATGAAACCGCTCTTTTCGATTGCACCGAGTTCCCAGGTCACCTCGTCGATTTTCTTATCGAGCGCGTTCGAGTGGCGGTCGGTGATGGTGTAGCTGTCGCGGCTTATATCGACGACTTCGCCGTCGTTGAGATAGACAACGCGGTTCGTGTAGGCAACCATCGCGGTGATGTCGCTGGCGAGGAACATCTCGTCCTTACCAACACCGAGAATGAGGGGGCTGCCATTGCGCGCGCCCACGATGCGGCCGGGCTCGTCGGCGTGGATGCAGGCAATGCCGTAGGTGCCCTCGAGATGCTGGAGCGCGGCAAGCACCGCTTCGAGCAGGTCGCCCTTATAATACGAGGCAATGAGGTGTGGTATTACTTCGGTGTCGGTCTCGCTCTTAAAGGTGTAGCCCTTGCCTTCGAGCATCGTGCGGAGTGTCTTGTGGTTCTCGATGATTCCATTGTGCACTACGGCGATCTTGCCTGCCATATCGGTGTGTGGGTGTGCGTTCGTCTCGGTGACGCCGCCGTGTGTAGCCCAGCGTGTGTGGCCAATACCCCAAGTGCCGTCGATATTATTCGGAATCTTCTTGGCGAGTTCGGCGATTTTTCCCACTGAATGTATAATTTGAAGGCGTGGGACCGAGTTCGGATTTCCCACCGCAATGCCCGCTGAGTCATAGCCTCTGTATTCGAGGCGCCGCAATCCCTCAATGAGCACGCCCGATGTCTTTCTAGGTCCCGTATAACCGATAATGCCGCACATGGTACACCTCTCCCCTTTTAAAAATCGTTACATACTGTTACTACGTTTCTTCATACAATAAACCATACGATGATGATAGCATACCTCGATAGGGCTTCAAGGTCCCGCCTTGCTCGGCGCGCCGTTTTAGGCTAGCGTGAAGCGTAGATGATCGACTCCCCAGTGCAGCTTCCGCTTTTTTCGTATCCGAGCCTCACTTCTACGATGGACGAGGCGCGCCGCATTGTGCAGCAAGGGTTTCATGGTGGTATAGGGATCGTGCGCGCGGACACGCAGACCTCGGGGCGCGGCAGAATCGCTGGTCGGCAGTGGATCGATGTACCGGGCCGATCCCTTCTTATGACCATCATTCTTCCTGAAGGGTCGGCAACCTTTCAAGCTCTGCCCCTGCGCGTCGGGTTGGGCATTGCGCGCGCGCTCGAAGCGTCGGCGAAAACGGCCCTATCGGGCACTCAGCCACCATTCCGGCTCAAGTGGCCAAACGACATACTCGCGGCATGGCGAGCCCCCAACAGCGCCTCGGACAGCGCCCCCGACAGCGCCTCGGACAATGCCCCCAACAATGCCTCGGCCAGCGCTTCAAACAGCGCCTCGGACCACGTCCAAGAAGCCGCCGGTATTTCGGAACGCAGTGACGCCTTACACACCTATGGCAAAATCTGCGGCATACTCTGCGAAACCGTGGGAGGACGGGCGCTCGCGGGGATCGGCATCAATGTACGGAGTACGACGCTCTACGCCGCAACCGCAACAATTCCTCCAATAAGCCTCGAAGAGGCGCTCGGCGCGCTTCCGCCGCTCTGGCAAAATCTCGACAGCGCCGCGCGTGTTCTCGCTGTCGCCGTACTCGAGGCCATCGCCGATCCAACGTGGAGGCTCGATTATGAGACGCGGCTCTGGGGTCGCGGCGAGAAGCTCCGCTTCCTGGCAGGCCATCCCGAGCATCAAGACATCATTGAAGGAATTTGCGAAGGCGTCGATGATAATGGCTCACTCATTCTAAGCGACAATAGAAGCCGACGGGCCTTCGCCTCGGGAGAAATATATTCACATTGAAGAATAGGATTCCTCGATCGACCGTCCGATATCGCAGAATAGCGGATCTCATTGCCAACGCGGTGCGCATCGATACCGATGATCATACCGTAGGGCACGCGATCGCCCGATCCGCGACCGGCCATAAATAATGCCTGCCGTTTACAATGAATCCCTCGCGCTCATAACGCGCCTTCCGCGTGCCTTCCGCCACCACGCACACATCCTTGTCCGCGTCGAAAAGCCGTGCCGCCAACGATGCGCCAATCGCGCCGACTCCTACGACTGCGCACCTTTCAATTCGATCCATTACACCTGCTTTTCGCACACGATTGTTGTCGACCACATTTGGTCATCTGCCCTATGCATCCGGCGCAATGATATAATCCTTCACCCTCCACTCAAGACGCTCAGGCAACCTGCAGCGCAGCCATGTGGCGTCATCCTCCTGCTTCTCCTCGAGCACCGTTCCTTCGCGCATTATGAGGCTCACAAGGTGGTACTGCGCGTGAGGAATCCGGAGCGTGAGCCCCTTCATTCCGCTTGTGAGCGCGTCCTGAATGCGATCAACTAGGGCGCCAAGTCCCTGCGATAAGGTTGCCGATACTGCAATGCTCCCAGGATAGCGTGCCAGAAAATCCTCGACGCTTTCGTGATGCACAAGATCGATCTTGTTGAGAACAAGGATGCGCGGCACCTCCCCGGCACCGATTTCACCTAAGACTTGCAGCGTCGTGGCGATGTGGGTGTCCACCTTCGGGTCCGATGCATCCGCGACGTGGATAAGAAGATCAGCTTGCGCCGCCTCCTCAAGCGTGCTTCGGAAGGCTTCGACGAGTCCGTGGGGAAGATTTCGGACGAAGCCGACTGTGTCCGTGAGGAGCAGCGTCTGTCCCTGCGCAAACGCAATTCGCCGTGTGGTCGGGTCGAGCGTGGCGAAGAGTTTGTCTTCGGCCTTGACATTTGCCGCAGTGAGCGCATTGAGGAGGCTAGACTTTCCTGCATTGGTATAGCCCACAATGGCAGCTCTCGGCACCGCCGCGCGTTCGCGGCGACGGCGCTGCACCGTACGCTCTTTGCGCACTGCCTCAAGTTCATCCTTTATCTCGTGGATACGCCGCTCGATTTCCCGTCTATCGAGCTCGATCTTTTGTTCGCCCGAGCCTTTAGTGCCATAGCGACCACCCCGCTGACGCATGAGGTCGTCGTAAGAGTGGGCGAGACGCGGCAGCGAGTATTGTAACTGTGCAAGTTCGACCTGGAGATTTGCCTCCTTCGTGAGCGCCCGCGAGGCGAATATTTTTATGATCAGTTCTGCTCTGTCGTAGACTTTCTTCGAGCTGAGTTTTTCCCAGTTGCGCTGCTGAACGGCGCTCAGCGTGTGGTCGAAGACAATCGTATCGGCGCCCGCCGCCTCAGCCGCGTCCGCGATCTCCTGTGCCTTGCCTGAGCCGAGAAGGAGGGAAGGTGTCTTTTCCCTGAGATTGACGAGGCTTTCGCCCACAATCTCGAGTCCGAGGGTGTCCGCCAAACCGCGAAGCTCATCGAGGAGTTCGCGCGCCTCTTCTTTACACAGCTCGGAAGATGCAATGCCAACTATATAGGCGCGTGGCGCTTCGCTCCCCACGCGGTGAACATCGACAACGTGCTCCGGTGCCGTGCCGACTTTCGATTCCTCAGACCTTATTTCTTTTGAATTCGCACTCATTGCCCTATCTTACACAAGTTCGCCTGGTATGACACTATGCTCGACGCCCACGCCACGGCGGTGCTACAATATCGGACACTGTCCAGGAGGTACCATGCCACTTCAGATTTCCGATCTTGGAGACGCAGTGCTCCACACGCACTATGCGGTGCGAGGTCCCATTGTTGCGCGGGCGCAGGAGCTCGAACGGAGTGGTCGACAGATCGTCTACTGCAATATCGGAAACCCGCAATCGCTTGGCCAGAAACCCCTTTCCTACATACGGAACGTCCTCGCGGTCTGTGAACAGCCTGAACTCATCCGCACAGGTGCAGGGATCTTTGAGCATGATGTGCTGGAGAAGGCAAGGTACATCATGGAAGCGTCGAAATACGGACTCGGTGCGTACAGCGATTCCAAAGGCTTGAGCTTTGTTCGCGAGGCCATCGCGGATTTCATCAAAACCCGCGACAGTTTCGGCGACGTCGTACAACATGTAGATCCCAACCATGTCTACCTCACGGACGGCGCCTCGAAGGGTGTGCAGACCGCCCTTCGCCTTCTCATCTCATCCGAAAAAGACGGCATACTCATCCCTATTCCACAATACCCGCTCTATTCCGCGACGATAACCCTCTACGGAGGTCAGCAGGTCGGTTACTATCTCGACGAGGAATCTGGCTGGAGCCTGAGCGAGGAGATGCTCGAAGACGCGATCCACGACGCGATAAAGCGCAGTGTACGTGCCCGGGCCATCGTGGTCATCAACCCAGGCAACCCGACCGGCGGCGTCCTCTCCGAAGAGAATATGCGCATGGTGGTGCGTTTCGCGAAGCGCCACAACCTTTCAATACTCGCTGATGAAGTGTACCAGCAGAATGTCTACAAACCCGGCGCGCGCTTCATTTCCTTCGCGCACATCATGTCGAGCATGAAAGAGCGTGAGGTGAGCCTTTTTAGCTTTCACTCGATCTCAAAGGGCTTCTTTGGCGAGTGTGGCCAGCGCGGCGGGTACATGGAAGTGCGCAATGTTCCCGAAGAGGTCATAGCGCAGATCACGAAGCTGCAGTCGGTGGCGCTCTGCGCCAACCTTCCTGGGCAGATACTGACCTTTCTCCTCGTCAGCCCCCCAAAGCAGGGCGAGCCGAGTTATAGTCGGTACACCGAAGAGCGAAATGCGATTCTCTCAGAACTCGCGAGGCGCGCAAAACTCATATACGAAGGGCTTAACCGCATTCCTGGATTCTCCTGCCAGCCTATCGATGGCGCGATGTACGCCTTTCCCTCGATCACCCTTCCCAAAGGAAGAAGCGACGAAGAGTACTGCATGGCGCTGCTCGAAGCGAAGGGAATCTGCGTTGTCGCAGGGAGCGGCTTCGGTCAGAAACCAGGTACCGCCCATTTCCGCACGACCATTTTACCGCCCACCGACCAGTTAGCACGTGTCATCGAGGCTATCGCCAATTTTCACAAAAACTGGAACTAGATTTTTTTTAGAAGATACACCTCTTCGCATTGGCGGGATTACTCCGCAGCTCTATACCCTCAATGAGGGTGTTTATATTGTTGACGGGCACCGGAAGATCCAGTATTGGTCGGAAGATGGCAAACGGCTCTGCATCGCAGGTTGTCCGCGAGGTGAGGCGCCGCATCGCATCCTTAGGTGGAACTGATCGCCCTCATTTTGCGCAGCTGCGCAAGCGTAGCCTTAAAATCGCGGGGCAATGGTGCCTCGATCACGATTTTTTCGCCGCGCACAGGGTGAATCAACCCAACCTGCGCCGCATGGAGCGCCGTACGCGCTATGAGTGGGCGCTCTTCATAGATGTCTCCCTTCCACGTTCGCTTGAGTTCAGACAGTAGAAGAGGCGCGCCATCGCCATAGAGCGGATCGGCGACAATTGCCATATTCGACGCGGCGAGGTGTACGCGGATCTGATGCGTTCTGCCCGTCTCCGGTATCGCCTTAATAAGCGCAAAACCCCGGAATCGCTCCACAACCTCAAAAATGGTCACGGCGGATTTTCCCTTCGCCGCATCGACGATGGTGCGATGCTCCCGGTCTCCATCAGCGCGCAGTGCAAGTTGGACCTCCCATCGGTCCTCTGTCGGCTCACCATGCACGATTGCGAAGTAGATCTTCTCGATGGCCCGCGTCGAAAATTGATGGTTGAGTGCTCGGTGGGCCTGGATAGTTCGCGCGAACACGAGTACGCCGCTTGTATCCTTATCGATCCTATGCACAGGGATGAGCGTGCCATGCTCCTTCGAAAGGGCATGCTGAATGACCGGTGCGTCGGGATCCCAACGATCCGGTATCGAGAGCCATCCTGAGGGTTTGTCGACTGCGAGTATTGAGTCATCGTGGTAGAGTACAGAAAAGGCTTTTTTCACAAGAGTAAT
>DYLX01000002.1:213691-228968 GCA_020721875.1 Leptospira biflexa
CCGCAGGCTGGATCAACACCCTGCATTGAGCTAAAATCACCATGTAGGTTGAACGACTATGCATCGGAGATACGCATGAACCGACTCGACATCCGAGCGATCGCGAAAAAAAATGGCAGCATGATCGTCATGCTCGCCATGGCGATCCTTGTTGGTATGGGAGAAAAGATGGCGGAACGCTTTCTTCCTCTCTACCTCATCGCCCTCGGCGGCAGCACCTGGTCGGTGGGCTTTCTCAATGCCATGGATAATCTCCTTTCCGCCCTCTATTCCTTTCCCGGCGGATTGCTCGCCGACAAATTGGGACCTAAAAAATCGCTTCAGCTTTTCACGGCTATAGCCATCTTCGGCTATTCTCTCGTAATACTCATCCCCTCCTGGATCGCAGTGCTCGTCGGTGCCGTATTCTTTATATCTTGGACAGCCGTCTCCCTGCCCGCGATCATGAGCCTCGTGTCCACCGTGGTGCCTAAAAGCCACCGAAGCTTCGGTGTCTCGCTCCATTCTTTCGTTCGTAGAATACCTATGGCTCTCGGCCCAATCATTGGGGGAATCCTCATTGGTGTGTACGGCCGGATACAGGGCGTGCGCATAGCCTTCGGGGCCGCAATTGTCATGGGAATCATTGCAATGATACTCGTTCAGCGATTCATGGATGACACCGCGAGCGCTGAAAAGAAAAAAGAACTGCAACCGAAGTCTTTATCCGAGCTATTCAGCCCCGCCCTGCGCAATCTCCTCGTCAGCGATATCCTCATCCGTTTCGCCGAGCAGATTCCTTACGCTTTCGTCGTTATCTGGGCGGTAGACAACAACCATCTCACTGCCTTTCAGTTCGGCATCCTAACAACCTTCGAAATGGTAACGGCCATGCTGGTCTATATTCCTGTGGCACGGATGGCGGACAAGTATGGGAAAAAACGCTTTGTCCTCATCACCTTCGGATTCTTTACAATTTTTCCCCTCGTTCTCCTTTTCTCGCACCAATTCTGGATGTTCGCGATCGCCTTCATCGTCAGGGGGCTGAAGGAATTTGGCGAGCCGACGCGTAAGGCACTCATCATGGATCTCGCACCGGAGGACTCGAAGGCTAAAACCTTCGGCACCTATTATCTTTTAAGGGACATTATCGTGACGCTGGCCGCGCTGAGCTCCGCCTGGTTGTGGAACCAGTCGCCCGCCGCGAACTTCATCACCGCGTTTGCTTTCGGGGTAGTAGGAACAGTCTACTTCGCCATATTCGGAAAAGATGCGTAGGGAAGGGACGCAATCCTCTGATACCTGGCATAGGCCGGTGATCGACACAAGATACTGGAAGGACTTGTCCAGTACAAGAAACGCAAAGAAACTGTCGGGCCGATATTCAGCATCATCATATGACTATTTATTACCTCGCGCCATGCGGATTATACTCAAGCGGTGCGAATTCGAACGAAATTTCTGGCGGCACTTCTCATTGAGCTCATAACGTTTGCCGTGCTGTCTGGCCTGACAGTGGCCACGTTCGCACGTGTGCGCGCGATGATGAACGTCGTTGAAAACGGAACGTTACTCATTTCGATGTCGCGCAGCGTCTACAGTCTCCTCAAAGATGTGGTGTTCGATCTCTTCACTCCGATGTCGTACCAGTCGCTGCGGTCGGTGGTGCTGGCGCCGCGATCCCTCGTGACCGGGAGGGAATTCGCGCACGAGAGTGGCCTTTTTAAAGATCAATACCAGGCGTTCATGGACGATCCCACCGTGAAGTACATCCTCAGTCACGATGCTGCGCTTCTCTCGATGTACAAGACTTCGGACCCGCTTGCGATGCAGGCTTTCAACAAATTCGGCAAGCTGTCGGATCTCTTCGATCGACTGCGGACGATCTCGCCGGCCTCGGAGACCGCCGACAAGGATCTCTACCAGATCATTCAGGAGAGCAAGGACGAATCGCTGTACTCAGTATTCGGCGAGATTCGCGACGCTTCGTTCTACCTCAACAATATTTTCGAGAGTTTCCTCAATCGATTCGTGCTCGGTATACGCCAGCGCTCGGAACACCTTGAGAGATCGGCCATCATTACGCTCGCCGCGTCGATTCTTATACTCGGCGCGATTATGATGCTCATCGTCTACCTCATAAGTTCGAGTATTATCGCGTCGGTAAAGGACCTTCAGACTGCAATCGGGAACGTCGCAGAAGGAGATTTTTCCGTTAAGGTGCCGAAGCGGGGCAAAGACGAGCTCGCGGCGCTCGGTGGCTCCTTTGAGCGGCTCGCAGGCGACTTAAAACGCAATGTGGAGTCTATTCCCAGCATCTTGAAGGATGTCAACGAAGCACTCCCCGAAGAACCGAACTGGGATGAGATCAACAATATTCTCTCCGAGGCGCTCCTTCGCGAGGGAGGCGCGCGCGGTGTTTGTATATTCCTGCGACAACGGGGCATGGTGCAGCTTATCGCTAAATCGGGTTTCGATCCGCTACCGTCGTGGGAGAAGGGAACGTCGCGGCGGCCGGCAAGAACCGGGTTCGCCCTTCCCGACTTGAACGATCGCCTCCTTATAAAACAGATTGCTGCCGGCAGCTTCGATTTCGATGGTGCAGGTTTCGACCACAGGCTCGCGACGCTCCTCGTCGTGCCTATGGCAATACGCAAGAAGAATTCGGGCTACTTCCTCTTCGCGCGAGAGGACCGAGCCTTTACGGACCTCGAAATATCACGGCTCAGCGCGATTGCCGACTACGCCGCGCAGGTTTTGGACAATGTGGAGATGCATGCGACCCTCGCCGCAAGGCGCGACGCCAGCTTCGAAGCGCTCCAAGCTCAGATTCGGCCGCACTTTCTCTACAATATTCTTACTTCGATTATGGCGCTGAACCGGATGGGTGAGTCAAAGCGCCTCGAGGAGGCGGTGATCGCACTGAAAGACATGTTGAGGTACACGCTTGAGCCTGGCCAATGGACTACGGTGGTCGATGAATTTACATTCTTAAAGAAGTACTGTGAACTACAAAAATTGCGCTACGGTGAACGCTTCGACTTTTCCATCGAAGTGGCACCCGAATGTGAGGAGGCACGAATCCCCAAGCTCATTGTGCAGCCACTCGTGGAGAACGCCTTTATTCATGGCATCGAGCCGCGAAAATCCGAGGGGCGCCTGACCGTGTCCTGTGCGTTTGTCGAGCCCAACCTAGTTATACGCGTGGCGGACAATGGCCTGGGCTGCGACAGTGCAAAGCTGGAAGAACTCGCGAGCCTCGAGCCGAAGGATGACTCGCCCCACACTCGGAGCGGCAGAGTCGGACTCAGAAATGTGCGGCGACGGCTCGATCTTGTCTATAAAGAGGCCGCCCTCTCGTTCGAATCGAAAGAAGACCATGGTTTTGCCGCGCTCATTACAATTCCCATAAAGGAGTGTTCCTTTTCATGAAAATTATCGTTGCCGATGATGAGGCTCCTGCACGATTTTTGCTTACCTCATATCTCTGCGACGAGGGCTTCAAGGTTGAAGATATCCTAGAAGCATCCGATGGTGAGGAACTTGTCGCGCTCGTAAAGCAGAGCAAACCGCGCATCGCCTTTGTGGATATTCGAATGCCGGGGCTTGACGGGCTGGCGGCACTGGAGCGCTGCGTACCGCTGACGCCCGAGACCGCCTGGGTTATTGTCTCAAGCTTCGCTGAATTCGAATACGCCCGCAGCGCTCTGAGGCTCGGCGTCACCGAGTATCTCGTAAAGCCGGTCGACCCCGCTGATCTGCACAATTGCCTCTACCGCCACCAGCTCCTTGCCTCGGGGCCGGAGCGCGATCCAGTAATCGGCAGAATCCTCGACCACATTGAGAAGAACTATAATGCCGATGTATCGATCGGGGATCTCGCCGAGATGATGAACCTTACTCCAAACTATCTTTCAAGTCTTTTCCATAAAAAAGTAGGTGAAACCTTCATGTCCTACCTCACACGAGTCCGAGTGACCAAGGCGCGCCAGCTTCTCCAGCAGGGAACCATGTCGGTGGCGGAGGCCGCCCGCACGGTCGGGTACGCCGATGTGCGTCATTTTTCCAGACGGTATAAGGAAGTACTTGGCGAATATCCCTCAGATTCCAAGGCTGACCATAAATCGTAGATTTGCCACACCTCGATTGTAGATGCATATCATTTCGCGTTTTAAAAATCGGCTGCATCATTTACGAGCGATTCTAAATTTCTCAGGAGGTACTTTTATGAAAAAAGCTCTGCGAATCACCGCCATTGTGCTGGTGCTCGCGCTTATCGCCACAGGCAGCGCTTTCGGACAGCAGAAAATCCGCATCGCGATGGTAGTTAAAGGGCTCGGAAATGGATTCTTCGAAGCCTGTCGCGACGGCGGCCAGGAAGCAGCCAAGGAGCTTGGAAATGTCGAGCTGATCTACACTGGCCCCTCCACGCCGACCGCTGAAGGACAGATCGAAATCATCGACAGCCTGATCGCACAGAAAGTCGACGCGATTGCCATCTCCGCCAACGATCGCGACGCCCTCGTTCCCATCACGAAGAAAGCAATGAAGGCCGGTATCAAGGTCATTTCCTTCGATTCCGGCATCTCGAAAGACGGCCGCATGGTCGACCTCGTGCCGTCCAAAGAAGACCTCATTGGGCGCCAGCAAGTACAGCTCATCGCATCGCTCATCGGCAACAAGGGTGAGATCGCGATTCTCTCCGCGACGAGCCAGGCGACCAACCAGAATGCGTGGATCGGCTGGATGAAGGAAGAACTCAAGAAACCGGAGTATTCCCAGATGAAACTCGTGGCGACTGTGTACGGCGATGACCTCTCCGACAAGTCATACCGCGAAGCGCTGGGCCTCTTTGAGTCCTATCCGAATCTCCGCGGCATTATCTCCCCTACCACTGTCGGCGTTGCTGCTGCGGGAAAAGCGATTGAAGACAAAGGGCTCAAAGGCAAAGTCGAGCTCACCGGACTCGGGCTTCCCTCTGAGATGAAGTATTATGTCGACAAAGGCATCTGCAAGAAATTCGCGCTGTGGAACCCGATCGACCTCGGCTACACCGCCACCTACATCAGCTACTCCCTCGTGAAAGGCCAGATTACCGGCAAACCGGGTGATGTAGTGAAGGCCGGCCGCATGGGCAACATCAATATTGGACAGGATGGCGGCGCGGTGATGGGCGTTCCATTCGTGTTCGACAAGTCTAACATCGATAAATTCGCCAAGATGTTCTAAACTCGCGGCGAATCATTTTCGCGGTTGCTATGGTCCCCGCCGCATGCGACGGGGACTTCTTTCATTCCCCTGATTTTTCGATTCCAGCAGAAGAGGAGCATGCGATTGGAAACGAATTTGCTAGCAATGCGTGGTGTATCCATGTATTTCCCAGGTATAAAAGCCCTGGACGACGTGGATCTCTTTGTCCGCGAGGGTGAAGTGCACGCACTCATCGGAGAAAACGGCGCGGGAAAGTCGACACTCGTAAAAGTACTCACCGGCATCTATAGACCCACCGCCGGCACCATTACGTTTCGCGGCCGCGAAATGCACTTTTCAGACACGACAGAGGCGCAGCGTGCCGGCATCGTGGCCATCCACCAGGAACCTGTCATTTTCCCGCAACTTTCGGTGGCGGAAAATGTGTTCACCGGCCACATGCCCAGGCGAAACAGTACCCATCTCGTCGATTGGAGAACCATCCGGAATAAGACCCGCGAGCTTCTCTCGAAAGTCGAACTCGATATCGACCCCGAAACATTAATGGGATCGCTCTCGGTGGCACAGCGCCACATGGTGGGAATCGCGCGCGCGCTCTCAATGAATGCGAAACTCCTCATTATGGACGAGCCCACGAGCGCGCTCTCCATACGCGAAACCGAAGACCTCTTTAAAATTGTCCGTCAGCTCAAGGCCGAAGGCACGGCGATTCTCTTCATATCCCACAAGTTTGAGGAGCTGTTCGCGATCTCCGACCGCTACACCGTGCTCCGCGATGGCAAGAATGTCGGCGCTGGTGTGATGTCCGATACCGACACCGACGCATTGGTGCGCCTTATGGCGGGGCGTTCATTCAGCCAACTCTTTCCGAAGCGTGCGGCGGAAATTGGCGAAAGCGTCCTCGCGGTTCAAGGCTTCTCATCGGGCTCGCTCTTTAAGGATGTGTCCTTCGATGTAAAACGCGGCGAGATTCTGGGTTTTTTTGGCCTGGTTGGCGCGGGACGCAGCGAAGTGATGCGCGCGATGCTTGGCCTCGATCCGCTCGACAGGGGTGAAGTACGCGTGCATGGAAGTACTATACGATTCAGAAATCCTCACCAGGCGCTGCGAATGGGGATAGCCTATGTGCCTGAAGACAGGCAGACACAGGGGCTCATTCTGCAGATGTCGGTCTCGCACAATATATGCCTGCCTCAGACAGCCTCGCTCGCCAAAGCCGGATTTATCGCGAAGAAAAAAGAAGCACAATTGACACAGGAGTATGGATCGAGAATGGAAATCCGCGCCGCGGGTTGGGACGTCGAAGTTCTTAATCTGTCCGGCGGGAATCAGCAGAAAGTGGTATTGGCTAAGTGGCTCGCCACCAAGCCTCGTATTCTCATTCTCGATGAGCCGACTAAAGGCATCGACGTCGGAACAAAATCCGCCGTCCATCAATTCATGTCCTCGCTCGCAGCCGAAGGAATCGCCATCATCATGATCTCCTCAGAGCTGCCCGAGGTGCTCGGCATGTCGGACCGCATTGTGGTAATGCATGAGGGTACTATTTCCGCCGTGCTGGACCGTGCCGAAGCCACAGAAGAAAAAGTACTGCGTGCCGCGACAGGGGTAAGCGCATGAAAAGAATATTCGCTCGAAAAGAAACAAGCGTCGCGGTGCTCATTGTGGTAATGACGCTGGCGATTGGACTCAGAGCACCCAGTTTTCTTAGATTCGGTAACCTGATCGGAGTTGTGGGCGACACCTCGGTGCTCGCCATTGTTTCGTTGGCTCAGCTAGGAGTAATCCTTATCGGTGGCATCGATCTCTCGGTGGCGTCGACAATGGCCCTGGCCGGCATGATCGTTGCATTGACGAACCAGCACAACCCGCAGATTCCGGCGTGGGCCTACCTTCCGATGTCGCTCGTAATTGGCGCCGCACTGGGAGCCGTGAATGGTGTACTCGTCGCATGGGGAAGGCTTCCGCCGATTGTTGCGAGCCTTGGAACGATGAGCATCTACCGAGGCGCGGTATTTCTCATCTCGAAGGGCCAATGGGTGACCGCCCACGAAATGAGCACGGGTTTCCGGCGGATACCCGAAGGCAAAATACTGGGGTTGCCCTACATGCTTTGGATCGCCATCGGCGTGGCCCTCTTCTACTATATGCTTATGCGCTACACAAGGGCCGGACGTGACGTGTACGCATTCGGCGGAAACGCGAGCGCGGCGCGTTACGCAGGCGTGAACGAGCGCAAGGTCGAGATGCTCGTGTTCGTGGTGTCGGGCGCGCTCGCCGCGCTCGCGGGGCTCATCTATGTATCCCGCTATGGTATCGCGCAGAGCGAAACCGCTATGGGCTATGAGCTCAACACGGTCGCCGCTGCGGTGCTCGGCGGCGTGAATATTGCGGGAGGGTCCGGCACCGTGCCTGGAGTCCTCCTCGGCTCACTCTTCATCGGAGTGGTCAACAATGCCCTACCTGTCCTCCGAATGTCGCCATTCCTTGAGATGGTTATTCAAGGAATTATTATTCTCACCGCCGTCGTCGCAAACACTGTTGCCGATATGCGCGCAAAAAAATCGATCAGCTCCGGGAGGCGGCTATGAGCACGGAAGGCACAGGCTTTGTCGACACTTCGAGACTGACCAGGATGAGCGCTGGCCGCCGCGTGGCCGACTTCCTCATGCGATGGGAGACCATGCTGTTCGTCATATTCATCCTCGTATGTGTGGCAAACTCGATTCTGTCTCCCTATTTCCGCGACCCGAAGAACCTGCTCGAGACCACCTTCAACTTTATGGAAAAGGCGATTATGGCGATGCCCATGATGTTCGTTATTCTCCTCGGCGACATCGACATTTCGGTATCGGGTATTATTTCGCTGTCGAGCCTCTTTATGGGCATGGCGAGCCTCGCGGGAGTCGACACGCCGACACTCGTATTGATCGGGCTCGGCGTTGGACTCATGTGTGGACTTTTTAATGGCCTTCTCATAACCCAGCTCGATATTCCCTCCATCGCGGTGACTATCGGCTCCTCGTCGCTCTTTAGGGGCATCGCCAACGCGGTGCTCGGCGACAAGGCCTATACAAAATTTCCCGAAAGTTTCGCGTATTTTGGCCAAGGCTATATTGGCAACAGCCCCCTCCCCTTCGAGGTTGTGGCTTTCGCCGTAACCGCCATCATTGCCGGTGTGATTCTCAACATGACCACATACGGGCGGCACACCTACGCGATCGGCAACAACAAAGTCGCGGCCCGTTTTTCCGGCGTACCGGTAAAGCGCGTGCGGCTTTTAGCCTTTGCGGCGAATGGACTCGCGGCCGGCATCGCGGCAGTGCTCCTCACTTCGCGCATTGGCTCCATGCGGCCTAACATCGCCTCGGGTTGGGATCTCGATGTGATTACCACCGTGGTGCTGGGTGGTATCGCGATTACTGGCGGCAAAGGGAATATCGTCGGTGTTCTCATCTCGATCTTCTTACTCGGATTTCTCAAGTTCGGCATGGGAGTATTGAATATCTCCGGCAAAGTAATGAACATTATTACCGGCGTACTGCTTATTGTCGCGATACTTTTGCCCAAATTTACCGACAGCATACGCATGAGCATCCGTGCGGGAGCAGCCAAGGCTTCCGCGAAAGCGAGGAAAACAGCATGAGCGCGAATCATCATAGCACACTATTCGCCGCGGCTATCGAACAGTACGCGGCCCACGGTGTCGATGTCGAAGATGCGATCGCGAAGGCGCGCGCGCTCCCCATTTCCCTGCACTGCTGGCAGGGCGACGATGTGGGAGGATTCGAGAAGGCCGGCGCCTCGCTCGAAGGCGGCGGCATTCAAGTTACGGGGTCGTTTCCCGGCAAAGCACGGAATATCGACGAGCTCCGCGCCGATATCGAGCGTGTGAAGTCGCTGATTCCTGGTACGATGCGGCTCTCGCTGCACGCGATCTATGGCGATTTCCACGGGGCTAAGGTCGACAGGGACGAACTTGAGCCCGCGCACTTTTCGACTTGGATCGACTGGGCCGCCGCCACGCGCATTCCCCTCGATTTCAACGCGACATTTTTCTCGCACCCCCTCGCGGCCAGCGGGCTCACCCTGAGCCATCCGGATGCCTCGGTGCGCGCGTTCTGGATCGAGCACGCCAAACGGGCTCGCAAAGTTGCGGCGGCGTTCGGCGCGGCGCAGGGTTCACCGTCCATGCACAATTTGTGGATACCGGACGGTTCGAAGGACAAGACCGGCGAGCGCCGCGCCGCGAGGGAGCGCCTCATCGCCGCGCTCGACGCGGTATACGCGGAGAGCTACGACCCCGCCACGCTGGAGGATGCCGTTGAGGGCAAACTTTTCGGCATCGGCGCCGAATACTTTACGGTAGGCTCGAACGACTTCTACCTCGGCTATGCGGCAACCCGTAAGCTCTTTTTAACTCTCGATATGGGCCACTTTCACCCCACCGAGAGTGTCGCCGACAAGATTTCGGCAGTGCTGCCCTTCGTGCGTGGCATTCTGCTGCATTTGAGCAGGGGCGTGCGCTGGGACTCCGACCATGTTCTTATTCAGAGCGATGAGCTCGCCGACGTGGCCTCCGAGGTGGTACGATGTACTGACGGAGATCCTGGCGCGCCGAGCGCGAGGATTAAGGTGGCACTCGATTACTTCGATGGGTCGATCGATAGGATCGGCGCATGGGCGATCGGCGCGCGGGCGGCACGCAAGGCCTTTCTCTATGCGCTACTTGAACCGCGGCAGATGGTGGCGGAGGCGGAACGCGCCGGCGATGGGTTTGCGCGGCTCGCGCTGTTCGAGGAGGAGAAGAGTTTGCCGTGGGGGGCCGTGTGGGAGGAGCTCTGCCGGCGCGACGGCGTACCGACGGACGCAGAATTTATCGCCGAAGTGCACACATACGCGCGCGAGGTACTTGCGAGGAGACATTAGATCATGAACAACACTGACCCAAGGACCGGAACACGCCCTGCTTCTAGCCCCGCGCTCGCTAACCTCGTTGCGGTTTCGCGCCGATATGGCGCTGACCCCGAGTGGGTGCTTGCCGGCGGCGGCAACACCTCGCTTAAGACGGCGGATCGGCTCTTCATTAAGGCCTCAGGCTTCGCACTCGCGACTATCGGCGAGAATGGTTTCTGCGAGATCGACAGGACTAAGCTCGACGCGATGTGGCGCAAGGTGTACCCAACAGAATCCAAGGCGCGCGAGGCGGCGGTGCTCGCCGACCTCTTTGCCGCGAGGGTGCCTGGCGAAGAGAAGCGCCCTTCGGTGGAGACACTTCTCCACAGTCTTTTCCCTCAGACCTACGTGGTGCACACCCACCCCGCGCTCATCAACGGCCTCACCTGCGGTGTGAACGGTGAGCATGTTTTCAATCGCCTCTTCAGCGATGAGGCTATTTGGGTTCCTTTTATCGAACCGGGATACACGCTCGCGAAGGCGGTTGCTCTTAAATTCGACGCGTTTGTCGCGGAAAAGGGTTTTGCCCCCCGCTTTATGCTGATGCAGAACCATGGGTTTCTGGTGGCGGCGGACACTGTTGAGGAGATCGACAGGATTTCTATCGCTGTGGTACATCGGCTCAGGAAGTTTATGGAAGAGCAGTCAGGCTCGAATTGGCGCTCTGACGCCCTTGGCTCCACCCGCGGCCCATTTGAACCCGACTTTAGTGCCTGCACGGTGGACGCGCTCGCGCTCATGGGCGCCACGGCAGCGATTCAAGGAGGGGCTGACCCCGAGCCCTATATCCTCCACTCTGCGAGTCGGGCGGTGCTCGGTTTCGCGGCTGATTCCTCAGCATTCGCGCCTCTTGCCGGCGCGTTTTCGCCCGACCACATTGTGTACGCGGGCCACGAATTTCTGCGCGTGGACAGTGTAGGCGACCTCGATGGTGCTATTGCCGATTACAAACGCCGCAATGGAACGTCACCTCGCATTGTGCTTGTGAGAGATCTCGGCGTGTTCGCGATCGGTAAGGCTTCCTCCGGTTCCGCAACCGCTGCGACGCGCGCGATGGAGCTCTTTCTCGATGCGTGCAAGATCGCGACCTACAGCGCGGCTTTTGGCGGCGCGCTCCATATGACAGCTCAGGCGGTCGAATTTATCCGAACCTGGGAAGTTGAGCAGTATCGCGCCAAAGTCGCTGCGAAAGGATGATCGTATGCCGAAGAAAATCGCCTTTGTTATGAAATTGAAGCCTGGATTTGAGGATGAATACAAGCGCCGCCACGACGCACTCTGGCCCGAGATGGCTCGCGAGCTCAAGGCTGCGGGCATTTCGGACTACTCGATCTTCCTTGACCCGGAGACGCTGTTGCTCTTCGCGGTCCAGACGCGCTCCGATACTTCGAGCGCCGATGATCTTCCTCGCAAGGCAGTTGTCCAGCGCTGGTGGGCCTACATGAAGGATATTATGGATACCAACCCCGATAATTCACCCGTGTCGCGCGATCTGATAGAAGTGTTCCACCTGGATTGAAGTATTGGGATACCTCGTGCGGGCGCGCCGAATGAGGTTGGCGGTGGATTTCACAAGCCCAAAATTATAAATCTTTCCTTACACGAAGTAGATCCCTATAGTACTTTTGGCCTCCTCAATAGCCATATTTAGATCTAGCCGGTGTTGATAGAAGAAGTCGAGCGCCTGACCCACGAGCTCCTCATCGGTGAACAGGCCAAAGACTTCCGCAATATCGAAGAAAGTAACGCCACGTTCCACCGGTGCGCGGTACTCCATCCGTCCTATAAAAGGTCCCTTATTTCCCTTGACAGTTCAAAAAACCGGACGTATCATCAGGTACGCTTATGATGTCAGACATCATAAGCGTCTACAATATTGAATTGCTGTCGAAGGGTCCATAATGCGCATAGAAGGAATCTGGTACAAGAGCGGCTCGTCGATTTCCATTGAGGTCCAAGGAGGCAAGATTGTCTCCCGCAATCCCATACCTTTCAAGCCAAACCTTCCCTGGCTAAGCCCTGGGTTCGTCGATATCCAAGTCAATGGGTACTCCGGATTCGACTACTCGAATCCATCCCTCAACAGCGACCACATCAAATCGATCATCCGCGCGCTGGCGGCAAAGGGAACCTTCTACCACTGTCCGACCATAATCACTTCGCCGCCCAGCACCATCGTCAACAATTGTGCAACCATCGCGCGTGCGGCGACGAATGATCGTCTTATAGGCAAGGCTCTATGCGGCATCCACATCGAAGGCCCCTACATTTCCTCCGAAGATGGACCGCGTGGCGCGCACGACCCTCACTTTATCCGCAACCCCGAGTACGATGAGTTCTCCGCGTGGCAGGACGCCGCACGCGGCATGATCAAGATCGTCACGCTGGCACCCGAGCTTCCTGGCGCCTTGTCCTTCATAGAGCGTATCACGCAGGACGGCGTGATCGCCTCCATCGGGCACAGTGCGGCATCACCAGAAGTTATTCGAGACGCGGTAAAGGCTGGTGCGCGTCTATCAACGCACCTCGGAAATGGGAGCCACAGCATGGTCCCGCGCCTCAAGAATTACCTCTGGGAGCAGCTCGCCGACGATGAACTCAGCGCATCGATTATCGCCGATGGCTTCCATCTTCCCGACGCGGTGCTCAAGGTAATTGCGCGCGCGAAGGGACTCTCTCGTCTCATTCTCATCAGCGATGTCGCGCACCTTGCCGGCAGTCCCACAGGCATCGCGCACTGGGGGTCGATGGAGGTCGAGGTCCACCCCGATGGTCATCTCGGCCTCGCGGGAACACAATTCCTCGCCGGCGCGGGGCATCTGCTCGACCGGGACCTGGCCCAGTTCATACGCGCGACGAGCGTATCGGTATCTCAGGCCGTAAGCCTCTGCACCGACAATCCACGAAACCTGCTCGGTCTACGCGCGGTCGACCTGCCGAAACCGGGCGAGGCGGCTTCCATTGTCGCGTTCAACCTTTCCCCCTCGGCACCCGCAATCGATATCGCGCATTCCCTCTTCGAGGGAGAGGACATGACGACCTATGCAACTTGAAAGCCTCAAAAAAGACAACCTCAGCAACCTCGTAAAGGAAAACCTCAAGCTCTATTTCACAAAGAATAATTTGAAAGGCGGAGACCCAATCCCCAGCGAGGCGGAGCTCGCGACGAGCCTCGGGGTCAGCAGAACCTCGGTGCGCGAAGCCCTCAAGAGCCTCGAGTCGCTCGGCATCATCGAGGTGCGCCCTGGTATCGGCCGCTTCCTCAAGAAATTCAATTTTGACTCAATTCTCGAGAACCTAACCTACAGCATCGAGATGGATGTGCGCGATTTCAGGGATATCCTCGAAGTGCGGATCGCGCTCGAGAGCGCGTTTATTAGCGATAATATCGACCGCTACAGCGCCGAACAGCTCAAAGAGCTTGAGGACATTCTGGCGGCGATGGAGAAACTCAATTCGGACGGGGGCAGCGAGTCCTCGATGATCCAGATTCACACACTCTTCCACCTCGCGCTCTACCGCGATTTCGGCAACCAGCTTCTCTTGAATCTCATCAAGATATTCTCCACCGTGCAGCGCAGTCTTACGGTGATGAACCGCTACCACACCACCGACATGAAAGAATTCATCGATCTCCACAGATTGATTATCGAGGCTATTCGGGCTAGGGACCCTAAGCTCGCTCAGCGCGCGCTCATTGAGCACTTCAAGGAGGCTTTAGCTTGGAGCGAAAATCTCTTGGAGAGAGATCAGCAGAATAAAGATGACAATTTCGAACACCGCTGAATGAAGCGAACATCCCTCGGTATGCCATGGTTCTTCGCAACCTGCCTCAGCCACCCTCAAGGGATTTTTCTCAATTAGGCGATCTTTAAATATTCAGAACATAAAAATGCATGCCGTGTGCTCAGGCACGCGCATCGGAGGGATAATGTTCTTAAAGCTCTTCGCGGACAAATGCCACCATGGCAAAAAAGAATCTCGTCCTCTTCCCCATGGGCGGACCGCCTCCTCCCGCGCGAAACTCAGTGGTATTTTTTCAGATCAGTGTATAGAATCTTGTAAATTCTACGCTCTGTAAGCTCAGTCGTACAATGAAATCAAGGATTCACCTATGAACAAAAAAGCGCTCCGCGCCGACAGCATGCTGCTCGTAACATCGATTGTGTGGGGGTTCGCGTTTGTCGCACAGCGAGTCGGAATGGAGCATGTCGGTCCATTTGCGTTCAATGGGATTCGTTTCGCGCTCGGGAGCCTGAGCCTTCTGCCGTTGATACGGTTTATGGAAAGGCACGGGAGGGTGATGGGGCAGATGGTGGTAGCATCGGCAGCGCCCCACTCCGTGACATCTACAGCCGCTCGCCGGCTCATCATCCTCGGCTCCCTCGCGGCGGGCGCGGTGCTGTTTGTCGCGGCGTCGCTGCAGCAGGTGGGGATTCAGTACACGACGGCAGGGAAGGCTGGTTTTCTGACGGGGCTCTATGTGGTACTTGTGCCGATCGCGGGAATCGCGCTAGGGCACAAGACTGGGCTTCCCACCTGGGTCGGGGCGGTTCTGGCGGCGGGTGGAATGTATGTGCTGAGCGCGCCGGATAATCTCGGGAAGGTGAACCCTGGAGACTTGCTCATGATTGTCGGTGCGTTTTTCTGGACCGCTCACGTGCTCGTAATCGACAACCTTTCGCGGCGGATCGACCCCATTAAGCTCGCGTCGGCGCAGTTCGCGTGGTGCTCGCTGTTCTCAATGGTGGTGGCGGCTATCGCCGAACCGCTCTCGCTCGCGGCGATTGGGCAGGCAGCCGTGCCGATACTCTACGGCGGACTCGCGTCCGTCGGGATAGGCTACACGCTGCAGGTGGTGGCACAGCGCGACGCGCCGCCGGCACATTCGTCTATTCTTATGAGTCTGGAAGGTGTGTTCGCCACGATCGGGGGCATTCTGCTGCTTGCCGAGCCCGCGGGACTACGCAATATCGCGGGTTCGCTCCTTATGCTGGCCGGCATGATCGCGACGCAGTGGGACGTAATTTTCAGAAGGAAGGTGGCGCGCTTGCGCTGAAGTGGCGCACACTGAGGCGGCACGCATGCGCTGAAGTGGCGCGAACTGAAGTGTGCGCGCGCTAAAACAGCG
>DYLX01000002.1:229068-230987 GCA_020721875.1 Leptospira biflexa
CGGCACGCATGCGCTGAAGTGGCGCGAACTGAAGTGTGCGCGCGCTAAAACAGCGTTCATTGAGGCGCCACGCCCTTACCTTGGTTAGACTGGCGCTTTCGGCGCTTAAAAATATGTCTCCTTTACTTCACAATACGTATATATTTTGTTATATTTATACGTGTAAGGAATTGCTTATGGAAACGAAACTCACCCTCAAGCTTGATAAAACCGTAATCCAATCCGCAAAACAGTATGCACACCGTCGCAACAGAAGCCTTTCCGGGCTCGTTGAAGATTATTTTCGCAATCTGGTAGCATCAGAAGACAAACAGCAATTTCACTACTCCCCTTTGGTCGAAGAATTAAGTGGCGTGATCTCTGAAAAAGACCTCAATAACCTCAGTTATACGGATTATCTAGAAGCAAAATATGAATAACATCATCTTGATTGATACTGATGTTATCCTCGATCTCTTCTGTAAAAGAGAACCGTTTTATGCATTTGCCGCTGAAGTATTTACCTTGGGGGATAGAGGAAAGCTGCATCTTGCGACTACACCCCTAGTCTATGTGAATGTATTTTATATTTTACGAAAAGTATTGGGCATTGAGAAAGCGAAGGAACTATTGCGAAAATTGAGGTTGATAGTTCACGTCATCCCCATAGATGAAAAAATGGTGGATCTTGCGCTAAATACTCAATTCTCCGACTTTGAAAATGGTCTACAATGCTTTACTGCGCGTGAGAACGATATAGGAATAATTCTCACGCGAAATGTAAAAGACTATAAAGAAAAAGATCTTTTGGTTCAGACACCAGAAGAATATCTCAAAGCATTACCTATAAGAAATACGTGATAAAGAGAATGCGAATTGACTAAAATATATTTTGTTTGGAAGAGATTACTATATAAAATATAAAGAATCCTCACAAATCACGCGCACGTTATTTCTGGATCAGTTCGCCTTCGTCAGCCACTCGTACTCGGGAATGTAGATTCGCGTCTTGTCCCAGGGGTCGCCGGCGAGGTGGCGGATCATCCACACATAGTACATCGTAAAGCCGGGCGCGACCACTTGTTGGTGCGCATTGCCGCCGGGAATCGCGGCGTAGGAACCATCCGTGCTCTTAAAGACATTGTCGCCGATAAAACTCGCCCCGAAACCCTCCGGGCGATCGAACTGATAGTAGTAGACCTCGGGCTGCGGGTGGTGGTGAGGAGGATATGAACTCCACTTACCGGGCTGATTAAAGACTTCGCCCATGACCATATTGGAATAGGGCGCATTGCTGAGATCGAACATCGTTGAGACGATGCGGTGGCCTGTTCCACCCCACTGCCCTTTCCCAAATTCCTGATAGAGGCAGGTCTCGGGCGTGTAGAACACCGCCGGGAATTCTTTGGCGTTATCGGTCTGCTGCACGATGAGCTCGCTGTCGGCCAGCGCCTCGACTGTCGCACGGGTGTTTTTAGAAAAGTGAAGACAATAGGGCTTGCGCTCGAAGGGCGATTCGCGGCGGGCAGCCGCGGTGTGCGTACTCGCCGCGCCAGCATTGCCCGTCTCGGTGTGCGAATCCGAGGCCACACCCGTGTTCGCCGGCGCGCCTGCGAATGTGCCGGCGCGCGCATCCCAGCTCAGCCTGACCTCACCCCGAAGCAGGAGAATGGCCGTCTCGTTCTCCGGCTCAAGAAACTCAATCCGTTCCCCCTTTTGAAAGCGCTTCACATAGATATTCATGAGCATATCGGCGTTCTTGCCGCCTATTTCGCAGAGGATCTTCTTACCATTCTCAAATTTCGGATTATCGAGCATACCGCGGTGTCTCCACCTATTTCGCTGAGACCATATCAGACCTTATTTGCAGTCAGCTCTCCAGAGGCACTGTGTCTGGCCGCACACGGATGCCTTTCCTGTCATATAGCACGGCTCATTGC
>DYLX01000088.1 GCA_020721875.1 Leptospira biflexa
CCTCTCCCTGTTTGGCGGTGTGATTCGGCGTGGAAATCAACCCCCTCCGCCTTCGGCACCTCCCCCAAATACGACAAGAGAATTTTGTATGCGAACAGAATGTCACTGGTCAGATTTGGGGGAGGAAAACCCCTCTTGCGCCTGTGTACATTTGTGCATATAATAAAACTCGATGAGTTACGAATGGGATCCCGACAAAGCCAGGTCAAACCTAAAAAAGCATGGCGTCAGTTTCGCAGACGCCGTTGGCGTGTTTGAGGATGATAATGCCATCACCATTCACGACGAGCATGATCGCGAAGATCGGTTCATCACGATTGGCAGGGATTTTCTGAGTCGAATTCTGATTGTGGTTTACACGTTTCGCGACATTGTGATCCGCATTATCTCCGCTCGAAAGGCCACAGCCCGAGAAAGAAAGTTATACGAGGAACAAGAATGAAAAAGGAATACGATTTCAGCAAAGGTAAACGCGGAGCGGTTGTCCCTGCGGCGAAAGGAAAGACCCGTATCACCATCCGCATTGACGATGACATACTGGACTGGTTTCGCGGCGAAGTCGACGCGGCAGGAGGAGGAAATTACCAGACCTTGATTAATAATGCCTTGCGTGAACATATCAAACGCGAACGGGAACCGATTGAGGTCATTTTGCGGCGAGTTGTGCGCGAGGAATTGCATAGCGTTGCCCAATGAAGTAAAAATCCGAAGTCGCGAGGCTTCGGATTTTTGTTTTGAGACCTGTCCGCGCTTGGGGTGGCGAAGGAGTATCGAAACATCTCATGCGCGCTGTGGTTGATCGAGTCGCTTGCGGGGGCGCGGGTCACGGTCAATCGGGGGTTCGCGGAGACATGTCAGGTCTTTGCGAGGATGGGGAACCTGTCCGCGCTTGGGGTGGCGGGGCGGGGGACCTCTCCCTGATTGGGGGCGTGATCGGCGTGGCGAGTTGGAAACCAGACATGTCTCATCTGCGCCGCGGCTGACCAAGGTCACCGCGTGGAGGAAGGCCAT
>DYLX01000050.1 GCA_020721875.1 Leptospira biflexa
TCCCAATGCGGATCTTGCCGCGCCCCTGCGTATCCGTGTAGGGCGGAAGACCGGGATAGATCTGCATGACGATGAGCCGTCCGGTTCCTTCAGGGACCGAAAGTTCGTTGAATACCGGGGTCATCTTGGGGTCCGTTGAGTCATAGACTGCCTTTTTCAGGCGATTGACATCAATTTCTGGTGGTACGCCACGTATGGCGCTGGAACGTCCGATCGCCTTATCGTTCACGCCGAAGACCACCATCCCCCCGCCGCCATTCGCCATGCAGACTGCCATCTCCACGACCAGGGCTACGGCATCCTGAATGCTACGGGTGTTCCATTCCTTGAAATCGAGATCCTGTCCTTCAAGGGCATTGGCTGGCTGTGTTTCCAGCTGGTCGAGTAGTGAACTGATTTCGCTAAGCTCTCGCATCATGGCCTCATTTCGTATTCATTTGCATCCATTCGAGACTCTTACTCCAGCACGATTCGGACTTTGCCGGGTTCCTTGCCCTTGGTGAGTTCATCGAGGTATTCCTCAAAACGTTTCTTCATCTCCGAAGGCAGAACGGGCGAGCCGCCGGCAAGCAGGGCTGCGCGCAGATCCTCAAGTCTAACCGCAACCTTTACCAGCCCGGAGAGCACCTCTTTAAGGGCGTGAATGAAATCCGCCGTAAGCTCCTCGGGCAGCTTGCGTTCCCTGAGGAAGGAATCCACCAGCTTTCTGGACTCGGGCTTGAGCAGGTCAAGGTTGCTGCGCGTGGTAGGATCTTCCAGGTTGGCCAAAAGCGTTCGGGTCCAGTCCTCGAGGAGCCTGTCAAGCTCTTCATCCAGATGCTCGAGCACCGTTGCAGTAGCTGCGCCCACGTCCTCCGTGCCGGGCCGGAAGGAGCAATGCGGGCAGACCGGCGCAGCAACGAGGTCCTGCTCGGTGAGCGCGAAGCAGCTCTTTAAGGCCGCTAGACGGTTCTGGAAATCGGTCAGGTGCTGGCGCGGCATCAGGTCAATGGTGGCAAGATTCTTTAGTTTTTCTAGGCGTTCGTCTTTTGAAAGGCCGGCTTTGCGTTTGTCCTCGTTCACGCCCAATCGAGCGCGGGTGTGCATGGCGAGATAGACTTGTATGTAGGACTTCTTGAGGTCGGTGAGCAAACGTCGGGTCTGCTGGAGGAAAACGCTCGACATGCGCTGAGCTGGGTCCGACACCTGCGCGAGTATCTCGTCTCGCGTTGTCTTCATCCGCACCACCCATTCGTGGTCCGTGGGCAGCACCGCTTCGGCAGTGGAGCAATAGGAAGCCGCTGGTCCTAGGTCGCTCACTAGCTCCTGCAGGGACTCGATCTCCGAGAGAGCCTTCAGGCCGTCTTCGTGACGCTTCACCTCCTGGACGTCGTAGCGGAAGTTCTTGAGCTTGCCGGGTGTGGAATAGGCCTGGAGACTTTCGAGAAATCCTTTCAGGCGTTCCAGTGCTGAGGACTGCGTGCTGAGTGCTGAGTCGCCGATGAGATTCTTTCCCCAAAAGACAAGGCCTTGCTGCAAAGCCTGTTGAGCTACCACAACGCGCGTGACCAGTTTATCAACGGCAATCTGCATCTGCTGAACCGGCTCTTCCTTACCCTGGGTGATAAGCTGCGCCATACCCGGAGTGAGACCGAGCAGTTCAAAGAGGGCCTTGAGCACTGGAAGGTTCCAATCTTTAGGAGCCTCGATGTGCTTGAAGTCGGCCAGCTCATTGATGGTCGTCGCAGCCAGCTGCGGTAGCCCGGTGGCGTCGAACTTCTTGCCGGAAATTGAAAGTACAAGGTCACCGGAGTAGACCAGCGCGGCCATGACCACGATAGCCCATTCGGGTTCAAGACGATAGCCTTTGTCGGGCGCAAAGTACTCAACACCGTTGATCTCCTGAATTAATTCCGAGCGTCCCGTCACCTGGCCGTGGCCTTTCCTCTTGAGCATGTCCAGGACATACTTCGCGTACCTGGATCGGTACGGGTCGAGCCGCTCTCCGTCGAGGAGCTCCAGGGCATCGAGCACGGCGGTCGCCTGCTTGGTGCGATTCTGTCCGGCGATGGTGCGCAGAGCGTCCTGTGCAGCCTGCTCGCGGTTTTGACCCGTGATGAGCACCGAAAAGTAGGGATACTCGGGCGCCTGGTCCTGGAAGTGGGCGGACAAAACGATGCCAGCGGTAGTGTTCACCAGGTCGCGGAAGTTGAGCCGCTCGTGGATGGACTTGCCCTTAGCCCATTCGACTAGCGACTTGGTGCGACCCTGGTAGGTCACCTCGAAAGCGTCGGTCATATGCTTCTGCAGCCAGCCCACTAGGTCCCGCAGGAATCCGTTAGCCTTGGACTCGTAAGTGGCCTTGGCGTGGCCGCTCGAGGTGGACGCGAGGTCTAGCGCCGCGGCGTAGTTCGTCAGCGAGGACCGAAATGCTTCGTCCATGTGAGTTAAGCGAAGGAACACTTCATCGGCTTTCTTTTCGTCCTTAAAGGGCGGCGGATCGAATGGTTGAATACAGTAGAGATAGAAATCTCGGGGCGGTACGGCGGTCGAGCGCTCGTTGGGAGCTCCGAAGAAAAGATAGCCCTGTCGTGCTGCCTTGTGCTCAAGCCATTCCAGCTCGTGTTGCCAGATCTTGTAGCCGGTGACGTAGGTCTGGTCGGTGCACTCCATAACCCTTTTCAGGGCCTCGTAGTAGTAGCGGTCGAGCTGGCCCGGGTCGAGGCTCTCAGCGCGCTTCTCGATGAGCGCGTCGAAGTCGTCGGTCTTCTTGAGATCCAGATAGAACTGCCGGTTGTCCGGGTTGGAGGAGATGAACTGGCCGCTGACTGTCTTGTGGATCTCGCGCAGGACCGTTTCCACCTGCGACAGGAGGTCGTCGGCCGGGTCTCCGCCCAGGTCCTCGATACCGGGCTGGTAGAGACAGAGCGCATCGCGCAGCTCTTCGGGCGTGGCGCCCAGTGGCGCGTAGATGTCTCCGGTCGTCAGCCGGTGGACCGAGAGCGCGTGAATGATGCGGAGCGCCATGGGCTTGTACGCCGGCCGGGTAAAGGCCTGTGTGACCCGGGATTCCAGCACCTGGCTGCAATCGATCACCGCCCTGATATCCGGGATGGCGCGGAAGGAGGGATTCTCCCGTAAGGAAGTCCAGTAGCTGTCGTAGGCGATGAGACCGGGCTGGTCTTCCGGTACCTCCTTTTCGAGCAGCTTCTTCATAGCGAGGGATAGCGTTTTGAGCACCTCGCGCTTCTCCACCGCAGTGATGCGTTCAAAGGTGTCGATGTAATCGGGATGAACCGGAAAGAGGCTAACGAACTCGTCCATCCGCTCGTTCATGTGGCCATAAAGCCTGGCGAATGGTGCGAGGTACTCACGGATTCTGGCCTGGCTAGCTGCCGTCTTCTTGAGCAGGCGCTCGGCAACGACGAACTTCACGTCTTTGTGGGCGATGAGGATCTGTTCGAATCGGTCCTTGACCCGACGGATGCTATCGGATACGAAGGCAAAACGGGGGCTGCCAAAGATGGCCTCCTGCACACCCGCCATAAAGCGGAAACGCAAATCCTTGCAGACCTCACCCACCTCACGGAGGAGGTTAAGGTCGAGGATCAGCTCCTGGTCCTTGCGGGTACGCAGGTAGTCGAGAAGCTCGTCCACGACCAGCAGTAGGCCATGATCAGGGTACCTTTGGTGGAACGCTGCCATCATCTCTTCGAAGGCCCCCTTGTTGTTGGGAACCTGGCTGGCATCCGGGAAAGTGTAGGTAACGCCCATGGCGGCCAGATGCTCCTCCAGCTCGCCGACGAGGATGTCCCGCAGTGTCATGGTGGTAGCTCCGATCTCAGTGCGGACCACCTTAAACTTGCCGGCGATTCGCTCCGTGGCTTGTGCCAACTGTGCGTTTCTCAGATTATTCCGCAGGTCCGCGTGCTCGCAGACAGCGGAGATCACCGACATCAGGTGTGACTTACCAGTGCCGTAGTTGCCCACAACAAGCAGTCCCTTGTTATCGACGGGTCTGTCGAACTGTAGCTGGGGAATCACAAGGCTGGTCAGCTTCTCGGCCATCTCGTCGGAGATGACATAAGTGCTGACCAGCTTGCGAGCAGCAGCGGCCTCATCGGCATCCCGTAGCTGGACTACGGATTCTATGGGCTCGAATTGGATCAGCTCTCCATATTTCATTGCACATGCCCCCTTGCAGGTTTGCTTTCTGTTACCTTCATGTCGTCGCCTCAGAACTGACCACCAGAAAATCGCGAATAGGATAGTAGCGATATTCGGGATGGCCCGGGACAGCGTAGGTCAAATACAGCGCTGAGGACTGAGTGCTAAGGGCTACGTCAATGTCCGCTGACGGCTCGATCCTTGGTCCCCGGCCCTCAGCCCTGATCTTCCCGTTCCATGCGGCCACAACGGTCTTATTCCGGGACAATCCTTGAAGCAGGCGTAAAGGATCCTGTTTCAGGTGGACATCGAAAAGGATCTCGATGTTATCGAGCAAAACCAGCTCAGCCTGCGCCGCGGGGAACGCTGAAGGCACGCCACCTGTGGCTTCATCCACGATTTGACCCAAGAGCCGCGGTAGCTGGAGAGCCCGTTGGCGTTCCGTCAGGTCCAGCATCCGGCGAGACAGCTCAAGATTGACGTTGATAAGCGATGCGGAGGTGGCAGCCGAAACCGTCTGCAACGCGGACGTCTTCCCGCTTCCAGTCGGGCCTACAATCAGAATCAGACGGTGATAGAGCGCACGAGCCTTGTCGATCTTTCGCAGGATCTGCTCCGCCAAAGGCTCCGCCATTACTCGTTTCCTCCGTCTTTCGTATCGCCATGCCTCTCTTCCAACCAGTGGTCAATGGCTTCTTTGCGGAATCGCCAATGGCGGCCAACCTTCTGGCACGGGACTTTCCCTTCCCGAACGAGCTTATAGAGTGTTGATTTCGGTATCTTCAGGTAGGCAGACAATTCTTCGATGGTCAGGACATCACCTGGTTTTTCATCCATCGGAAGCACTCCTTAGGCCGCAAGGCAGATTTCGTATTATTAATATTTCTTCCAATAATCATAGCTTATAGTTAGTGATAGTTGCTGTCAAGAAATTTTTCGAACGACGCGCTCGTGGCTTTTAAGACATCATCCGCGAGTCGACGGGGAGGATGGCGCCTATATATTCAACCCCCGCGAAGGGACAAGAAACGATATTCAACGCGCTCGGTATAGAGTACGGTCCGAAACATACTTAAAGCTGTGTGAAATTTTCAGATAAAAGTTCGACAGCCGTAACCAACGAACTCGGTTACCCAAGTTCCAAGATGCTGGCAAGGTGGTACAAGGAATTCCTTAAAGAAAAGGAGACTGGTGTCAACAATGACTATCATCGACAATTGATTAGGTATACCGCAGAGCAAAAGAAGGCAGCAGTCGACCATTACCTGGAACACGGTCGGCGTTTTGCTCGGACCACGCGGGCCCTGGGGTACCCCTGCCAAGAACTTCTTTCAAATTGGTGCAAGGAATTAGCCCCGGGTCAGCGCAAGCACTCTAGAGTTGCGGTACAATTCTCTCAAGAGCAGAAGCAAAAAGCGGTTATCGCGTTATGTTCCAGGCGTAGCAGCGCTGAAGATGTTGCTTATACACATGGCGCAACAAGGGCAGTGCTCTACAAGTGGAAAAATGAATTGTTCGGCAAGGATAATACCATGGCTAGGGCAGAGAAGAAGAACTTGGATCTACCAAATGACAAGGACCAGCTTCTTTCAGAGATTGAGACACTCAAGGAGCAGGTGAGGCGGCTGAAAATCGAAAAGGATATCCTTAACCTGGATTCCCAGAAAATTATACCAAGGAAATTATAAAAGAAACTAATATAATGAAATAATAGTGGACAGATTCTTTTCATTGGTATATAATATAACAATGTAAGGAGAATCCTGTGCCACGAAGAATCCAGATCATAAACGGTGTGTCATACGTCTATGAAGATCGTGCATCCTGGGACTCAACCAAAAAGAATGCAAAACACTCTAG
>DYLX01000051.1 GCA_020721875.1 Leptospira biflexa
AAAATTGTACCCTTCGGGAACGCTGCTGTCAAACAAAGCCAAGCTCATTCCTCGTCCCAGCCTTCGCTCTGCACGAACGAAGAAAAACGCTCTTTGAGGGCCTTGCGGAAGCTGTGGCCGGTGAGGCCGAGAAGGCGGGCGGCGGCTTCGCGGTTGCCGTTGGTTTCGCGGAGGGCGCGGGCTACGTATTCCCACTCGGTCTGGAGCATGCGGGCGCGGAGGTCGATGCCGGTTTTTGGGAGATCGATCCGCGGGGGCTCTGGGGTTTCGGGCTGGTGCGCGGCGCGGATGTCGCCCGGAAGGTAGTCGGGGATGATTTCGTCGTGCAGGGCGATAGCCGCGGCGCTGCGCACGGCGTTGAGGAGCTCGCGCACATTGCCGGGCCAGCTGTAGTGGAGCAGAAGCTGGGTGGTTTCGTCCGAAAGGTATTTGCGCTCGCCGTAGTCTTGGTTCCATTTGGCGAGGGTTTTCTGTATAAGCGCTTCGATATCCTCGGTGCGCTCGCGTAAGGGGGGAATGGTGATGGCGATGACATTGAGGCGCTCGTAGAGGTCGCGGCGGAAGGTGCCTTGGGCGATCTTCTGTTTAAGGTCGCTGTTGGTGGCCGCGATAAGACGGACGTCGACCGACACGTCGCGGTCCGAGCCCACGGGGTAGAAACGCTGCTCTTCAATGGCCTTGAGAAGTTTGGCCTGAACAAACAGCGGAAGGTCGCCGATCTCGTCCAGAAAGAGCGTGCCTTTGTCCGCCGAGCGGAGCGCGCCGCTCTTCGCGCGGTCGGCGCCGGTAAAGGCGCCGCGCTCGTGGCCAAAGAGGGTGCTCTCGGCGAGGCCTTCGGGGATAGCCGAGCAGTTGAGTTCGATGAAGGGGGCGTCGGCACGCGGGCTCTGGTCGTGGATAGCGCGCGCGAGCATGGTTTTGCCGGTGCCGGTTTCGCCGAGGATGAGGACGGGTTCGCGGTACTTGGCCACGCGCTCAGCGCGCGCGAGGGCGTCGCGAAGACCACGGCTCTTGGCGATGATCGTCGATTGGACTGGCGGTATATTTTCCGTGGGCGGCGCTTTCTGGGCCGGTCGCGCTTGGAACTCGGGCACCAATTCCCTCAACAATCCTAAATCGGGCTCGCCCTGGAACTGCATCTGCGTCGCTCGGGATGCCTGCCGCACCGGTAATGAGGGAGTCGCATCGGTGATGTCCCGCACGCGGTAGGTGCCCTGTGCATAGCGTGGCGGAATTCCCTGAAGAATCCGCGTCTTGTAGGCGCCGGTTTTGCCGGCGAGGAAGAGGCAGGATTTCATTTGCGGTGTGCCGGAATCGAGGAGAAATGACCACTCATTCGTCAGCGAGGACATCTCCTGGTTGATTGTAGCCAACACCGACTCGAGCCGCTGCCAGATTTCCTCATAGGAAATGACATCCGTAAGAGGAAAATCGACAATATTGATTCGTGCGAGGATGTGTTCAGCTTGAAGCTCGCTCTCAAGATCTCTTGCACGCTCAACCGCGTCCGCACTCGAACAGAGCAGATAGAGTTCGTCGAAGTGACGAATTTTTACAAGAGAAAAGATCGGCCCCGGAGTTTCATCGTCCGCTGGGTAGGGGTCCTTCATTCCCACAAACGTTATGAGAATTTTTCTCGACATAACGTACATGCTACCATTCATGCAGGAATCGTGCCAGATATAACTATCATGAAATCCGATGGTTTTCAGAGGCGATTCGGCTCGCTTTGTCGCGGGGAAGGGCTGGACGCGCACAGGTGCGAGGGGGGCCTTTGCCTCCATTCCTCCGCTCACCAACACGACCGGTCGCACACATGCAAAGACTAGTATTTACCCTCACTTCCCCGCTCATCACCATTGTCGCAGGCGTACACGTGCAAGGACGGGCCTTTGCCTCCATTCCCCCGCTCACTACCACAGCCGGGCGCGCATATCCGCGAGGAAGAGCCTGGCGTGCGCTTGAGCGTACCTTTTGTTACGTTTCAAGGTAACCTTCGGTACGATTGTGGCAAAACACGGCAAGCCTCTGTTGTCCTCTGTCACCCTCTATCGACCCCGACATCGCCCTCGATAATTAAAAAATCCTTGTTCTACAACGATGACCCAGCGGGAGTGTCGAATTTTCACTAAGTTGGCACAGTGTTTGCTCTTATAATATCTGCGCAGACTCCAGAAAGAGCCCCACTCTGAGTTCAAGAATTACAAAATGATAGAAAAAAGTGGCCCCCACGGGCCTGCGCTCTCGTTTACACTTTTTTCGTTGCAGGAGGATATATGAAAAGGACAGTTTCAGTGATCGTATTGCTGTGCCTCGCAATGGCGGTATTCGCGGATGAGAGCTCTGTCTCATCTATTTCGGGAATGATTAAGAGCGACCTTTTTAAGAATCAAAGTAAGATTCAGGAGCTTTCGCAAAACCTCACCTCGACCGAAAAAATGGCGCTCTATAGCGAGTACAAAAAGGATCAGTGGGTTCCTTTCCTTGTAAACTTCATCGTAGGCGCAGGCATTGGATCGTTTATCGAAGGTGATACCACAGGTGGCGCCATTGCGCTGGCTGGCGACCTTATTGGAATCGGGACTGTGGTAACAGGACTAAGCTCCTATGCAAGCGCGGTATATTCTAATCCTTATACAAGTGAAGGTTTAGGATTAATGAGCTTTGGCTACATTGTACTGTTCGGTTCAAGAATATTTGAGATAATACGGCCTTTTACCTGGACGGCGCGCTACAACTCGACTTTGACACAGTCGCTAAACTACCTCCCAGGGATAAGCTTTGCGCCTTCGTTTGAGAATGGCGTAGCAGGGCTCACGCTGTCGTATAGGGTGAGGTTGAATTGAGGGGTATTTAAAGGCTGAAATAAGGGGGATATCATTGAATCGCACGGAGGATTTTCCTCCGTGCGTATAAGGAAATGAGTTTTCATGGCTGATATTGTTCTAGAGATTCGTTAAATTCTATGAAAAACTATGTGAGGATAAAAAGGGGCGAGCCTTCCTCGAAAGGTAAGCCTGTGTCAAAAAACAGAGGACGACGTGGATCGACTCGATCAATGGCCAGCTACGCCTCTGCGCCCCGATCCAGTGGGGAGAAACAGCGACACTATAAATCCAAGCGCGACAAAGCAGGTGCCCACAATAAAGGAGAGGCTCGAAGCCCGCTCGGGCACTCGGTCCTGGATGAAAGCGGTGATCTGAGGCCCAACGACGCCGCCCACCGCCCATGCGGTGAGCACCGCCCCGTAGATGACCGTCATCTTGTTCGGATTGAAGAGTTCCGCCACCGCCGAGGGCATAATGCCGAATCCGCCGCCATAGCACAGAAGCACCCAGCAGAGCAAGGCCGCGAAAAGAATCGGCTGTTTGGTGATGATGAGCAGCACGAAGATCGCAAGCTCACTGCCAAGCATAATTCGGAAGGTGGCGATTCTGCCCACACGGTCGGATATCGCGCCCCAGAAAAAGCGCCCAAAGCCATTGAAGAGCGAGGTGATGGCGATGAGGGTCGCTCCCATGGCGGCGAGGGCAGCGGTTGTCAGGCTGGGATTCGCCGCCGCAAGCAGTTTCTGATACATGGGCGACTGAAAACCGACAATGGCAATGCCCGCGCTGATATTGCAGAAGAACATGAGCCAGAGAAGGAGGAAGCGGGCAGAAAAAATGTCGCCCTTCGCTTCGCGGAAGGCGTCTAAGGGGGCAGTGGCGACTTTGGGGTCAGTGGTTTTAGGAGCAGTTACTTTAGGGTCGGCCGATGGCGCACTCGCACCTAAAGCCACACCCTCACGCGTTTCCAATCCCGCATTGCTGGGGCTCCAGCCTGATGGAGGATTGCGCATAAAAACCGCCCCTATCATGGTAAGTACAAAGAACAGAAAGGCTAAGAGCAAAAACGTGGTAACAAGGTTGTTGGCCGTGAGCCCTAAGAGCAAAGGCGCGAGCAGCTTGCTCATCACCAGGGCACCAAACCCAAAGCCCATCACCACAATGCCCGTCGCGAGCCCCTTGCGGTCGGGAAACCATTTCGCGATTGTGGTAACCGGCGTGACATAGCCAAGCCCGAGCCCCGTACCGCCGATTACTCCATAGCCGATATAGAGTAGCGCAAGTGATCGGGTCGACAGCGCAAGCGCCGCCACAAGGTAACCGAGGCTAAAGAGCACGCTGCCAGTAACCGCGAGCCTGCGCGGCCCCACGCGCGGCAAGAAAACGCCACCCACTGCCGCCGCGATGCCGAGAAACAGAATTGTAAACGAAAAGATCAACGAAACCTGCGAGTTATTCCACCCATACGCCTTCATAATCGGTGTCTGAAAATAGCTCCATGCGTAAACGGTTCCGAGACATATCATGAGCAGTGTGGCCATAACGACCAGGAGCCATCGATGGGCTGCAGGTTTTTCACTCATTCTCGACTTCCTTTAGGTTTAGCGCAGTAGACTCGGCGAACTCGCTGAGAGTTTTCATGTGCTCTGAGCTCTGGCTCGCCGCGCATTTCGGCTCATTTTGCATTTCGGAGCATTTCGCGCGGCCACGGCGCCTTTTATTGTTGTTCTATGATATACTGTTTCGTGCGCAATGCGAAGCTACTCAAGGTTACTTTGGGATACTGGGATCGCATATGAGCCATGCTTGATACCGCGGCACCAAGCCATGTAAAGATGATTGTGCTTTGATAGATTTGAATGAATAATGGATGGAGGAAGATCAATTTTATTGCTCTCATTTTCTAATGAGTAATATATCTGAGTAAATAAATCCAGGCGTTGAAGGAGCATCGCAAATGAAGAAAATCGGAATTATCATCTGTCATCGATACCATACCTGCGCGGCGGGCAAATGTCTGCGTGCGATGCGCAATAGAGAGGGAGCGTTTTCCGTCTATAAAAAAGATGAGATCGAGCTCGTAGGGATCACGACATGTGGGGGTTGCCCTGGAGGAAATGTGGAATATGCGCCCGAGGAGATGAAGAAAAACGGGGCGGAGGTTATCCATTTGGCGACAGGTCTTGTCGTTGGTTATCCCCCCTGTCCTTACCTGGAAGATTTTATCAATTTTATACCGGCCAAATACGGTATACCGGTTGTGATTGGCACTCATCCAATCCCCACGAGCTATTTCGAGACGCATACCCATCTAGGAACATGGAAGTCAGATAAATGGCAGGCGTTCATAAAGGATGTGCTGACCGATGAAGAAACCCGTAAAGCATATAATTGAATAAAGTCCACCAAGATAAGCGTAAGAAATTACCATAGGGTGGATGGAGAATCACGATGAATAATGAAGACTATGATGAACTCTTATGGGTGCTGCGTGAGCGTTTCGAAAAGAACATGGGACGGCACCTCGGTTTGCAATGGAGCGAGGTGCTGGCAAGGATCGAAACCATTCCCGAGAAACTGAAAGCGCTTAGCATGATGGAAGCTACGGGTGGAGAACCCGATGTGATCGGCAGGGATGCGTCCACGGGTGAGTTTCTATTCTGCGACTGTGCACCCGAAAGCCCTATGGGACGACGGAGCCTCTGCTACGACCAGGACGCGCTCGATACGCGCCAAGAAAACAAACCGCGAGGCAGCGCCTTAGGAATGGCATCCTTAATGGGGATTGATGTTCTTACCGAGCAGGAATACCGAGCGCTACAGATGCTTGGTGAATTCGACATGAAAACATCGAGCTGGATCAAAACTCCGGAGAGTATCCGCGCTCTGGGCGGCGCGCTCTTCTGCGATCGACGCTATGGCCAGGTTTTCGTCTATCACAATGGTGCCGATTCATACTACGCGGCAAGGGGGTTTCGAGGGATGCTGAGAGTGTGATTCAGCGCACGGGTTTTTTTACTACTGCTACGAACCTTGTTGAGAGAGAGCGCGCCAAAGTCTGGAAAGGAAG
>DYLX01000018.1 GCA_020721875.1 Leptospira biflexa
GGAGTCGGCCCGATAACACCATTTGCATCGGCGGGTAAACTGAGTTTAGAAATCAATTTACCTTCGGGATCGAGTGCTTCGACTGTATAGAATCCACCCGGTTCCAGCCCCTTCACCTCCACGTACAGCGTGTCGTTGGGCTGCAGCAGATTGGTTTTTTCGCGATTCGAATTGTAAATCGTTATAAGAGCGATATTTCTTGTTCTGCTGTCGATCAAATTATTGATCCACTCGCAGGACACGAGCGTGGACAGCACGAGGATCGCAATCAGGACAAACCCTAATTTTGTTCGTTTCATGGCTGTCCTCCTTACTGTTTCTTGGGGGCAAGCATTGTGCCCAGCTTGATTTCAAACACCAACGAGGCCATCCAATTCGCGTTCTCGAAACTGAAGGTACTCGATTCGATGTTCTTTAGAATGTCGTCGCTCACGATCTTCTGGCGGATGATGTTGAACATTCCCACTCCCACCGATACTGGTCCGAGCTGCAGCTTTCCGCCGACATTGATGACCTCGTTGTTGGGTTTGTTCGGATTGAATCCCTGAATCTCCGCAAAACCAAAGAGCACATCAAAGATGTTAAGGTCGGCACCCACATCGAAGATGTACGTGCCGAGCTCGTTTTTGTTCATAATGGTTTCGGCGACACCCGTTACACTGAAGAGCAGCTTTGGAGTGAAAATCGGGATCGACGATGTCGCCGCGAGGTAGATATTGAACAGAATGTCGCTTCGATTCTGGAATTTGTTGTCGACGAGCGACACCGCGTTGACTCCGATCGCCGCCTGTGGGATCAGATACTTTCCGAAGTCGAGAAATCGAGTTTTAAGGTGGAAAGTGTCCATCGCGATATTGCTGAGGTAGAAATCCTCCCAGATAAGTTGCCGTCGCGTGTAGCCAAGCTCGACATCTGCAGAGGTACCGGCCATCAGCGATGCCGATGTCAGATAGAGATTGATCCCCTGCAGCACGCCCGCCTGCTGCCCCGTGGCGCCCGCGTAGAAATTCAGCTTCCCGACGGTAGTCGCCTTGGGTATGGTGAGCACGCCATTCTCGCCCCACTTCATCACGGGCGCGATCATTCTTCTAAAAAGCGCGAATTCAACTTCCTCTGTCTGAGCGAAGATCACCGTAGCACAGATCAGAAAAAGCATCGCGGTCAGACCCTTTTTCAGCCTCATACAGAACCCTCCTTCGTGTGTACACACTTTGAAATACTGTGCAGAGGCCAAAAAGCGCACTTTTTATAAGCGAACACAAATTCTAGAAGCGCTGTTTCAGCACCCTATTTATAAGTATATGGAGGTTTTGTATGAATTCAAGAAAAAATAAAGATTTAAAGCGATGCGGTGCAAGTCCGCATTAGCCGGCAGGGCGCACTATACGCGCTATATATGAATCGCGTGCCCCAGCGCCGCCTTGGCCGCCTCCATAACCGTCTCGGAGACACTCGGATGGGCGTGCACGAGCTCAGCCACATCGCCGACGGTCAACTCGGCCTTTGAAGCCAGAAGGAGCTCGTGAATGATATCCGCCGCGCCGCTCCCAACAATCGAGGCACCGAGAATGGCGCCGGTATCGGGGTTGAAGACAAGCTTCACCTGCCCCTCGAGCGCTTCTTCCGCGACCGCACGGCCATTGCCCCGGTAGGGGAATCGGGCTACCGCGTGTGCAATCTGCTGTTCCTTCGCGCTTGCCTCGGAGATGCCAAAGGAGGCGACCTGCGGCTCGCAATACACAGCACTGGGATTGTGGAGCCTGTCGAGTGTCGACTCGCGCGGGTTCGGTGTGCCTTTTAAGAGGTGCGCGACGCGCTCGGCGACAATTTCGCCGGCCTTCGAGGCAGTGTGCGCCAGCTGCGGATAAGTGCTGATGTCGCCTACCGCGTAAATGCCCGCACTGGAAGTCTCGTGGTAGTCGCCTGTCACAATGAATCCGCGTTCTGTGCGCACGCCGAGCGCCTCAAGGCCCAGCCCTTCGGTATTGATCGAGCGGCCAACGGACACAAGGACTGCGTCGACTTCGACATCAAGGGGTGTACCGCTCGCATCCAAAAGGTGAACAATGACAGTGTCGCCCTTCATCTCAGCGTTGCTGGCCTTGGCGCCCGTGTAAATATGGACGCCGCGCGCGCGGAATTCCTTCTCCACAATCTTAGAAGCTTCTTCATCTTCGAGCGGCAGCACGCGGGGTAAGAGTTCGGCGACGGTGACATCGACGCCGAAGGCGTTCATCACGAAGGCGAATTCCATACCGATGGCGCCGGCGCCCAGAATAAAAAGACGCTTTGGCAATTTTTCGCTCATCAGCATGCCCGTCGAAGAGAATATCTTTTTTTCGTCGAACTCGAAGCCGGGGATAATGCGGGGTCTCGAGCCTGTCGCAAGGAGAATCGCCGAAGCCTTAAGTTGAGTCGCTCCACTAGCCCCTTCAACCTCGATTGTGCCTGCTCCGGAGAGACTCGCCGTACCCTGTATCAGATCGACCTTATTCTTTTTGAGGAGAAAGCTCACACCTTTCGAGAGCCGGTCTGCCGCCAGACGCGAGGCCTTCCACACAGGCCCGTAGTCGAAGGATGAGAGGTCTATCTTCACGCCGCATTTCTCTAAGAGCGTCTTCCCCTCCGAAAATAATTTGGCATGGTGAATGAGCGATTTTGAAGGGATACAGCCCACATTGAGGCACACTCCACCGACTGATCCTTTTTCGACCACTGCGGTGGTCAAACCAAGCTGAGAGGCGCGTATCGCCGCGACATACCCGCCGGGGCCGGCGCCAATCACTACAAAATCGTACACTTTCGCGTCCATAGTTCGCTCCTCACACGAGTGCCATGCCTGGATTTTCAAACAGCTTCGCCAAATCGGCGAGGAAGACCGCGCCGACCGCACCATCGATACTGCGGTGATCGCAGCCCAATGTCAACGCCAGTGTCTGGCCCACTGCGAGTTGGCCATCGGCATTTACCACCGGCTCTCGGAGTACCGCGCCCACGGCGAGAATTGCCGAGCCTGGAGGGTTGATGATCGCCGTAAACTCGTCGATACCAAATGAACCAAGGTTGGAGATGGTAAAGCCCGCCCCCTCATACTCGTCAGGGCTGAGGCGGCCCGCGTGCGCCTTTTCGATCAGTGCCGAAAGCTCGGCGTCGATCTCGCGCACGGTCTTGCGGTCGCAGTCGCGCACCACTGGAGTGATGAGCCCGTCGGGCAGCGCGACGGCCAGGGCGATGTCGATGTTCGTGCGGGTCTCCAGGACTGGGCGCATGTCGACAGACGCCGCGGGGGCGGCCGCGTTCGCTGGTATAGCGCCACCCGCTGAAGACGGCATGGCGCCGCCTGCGGTGGCTGGCCTACGCCAGTATACGTTCACCTCGGGATGTTGCGCGATCGTGGAGGCGACAATTTTCATGAGAAAGGCGTTGAAGGAGAGTTTTGTGGGCTGGCCTTCGTTCGCTTGTGCCCGAAGCGCGAGAAGTGGCACCGCAGAAATCTTTTTCTTGAGATAGTAGTGCGGGGCGCTGAAGAAAGACTCGCTGAGGCGGCGTGCAATAACTTGGCGCTTCATGCCTGGCTCAGTCATCGCAGGAGGCACGCGGCCTATCGCACTCGTAGGTGCCTCAAAGCCGTTACTGGCGCGGGCACTGAGAGTAGAAGGTGCCTTTATGTCAAGGGCGGCGGTAGAGCTGACCGCTGCAGGCGCCTTCCCGCCCTGTTCGACAAAGCCTTCCACATCTTTTTCGACGACTCTTCCGTTCGGCCCCGAGCCCCGGATAAGACGGATATCGACGCCCGCTTCGAGAGCGCGCTTGCGGGCCAGAGGGCTCGAGGGAGGGGTGGCCGCCGGGGCGAGGGGCGCTGCCTGCGCAAGGTCATGCGTCGAACTCGGCGCGGCCTTTGGCGCGGTGTGCACCTGTAGCTCCTCCGGCGCCGCGGCGGCTGGAGTCTGCGCCCTTTCTGGTGCGGCAGGCGCGTTCGTTTTTGCCGGCGCCGTGGCGGCTGCGGGCTGCACCTGCACCTGTTCCTGCGCGGCCGAGCTCGCCGCCTCCGCCAGAACTGCCGAAAAATCCTCTCCCGCTGCACCGATCACCGCAACGGGGTCGCCTACCTTCGCCGTTTTTCCAGCCGCGAGCACAATCTTGAGGAGCGTCGCCGACTTTGGGGCTTCATAATCCATGCTCGCCTTGTCCGTCTCGACCTCGCAGAGCACATCGCCCGAAGAAAAGGCCTTTCCCTCTTCCAGAATCCACTTTAAAATTTTCCCCTCGCTCATCGTGGGCGAGAGTGCGATCATTCTCAAAATCTCAGCCATCACAGATCCTCCCGGTAGAGAGCCCGCCCCGCCGCCGCCATAATCTTGTCCACTGAGGGCTGCGCCGCCAGTTCGAGGCTGTGGTTGTACGGCATCGGCACATCCTCGCCTGACACGAGTTCGACCGGAGCGTCCAGCATATCGAAACAGCGCGTGTTCACAAGCTGTGCCACGGTAACGCCAGGGCTCGCCATGGGCCAGGCTTCGTCGACCACCACACAGCGCCCGGTTTTTCGTACAGAGTTGACAATCGCAGCTTCATCTAGCGGCCTCAGCGACCTGAGATCGATAACCTCAGCGTGTACTCCCTTTTCCGCCAATCGATCGGCAGCCGCCTCCACCACGCGTATGGGCTTCGAGTAGGTGATCAGGGTGATATCGCTCCCTTCCCTTGTCGTACGCGCCACGCCAATCGGGACAGTAAACTCCTCATCGGGCACGTCGCCTTTCCAAGAGTACATGAGCTCGCCCTCGAGCACCACCACGGGATTGTTGTCGCGGATCGCGCTCTTGAGGAGCCCGTACGCATCCGCAGGCGTAGCCGGCGCCACCACCTTCAGCCCAGGCACGTGCATCCAGAATCCGCCCAGCGCCTGCGAGTGCTGAGCTGCGAGATACTCGGCAGGACCATTGGGCCCCCGAAACACAATCGGTACCGAGAGCTGGCCGCCCGACATCTGGCGCAGCTTGGCGGCGTTGTTGACCACCTGGTCGAAAGCCAGGAGGGCGAAGTTGTGCGTCATCCACTCCACTACGGGCCGCAACCCTGCAATCGCCGCCCCCACGCCGAGGCCGGTAAAACCGAGCTCAGAGATGGGTGTATCTCTGACGCGTTTCTCACCGTATTTCGCGAGCAGTCCGCGCGAAACCTTATAGGCCCCGTCGTACTCACCGACCTCTTCGCCGATAAGAAAAACGCTTTCATCGCGCGTCATCTCTTCGTCGAGCGCACGATTTAACGCTTCGCGGTATGTAATTTCAGCCATACGATTCCCCTCACGCGTAGATATCGGTGTAGAGCTCCGAGAGACTCGGCTCCGGGCTCTGCTCGGCAAAGGCCACCGCATCCTCAATCTGCGTCTCGATGCGCTTCACCATGCCGTCCACATCGCGCTGTGCGATGATGCCGGCGTCCATAAGCCGCCCCGCAAAGGATTGCAGCGCATCTCTTTTGCGGTACTCATCGATCTCCCCGCGCGTTCTGTATTTCTGCGGATCGCTCATCGAGTGCCCCTTATAGCGGTAGGTCCGCGCCTCAATAAGCGAAGGCGCTCCTTTACGCGCATCGGCAACCGCCGCCGTCACCGTGGACCGAACATCGATCACATCGAGCCCGTCGCAGGAGTACCCCTTCATACCGTACGCCGATGCGGTCTGCGAAAAGTCCGCCACTGCCGAAACGCGCTTCCAGTTCGTCCCCATGCCCCATTGATTGTTCTCCACAATAAACACAATGGGCAGATTCCAGATCTTCGCGAGATTGAAGGTCTCGTGCACGGCTCCCTGGTGAAAGGCGCCGTCTCCGAAAAAGCAGAGCGTCACGCCATTCGACTCTCGGTACTGCTGGGCAAAGGCGATCCCCGCGGCTACAGGAATCTGCGCGCCGACAATGCCGTTTCCACCCATAAAATGGTGCTCCACGTCGAAAAAGTGCATCGAGCCGCCCTTTCCGTGCGAGCAGCCCGTCACCTTGCCTAAGAGCTCGGCCATGGCCTTCTTCGGGTCCATGCCGCAGGCCAGGGCGTGGCCATGATCGCGATACGCGGTCACCACATAGTCGAGCTCAAGATCGAGCGCCGTGATCGCCCCGCTCGCCACAGCCTCCTGCCCCGTGTAGAGGTGGCAGAAACCACCGATTTTTTTCAGCCCGTACATCATGCCCGCTTTCTCCTCGAAGGAACGGATGAGCTGCATGGTTTCGAGCATTTTTAGAAGCTCTTCTTTTGAATAAATGGAAATTTCAGTGCTCATAAACGCTCCATGGCGACACGCACTCGTTCGCGTATCGATTTGAGAGGAACAAAGTACTGGTACTCTTCGATATCTGTCCTCACAACAACCAGGTCCGAGGGAAGCTCCGCATACTTCCAGAATACGCGCAGGCAAGGGCCAATCGCCTCCTGCACCTCGGCAGCGAGCATCGGGTCGCGAACAATCTCAGCCCGACCCCGCACACTCACCACCCGGTCGAGCCCGATCGGCTGGAATATCCACGACACCTGAGGATTCGTCTCGAGCTGCACAACCTTCCCAAATCGGGAAGAGGTCACGCAGAAGAGCGAATCGGGAAAACGCGGCAGCCGCACAGGACTCATCCATCGCTGTTCCGGAGAGCCTTCGGCGCTGACTGTCGCGAGAATGCCGTATTTCGCCTCATCGATGAGTTCTCGAGCCTCTTTCAGCGCGGTGAGTTGATCCATATCTGCTCCTTTTCCATGTTTTTGGGAACCATAAAATCGAATCGAGTCCCGCTGTAACGCGCCTCGATGTGCAAGGCCAGTTCTACGGAAGAGCCGTCGGATGCATCGAGCGGCCTGGCTGCCGCGATCTTTCCTTCTTGGACACTGACCACAGCCCGACCCTTCCCGCTCGACACAGTAAACGAAAACGGCGGGCTTCGGTCGAGAATCCACTCTCGCGAGCCGAACTGCACGCGCAAATCGGAGTACTCCGCGATGGTGGCCGGATCCGTATCGACTGAGAGAACTTCCGGAACTCGCCAAGGCCGACGCAAATCGATAATTTCAGGGGAAGTCCCCGCGAGCGCCCTCGAGAGTGTCTCGATCACCATGTCGACAGTAATGGAAGGGTTTAAGCGCGAGAGGTTCACCGGCTGCGCGGGCACCGACGCGATCGAGCTATCCTCGAAGAGGTGCATTCCTCCGAGAGAAGCCCTGAGCGCATCAATATCCGCGCATACGAGCAGCGTCCCATGGTGGAGGACATTGTGAGTGCCGAAGCGCCGGGCGGTTCCAGAGATTTTCCCCAGCGTCTCCCCATCGGCCATTGCGATAAAAAGCCCGCCCCGTTCCCCGGGGCGGGCATGAATTCCTAACTCAGACAAAGAGCGAGCCACTAGCGCAAGCTCATCTTCCTGAGAGTGCAGCACCCTAGGCACTATCAGCGACCAGTTCACATTGCCCTCATCGTGGTAGACCGCCCCTCCCCCTGACACCCGGCGAAACACCGGCAGAGAGCAGGAAGGCGACACTTCCCTCCAGTAGTTTTGGTTGCGGCCGATAATCACGGAAGGTGGATTCACATAGATGAGAAGCGTGGCACTCTGAGTGCGCATCGAATTGACGAGATACTCTTCAAACGCAATGACATCAAGCGGGCTCTCCGCCAATACTTTATATGATTTAAAAATCTGCAGCATGCTCCAAATATAGCAAATTTGGAATGGAATGTAAAAAAAGGCCGCCCCCCTTGCGGGAGACAGCCTCTCGTGTGTGTCCGCTTCACGGATCGCGGATTAAGAATTACTGCGCAACAAATCCTGCGGCTTCGAGTGCGGCTTTGAGCTCGTCGAGGCTAGCCTTAACCGCAGTGAGCTGGTCTTTGGCACCCATATAGTCCTGAGCATCGTTCGCGGCCTTGGCGGTGGTGATAGCCTGACCGGCGGCGGCAACCTTCGCGTTCACGTCCTTCACGTTGAGCTTGGCCTTGGCTGCCTTTTTGGCATCCTTGGTCGCGGCGGCGGCGAGAGCCTGAACAGCGACATACTCAGTATCAGTATCGGTAATGAGCTGGGCAACATCGTTCTTTGCCTGATCCATACCGGTCACGGCGGCCTCTTTTGCCTTGGTGCTCGCATCAGCGAAGGCTTTGATCAGATCATTCGCCTGCTTGTAGGACTTTCCAGAGGTCTTGGCATCCTGAGCGGCGAGCTCCGCGTCGAGCGCGGCCTTGGCGTCCTGAGCGGCTTTGAATGCGTCAGGAGCATACACATCAGCTTTAGCGTTCTGGGCATCAGCAAACGCGGCATTGGCCGTATCGAGATCCTTCTGGGCAAGCTTCGGCGCGCACGAGAACAGCAATAGCGCGACGAGAACAGCACCGATTACCTTAACCAGCTTCATACAATCCTCCAAAAAGGAACACAAAGCGCAGAGCTGGCGCTCCAACGAAGCGCCGCGTCTGCTCTTATGTGCGGCATTTTATTATTCTGCGCAAAATATGTCAAGATATGCTAAATATAGGGCTTTTTTCATATTTATATGCCGGATATAGCAATATTGCAAAATCAGCGTGCGACCGCAAAATCCGGGAAGTATTTCTTTATTTTTCTGCCTTGTGGGATACCTTTCAACGAGGGAAAAGGTGAGCAGCTCGAGGGTTGTAGCGCAGTGCAACAGGGTCTCCTGGGTGCCAGAACCCCACGTCCACAGGGTCGTGCGATACCGCCAACACCGGACGATCGAGCGAAGCATCAATCTCATACTCAACAGTAGCACCAAGGTAGACCGATTTCTCAATGACTCCACGCGCGAAGAGCATTCGCTGAGGCATGTCTGAGGATTCACCCACGCCAAAACCGTTTGCCTCCGTGTCTTTCTCGACCGAGAGCGACTCAGGCCGTAGCATGAGAAAAGCTTTTCTGCCGACTTCAACACCACGTGCAGCCGACGCTGCTTCAAGTTTCCGCGCTTGCGCGTCGACGGCGACACAGCCGTGCTCTGTGAGCTTTTCAACTGTAACCGGCAATAGATTGACTCGGCCGATGAAGTCCGCAACAAACTGATTCTCGGGGCGCGAGTAGATCTCGAAAGGCGTACCAACCTGCATAATGGTTCCGCGGTTCATTACCACGATCCTGTCGGAGACGGTCATCGCCTCCGCCTGGTCATGTGTAACATAGATGCTCGTAATTTTGTAAGTCTGCTGAATCCTCCGGATTTCGACGCGCATCTGCTCGCGGAGCTTCGCGTCGAGGTTTGAGAGCGGTTCGTCGAAAAGAAGCACGCTTGGCCGGTTCACAATCGCTCGGGCCAGGGCTACACGCTGCTGCTGTCCACCCGAGAGCTGGTCGGGGCGTCTCCGCGCAAGTTCCTCGATCCCCATCGCGCTCATAATATTCCTGACTTCAACCGCAATTTCCGCTTTGGGCTTTCCCTTGAGCTCGAGGCCAAACCCCACATTCTGTTCCACCGACATATGCGGAAAAATCGCATAGCTTTGAAACACCATCGAAGTATCACGCTTATTCGGTGGATCGGCGCTCACGTTCTTTGCGCCGATAAAAATTTCTCCCGCGTTTGGCGTTTCGAAACCTGCGATAATCCTGAGTGTCGTTGTCTTGCCACAGCCCGATGGCCCGAGGAGGGTTACAAACTCTCCTTCTTCGATTTCCAGATTAAAATCTTTCACCGCAACGAGCTTTCCGCTCTCTCGCTCAGGATCGATGAATTCCTTCGTGATATTTACAAGCTTCACATTCATGGATGCTCCTAAAAATGCAGCATCGAGCCGCCGAATTTTGCGTATTGAGCCTTCAGCACAACCCTGATGAGCGAAATCGCCACCGTCACAATGAGCACGAGGATGAGACTATAGGCCGCCGCTGCACCGAGGTTCCCCGACTCTACCTGGGCCATAATATGCACTGTCATGAGATTCCACCTCGATGACACGAGGAAAATGGCCGCGCTCACTGCGGTCATTCCACGTACGAAGGCAAACACCAGACCTGAAAAGAAAGCCGGCAAAATCATCGGCAGCGTTACTCGCCCAAAAGTTTTCCGCGCATCGGCACCCAGATTGATCGCTGCTTCCTCAATCGAAGGGTCGATGGACGAGAGGATCGCCTTGCCCGATTCAATGCCCACAGGGATGTACCTAAAAATAAAATTGAGCAGCAAAATTGCAAGCGTACCTGTAAGCACGAGCGGCCTGTGGTTAAAGGCTAAAATATAACCAATACCGATAACTGTCCCTGGTACTGCAAAACTCAGCATGCTCACCCACTCGACAAAGCGCCGACCAGGGAAACGCACACGCATCACAAGGTAGGCGATCACCATCCCCAGAATCCCCGCGAAAGGTGTCGCGGAGCCCGCGATTATAAGCGTGTCGCGCACCGCCTTGAACCCTACGCCGAATACAAACTTAAAGTGGTCAAGCGTGGGGCGGTGGTCAAAACCCCACACCTTGGCGAAGGCCCCCACAATGATCGAAAAGTAAATCAACACTACAATGAGTGCGACAAATGTGCAGATCACGAAGAGCACGACGCGCGCGCCAGGACTCACGATCTGCGTGGTGGACTGCTGTGGTTTTCCTGTCACCGTAGTGTACTTGTGCCTGCTCACGAGCCTGCGCTGAAGGTAGAAGGCTATGAGCGATGGCACAAGGAGAAGAATCGAGATCGCCGCGCCTTTAGGAAGATCGTACATACCGACAATTTCGAGGTACGCCTGCACCGACAGAATCGGGAATTTGCTGCCCGCCAGAATGAGCGGGTTTCCGAAATCGGCTAGAGTCTCGACGAAGAGCAGCAGGATCGAACTTGCGATGCCCGGGAAGGCCAGCGGCAACGTAACGCGCATAAAGACTTTCCAGCGCGTGCCTCCAAGATCGAGCGCCGCATCCTCGAGGATGGGGTTTATCGACTCGAGAACACCCTTCAGAGTCAAATAAGATACAGGGAAAAAGGTCACTACCTGCGCGAGCAAGAGCCCGTTGAACCCATAGATAGGAAAATTCTGAATCTTGAGCAGATTCCAAGTGATGAGTCCATTGTTGCCGAACAGCATAATAATCGCAAGCGCACCAATGAAGGGCGGCGACACGATCGGGATCACCGCGATCGTGTTAAAAAATTTCAAAAAAGGAATCTTAGCGCGCGCCACCGCAAAGGCGAATATAAAGCCGAGGAGGCTTCCGATGAGCGCGGTCAGTGAGCTCATCATGAGGCTGTTCCAGAAAGCCTTGCGGATATATGCAGATTTCGCGACATCGGTATAGACCTTGAGCCCCAGGGTGCCACCACCCGTATCGAGGCTCGCCGCCCCCACCGATACAAGCGGATAGACCACAAATATCAAGAGTGATCCGGTGACTAGCAGAATTACCGCCAGCAACACCGGATCACGGGCGGCTCGCCTGAGATCGGCTGCCGCCCTCAATCCGATTGATCGCATCACGCGCTCACTTTGCGCTGAGAACTTCGTTCACCCAGCGGCCGACGAGGCGCTTCTTCTGCTCTCCCGCCCAGATTACATCGACATCGATCGTCTTGAGTGACTCGAATGCGGGCATACCCGGCCCGAGGGGAACACCGGCGATAACCGGATAGAAATAGGTTTTCTGATCCGTGTACACTTTCTGCCCCTGCACCGAAGACAGCCAATCGACGAGGGTCTTCGCTTCCTCCAGGTTTCTCGCACCCTTCAGAATGGAGACTGCGGGAGCCTCAAACCACACGCCTTCCTTCGGGAAAATGACTTCGACAGGGAATCCCTTATCGATCGCCTCGAAAAAAGCAGGCGTAAACTGGAGCGCGATGGCACACTGACCGACCTGAACAGCCTTTGAGGGTGCGGTGCCCGAGGATGTGTAGGTCTGGATGTTCGGCGCGAGTTTCTTCATGTAGTCGAAGGCCTTGTCTTCGCCCATCAACACCACGAGCGAAGCAACAACGTTGTAGGCGGTGCCCGAAGACTGGGGCGAAGGCATTTGGATCTGGCCTTTGTAAGCGGGGTTGAGAAGATCCGCCCAGCTCATTGGCTTGGGAGCGCCCATACGCGTGAGCACTTCCTTATTGACGGCAAACGCCATCGGGTTCATATAGAAACTTCGCCAGTAACCGTCCGGATCCTTGAATTCCTTGCCGAGTTTGTCGAAATTCGGCCCCTTGTAAGCCACGGTCAGCTTATCCTCTTTGGCCACAATGTGGTTTTCGCTCGGTGCGCCGAACCACACATCCGCCTGCGGATTCGCGGATTCAGCCTTGATTCGCGCGTACGCAGGCCCTGAAGAGAGCTGCACGAACTGCACAGTAATACCAGTCTGCGCGGTAAACGCGTCGAAGATCTTTTTCGCGTTCACTTCATCGACACTGGAGTAGACGACGAGCGTTTGGCCGGCTTTGGCAAAAACCGGTACCGTAATCATGGCGATCGCCAGCGCGAGGAACGCATACTTCTTGAATGTCATTGAAGCACCTCCTGTAAACAATCATTTACATTGAGATTGTATGTGCAATCCGCGAAATTCACAAGTGATAATGTAGGTGCGGGGCTCATATTTACTATTGCCTACCCCCCTAGGTGCTATTTTTTTTTAATTGTGGTATCATCAAAAAAAGAGAGATGGAAGAGACAACGTTGCCGCAGCTTTTCACTGATTGTTCACGTTCGTTCAGCCTGCCGAAAAGTAACCGCCAAACCGAGTATCCAAGAGCTTTCCAGATCATGCACGGCAAAATACCGAATATGATCGCCATGCGCATCTAGCGCATGTACGCAATTGAAAACCAGGATTCGCCCACTCCCGCCAAGAGAGGACCGCGCGAGACCCTGGAAAGAGGAATGCCATTATGGGCAAAAAAATCTATGTAGGAAATCTGAGCTACTCCACGACCGATGATTCTCTAAGACAGCGTTTCGAGGCCTTCGGAAATGTAGAGTCGGCTCGTGTCGTGATGGACCGCGCGAGCGGAAGATCAAAAGGTTTTGGTTTTGTCGAAATGAGCAACGATGCTGAGGCCCAGGCTGCCATCGCGGGTGTCAACGGCCAGGATCTCGACGGCCGTGTCGTTAAGGCGAACGAAGCCTTGGACAAGCCACGCGAAGACCGTGGCCGCGACCGCTACAGAAGCTCCTACTGATTTAGCAACAGACCATAAAAAATAACCGCTTGGAGGCCTCAACCATGAAACCGAACTATTCCTACGAAAAGCGACAGCGTGAACTCGCCAAAAAGCAGAAGCGCGAAGAAAAAATGCTCAAAAAGGCCGAAAAGCGGGCAGAAAAAGAATCCTCCACACCGGAAAATTCATCCGAGATCGACACACAACCGACTGTGGAGGATTAAACTTTCGCGATTCAGATAACCACACGACCAATACGAGGCGGTCAGCCTGCGTGCACAGTTTGAATTGCGAGCCGATATCGCAAGCTTTTTCGATCAGTCTCTCCACATGAACAAAAACGCTTTTCTCATAAAAAATGTTTACGAATTGCGGCAGGCGTGAACATTTCATGCGCGAACTTTTCAAGCTCGTTACATAATAATTACACATAATATTTTTTTGTAACAACACCTCTTGACAGATCTCCAATTGTTACATAATATACATACATAGATTATTACTGTAACAACAGGAGATCACTATGCCAAAGATTGCGTTCAATCCCGTCAGTTTCGCGGTGAATGTGGCCATCGGTTGGTTCATCATGTCTTTTCTGCAGGCCGCAGCTCGCGTGCTCCTTCGAGAAAAGGGCTCGGAGCTGATCCCGCGCTTCAAGACTATTGCCTTTTTTCACGACAAACCGGCGGCTATTCTCAATATTGTCCTCATGGTGATAATCTGGGTAGTGACGACGAGTCTCTGGTTCAAATTCCACCAGAAATAAAGAAGAGGGCAATGCTGAGCACACAAAACTTCATGTCTACCTACCCGCTCTCCACGAGGGCGGCGATCCACACGCCGATTGTGTTCAGGACAGGCTTTCTCTCTATGGTCGACCTTCCCTTGCCGAGCCTCGAGGGTATTCGCGACTTCGCGCGCTTCTGCGGCATCGAGGATGGCGCGGTCCGCACAGCCCTCTCGAGGGCCAGAGCCGAGGGCTCAATCTTGGTCGAGGTCGACGAAGCGGGCCGTAACCGCTACTCGCTTGCCCCAGCCACCTTTGAGATGGGCACGAGCCAAATACACAGTGCACCGCGACCAGACGGCTTTCTGCTCGCGGTTTTCTCTTTTAAAGCCGAAGAGCAGGACGACCGCGCAGCCCTTCGAAATCTGCTTAAGTCTTACGGTTTTCGTAAACTCGCCCAGAATACCTACATCCAAGGGCGAATCGAGACGACAGGGCTCCGAACCGCGATACGCGAACTCGGCCTCGAAGATCACTTCTATCTTTTCACCTGCCCCGACGTCGACGATGAGCACCTCATCGCGCGCATTCTTCATCTCTTCGACCTCGAGGCGAGACGCGCCGAGCTGCGCGATTACCTAGCCCTCCTCACCTCATTCCTCCCCGACGATCTTTCTCAAAACGAATTGGCGCGACGGCTGCTCTACGTAGGCGCGGTCCACTGGGAGCGCATCGAGGCCGGCGAGCCGCCCATACCCGCGAAGTACCTCCCAAACGATTACCCATACTCGGAAATTCAGCAATTCTACGCACAGCGCCTCAGCGAGGGCCGCGACGCGCTCATAGGGTATTTTAGAGAAGTGAATCGATAACCGAGAATTTGCGGCAGAGTATAGCCGCTCGGCAATTGGGGCTGTTATATATCAAACTTCAATCATTGGTGAGCAATTTAGTGCATGCATGAGAACGACACCAGATTTACTCAATTATCTCGTCAAAGAAGCCATGAAGATAACCTGCGGCAAAACCAAGACCGATTTAATAAAAAACGCGTTTCAGAAAGCTCTGCCGCTCTCCAGCTTTGACAAGCATTTCGAGATTATAAAGAAGAGCCTGGGAACCATATATTACATTGACATTCTATTAAAAAATATTTATCCTTTTGTTTGGCGATGGAGTTCGCCTGCGGGTTATAGAGTGCAAAAAAAATTGCGCTATTACCCCCAACTGCCCCTCCGGCTAACAACTCCTGCGACTTTTCAAAGGGAGGGGTATTATGAGCAAAATCAATTTCATTTCGACAGATAAAACATCCTGCTCAATCAATCTTTATTTGATATCTACCGCAAATTCCTTAAACCCTTTGTATGGACATCTATTGAGGCGGATTCTCTATCGAACCTACCTTTTTGGTTGCGACTTCTCAATGTGCCTAAATCATTGTTTCAAATCTCGTAATGTGTCGGAAATTATGAAACGAGACAACATCAGCATTACGGGATCAACTACGTTAGAGGATGTGGTAGCTATCATGATAGAAAAAGGGCTAAAACAGAGCACTGGTGTAGGTAAAGCAGGGAAATTTTTGAGAATGACCAGGCGCGATTCAATTACGATCGCGCTTGCGCATTAAATATAGCTTCCTATGGAGGAGTTGATGACGTATTCCACTGAAGTCGAGCACATGTGCCCTCTTGCCAAAGGGGCATATCACGGGCGGGCCCTGCTTCCTACGGCATGACGGACACCATGGGCCGCATGCACTCCGACGCGCAATTCGCAGGCTCATCTTCAGTTCCCGCGCATGTCGAGATGATGGGACTCATAGGCATGGGAAACAATCCCATGGTGGGTGCTTCGGTTGCCGTAGCAGTAGCCGTTTCGGAAGCACTGAAGAAATAGAGATTCACGACGGCTGCCCCAACGTGAAAATGCACGTGGGGCAACTGTAAATTAAAGGAGAAATATCTTGCGCAACAACGGCTCTCCAAAAAACAAACCAGTATCGGCTTCGCTTACATCAGCCTACGCTTTTATTGTGCTCTTTGGGATAGTAAGCCTTTTCTCGGATATGACGCATGAGGGCGCGCGGAGCATCACTGGCCCCTTTCTCTCGAGCTTTGGTCTCTCTGCCGCCGCTGTCGCTCTCAGGAAGCTGGGTTATGGCCGCCGGGCTTATTGGTGTGGTGCTATGGGGTATCGGCATGGGAGCCCTAGAGTCGATTATGCGTGCCGCAATCGCAAAATTCTCCCACAAAGAGAAGCGGGCAACCGCATATGGTTTTTTTAATATGATCTATGGAATCGCGTGGTTCGCGGGAAGCGCTGCGTTTGGTCTCATTTACGACGCGTCGATACATGCGGCTGTCATTTTTTCCATTATGCTCCAGTTGATCGCTATTCCATTCTTCTTCTTGAGCGCAAAGAGCGCGTTGCGCGCTGAAACAAAGAAGTAAAGGCGTGATGTGGAATTAGTTTCTTCATATTAAAGGTGATGGAGTTCACCTGGTTACCGTTACCGAAGCGCAAAGAATTTCCCTTTGCTGACGACTCCTCTCTTCGATGTTTGAACTGGATTAGGAGCCAGAAAAGGAGAAACGTATGATTGCAGTAAGTGTTCTTTTTGAAAATCCGAACGATCCGCGCAGGACTGCGGCTACAGAAATGCCATCGTATTTCACAGATCTTAATCTTGACCAGGTGGCAGACACGCTCATTAAAGATAAAGCCTTTTACAAGTTTGAACGCCACTTTTATCGGCCTCTAAAATCTGTAGATGAAATTTCCTACCGCCAGGATGTATTTCGCGATCTGGAAACCCCTGAGCTTCGTACAGCATTGAATCTCTTCTCGGAACGCATACAGCGCATGCGGCGGAATCTTGAATCTCTCGAAAGAATTTACAGCACATGGCACCGTAAAGGTTGGTTCCTCAAGGCAGCGAAGGATTATCGCGATGCGGTGAGAACACTCGCAGACGATATGCAAGGCTGTATTCTCAACTCGCGTGCTCTCCGAGGATTTAACTCGTTTCTGCAAAGCTATGTTGCCGGAGAGTCGTTCGGCCATTTTTCTGCCGAGATCGATGGGCTTACTCACGACATGGGGGAGGTACAGTACAACATTACCATCAAAGACCTCACCGTGAAGGTTCAGAAGTACGACGGAGAACCCGACTATGGAGCCGATATCGATGCGACATTCCGACGCTTTAGCCAGGGAGAGGTAAAGAGTTACCTCAAGAAATATCCAGAATCTGCGGGGGTGGACCATGTGCAGGCAGGGATTCTTGAATGTGTCGCAAAGCTATTTCCTGAACTTTTCAGACGACTCCTTACCTTTTATTCGACTCATGAATCGTTCATCGATGAAACAATCGACGTTTTCGAGCGCGAGGTACAGTTTTATCTCTCATGGCTCGACTACATTGAGCCTCTACGCAAGGCTGGGCTCGCCTTGTGTCTCCCTGCGATATCGATGGACAATAAAGCGATCTCAGCGCGGGGTATTTTTGATATCGCGCTCGCGAAGAAAGTCGTACTCTCAGCGCACCCCATCGTAAAGAACGATTTTTCTATTTCTGGTTCCGAACGCATTCTGGTCGTAACTGGGCCTAATCAGGGTGGAAAAACTACTTTCGCGAGAGTGTTTGGACAGCTCCATCACCTTGCGTCTATAGGCTGCCTCGTACCGGCTGAGGAAGCTAAGCTCTTCCTCTTCGATATGATATATAGCCACTTTGAGCGCGAAGAGAGCATGAAGAGTCACCGCGGGAAACTGCACGAAGAATTGGTTGCGATTCACAGGAGTCTTGAGGTAGCCACTTCTCGCAGCATTCTCATTCTCAATGAGGTTTTTACTTCAACAACCCTTAAAGATTCGATCTTCCTGAGCCGCAAGGTCATGGAGCGAATCGCTGCACTCGACGCCATTAGCGTATGTGTTACGTTCCTCGACGAACTCGCCACTTTAGGAGAAAAGTTTGCAAGTTTTGTGGTCGCGGTCGATCCAAAGGACCCCGCAATCCGTACCTTCAAGATCGAACGAAGACCAGCGGATGGCCTTGCGTACGCCCGGGCGCTCGCCGAAAAACACGGGCTCACGTATGAACAGCTCAGAAGGAGGATCGCATCATGAAAGCGTATTTAATGTTTCGTGACCACGACTTCGACGCAAGTGCCAAACTCCCGGAAAATGCCGATGCCCTCATGCAGGATCTCGAACTCGATATTCTGCTCAACGCGATGTCAGGCGACGATAAACATATTTATGAAATATCTAAGACCGCCATCCTTACGAGTCTTTCAAATATTAAAGAAATTCTCTACCGCCAGGAGTTACTCAAGGATGCTCTTGCAAATCGCAGAATGATTCGCGAGCTGTACGCCATAGCCACCGAGGCGATTGAGAGCAAGCGCCGAAATTGGTACGGGATCTACACAATCTATCCAGGTGCTGTTCTGCACAGCGCCGCGCGAATGATTGAGATGTACCTGCCATTTCTCGCACACCTTCGCCAGCTCGCAGACAATGCGGCAGGGTTTCAATCTGAGGGATTTACACGATTTTTTTCGATGATCCGAAGCGAACTCGACGATGAATATTTCGATATTGTGAAAGACCACTTAAAGTATGTCGAATTCAAAGAAGGCACGCTTATCAGTGCGACACTGGGTGAAGGGCTCGAGTCGCAGCACCATATCCTAAGAAAATCAAAAAACTTTGGGCGTAGCTGGCTGCAGCGCGTATTTCAGCCACGAGTAGCGAGCTATTCATTTTCTATCAGCCCCCGAGACGAAGCAGGAGCAAGATCCCTTGGTGAATTAAAAGATCGGGGACTGAATTTTGGTGCCAATGCACTCGCGCAGGCCGCAGATCACATCGAGAGTTTCTTTAAAATGCTCCTCGCGGAGATCGCCTTTTATGTTGGATGTCTCAACGTGCGAGAGAAGCTAGAAACGCTAGGCGAATCAATATGCTTTCCTGTACCGAAACCCGAAGGTTCGCTTGGTGATGAATTCACCGGACTCTACAACATCTGCCTCTCACTGCATACAGGACAAAAAACCGTCGGGAGCGATATTCGGGCATGCGGCAAGAATCCCGTCATCATCACCGGTGTCAATGAGGGTGGGAAATCAACATTCCTCCGCAGCGTCGGCGTCGCTCAGCTCATGATGCAGTGCGGTATGTTTGTGTCGGCGGTCTCATTCTCCGCTGACATCGCGAGCGGTGTCTTTACGCACTATCGACGGAAGGAAGATCGCACGATGCAGAGCGGTAAATTCGACGAAGAGCTCGCGAGAATGGAGACTATTGCGAACCAACTGCACCCAGACGCTCTTATCCTCTTCAATGAATCATTTGCTTCGACGAATGAGCGCGAAGGCTCGGAGATCGCGATGCAAATCGTGCGAGCGCTCGTGGAACGTGGTGTGCGTACATACTTCGTGACCCACCTCTACACCTTTGCTTCGAGTTTTGAGAAATTCGCTAATAGCCGCCCCCTGCTTTTGCGGACCGAATCGCATACTGATGCACACTGTACCTTCAGAATCGTGGAAGGCGCTCCGTCGCAGCGGAGCCACGGCGAATATCTCTACCGGAGGGTGTTTGGAGAAAGCAAAGAGACATCCATCAGAAATAAAAGTTCCATGGAATCTGATAACGCAACTTGTGTCGAGGCGCATTGAGCCTGCCACTGCCTAGATCCGGCGATTGTATTGAGATAGATCGCTCGCCTGAATTGAGACTCTACGGCGTTCAAGATTTCCCGCTTGAGGAGGGCGACACCGAGATCGAACTTTCCTGGCAGAATACCGAGAACTTCTCGGTAAATGTGGTCCCGACGGGAATCTCGAGCAGCGACGAATTCAATCTCATAAAGGATTGAAGAGAGTAGTCATCTTTTACATCGATTTGATTCCTTACCAGTGTCGTATCGATTGGAATATAACGGATGACCATTGAATAGTTTACCGAGCGGGCATAGCGTATGATCCGGGCTTCGGAAAAGGAATAAAGGAGTCCTCCAGCCGAAACCAAAAGATAAGAGCTTATAACCCGCGTGCCCAATAGTGCACGAGCGATGCCTGTTTCCGGGTGGTAAAAAGAAGATGAAGGCAAACGATTCCCAAGGACCAGACGAGGATAGGTGTCATACTTAAAGTCTTTTCTTCGTATGAATGTAAAATAAGCTTCGATGTCCTTTTGTGTGGACGATGAAGCGGTACTGCCTGTGGACTCGCGCGAAGTGCGGAACGCATCAATGAATCGCGCATAGAGGGGTTTATTCACTGAGTTGAAAAACACCGATATTTTTTGCTTATGAAAATGGATCGTAATCCACGAACTCAGTAGCTCCGTGCCTGTTTCAAGCGCGTCGATTTCCGAGAGCGGCGTATAAACAGCCTGAAGGGGTTTATTTTCAGCGCGCACCACGCCAATCTTCCCATCGCCCAGACAGAGATAGGTCGATTTCGATCTTCCATAATTCCCCGCAAAGGTAGGAGATAAAACGCAATACGGGAATGAAGAAAACGATTGAAATATCGATTGTCGGACGTTTTCGCGTACATCCGCCAGCGAATTCACGACCTCCGACCATGTCGCGATCGCTCCATCACGCAACATGAAAGTACCTTCGCCAAACACACTGTGGGTTTACAACGATGAGCGCGCTCATTTTCATCCTCCTAGTTGAGACTCTTATAATGAGTCCATTCCCAGGAGTCATTATCCGATGTTCGGCGCTTTATGGCGGACTCCATCGCCAATTAAAATGGTATTCTTAGTTAAAATTTGAGTCAATCAGGTTTAGTTCGCCATCAAGAGTCGAACCGCTCTTCTGCGGCCTCTTTGGCCTGAATGTACTATCGATTCTATTCGTGCTCGAGGAACATTTGACCCTTGGCCTCCTTGGAACACGGTTACGACAACATCGTAAGATCTGTCCGAATTTGCGAGGTCTAAGGCATTTTGACCTCTTCGATCGTCACTTGAACGCCATCATGATAAAGCGAATCCCCACGATGATGAGGATCGGAGCGATGGTGAGATTCACGATCTTATTGAGTTTCTCAGTCCAGAATTTGTTGACGAACAGCGCCACGAGAGTCACAAGCGCGAACTCGTACACCAAAAAAAGAAGCTCCGAGCCATTCGGCGCTCCGAGCGCGACGAATTGAGTGGCCAAGGCCGCGAACGCGGCGTAGGCGACGCCGAGCGAAGCAAGCGCATAAGCGCGCTGCGGGTGGTGGCCCATCGCGTTGTTGTAAAGCGGCACCGCGAAAGGCTTTCCTCCCGCTGAGAGAATTCCAGTGAGAATCCCGCTTCCAAAACTGACCGGGGTCATCCAAGCGGGATGCGCCTTGGTCTCTCGTTCTGGGAGAGGCCTTATGAGAAGTATGCGCAGTCCGACCGCAATCGCGTAGATACCGAGCGTTCCGATCAGAAATCCTGGCGACAGCCGCGACGAGAGAAGACGCCCTCCAATTCCACCTACCACAGTGGGAATCACAACAAGATACCATTCCGATCCACCACCAGGGACAGCATTCTGGAGCATCTTGCGCTGCCGGATGACCATCATAAGGGACGCGAGGGCCACCACCCCTAGATTTATCACAATCGCAGTGGTAATGGGGAGGCCAACAATGCTCACGAGCATGATAACGAGAAAGACGCGGTCGACCCAGGATTTGATGGAAGCTGTGACGAAACCAACGATAAGCGCCGCGAGGAGACCCTTGAAGAGAATTGCCGCAGTGAGTGTCATGCTGTTTTGCTCCCCTCACTCAATTTGATTTGCGAGCCACTCGAGAGCGGGCGCGGCACCTCGATTCCATTTTTCTTCATCGTTTCGAATTTCTCCCTGATGGACATGCAGTCTCCCTTCTTGTGTGGATATTAGAATATCAGAATTTCTTTATATTCTGCCGTGCAATTTAGTTGCAGAATATAGAAACAATGCAAAAGTCTGTCAATAGAGAGATACAGGATGCCTTCGAATATTCGCGCGATTCAATCAACCACACACATACACAGCAACGCGCCGCGGCAGGTCCATGATTTTCGATACAATCTCTCTTATTTCTGCGGCCCTCTCGCCGCCATGAGCGCGATGCAGTCGTACATGGTGCGGCCGCCCTGGTACGCGGTGACGCTCCGGCGCACAATTTTCCACGTCCCATTCTGATAGGATCCGTCGGCGTCGAGACGCTCGGTGAGGTCGGGGATTTTTTCGATGCTGTTCATGAGTTCGAGATTCTGCGTGAGCGCAACGGGCTTTAGATTTGATCCGACAATGATGGAGACTGGTTCGATTACGAAATTCGAGAGGTCGGAGAGGGGCTGCGAGGCGATGGCTGCCTTCGACTGCAGGCGGATCATGCGGGCGCGCGCGTCCGGTCCGATTGTTTCCTTGCTCGCGGTGATCATATCCAGAAGGTAATTGCGTACATCGTTGAGCTCTCGGATGCTGGAGAGACGGTTGTTCTCGGGCAAGGACTTGAGCACTTTCGCCATGATCGATATTTCACGCAAGTAATGGTTGCGCTGATTCGACGGGACAAAATACATCGTGATGATCGACACCTTGATGCCATCAGGAGCGCCGTAATCGATTCCTGTAGGGCTCCAGCCTATAACGCACATGAGGTCTTCCTCAAAGTCGACGCGCGCGTGTGGGCAGGCCCACCCACGCCCCAGCGCGGTATTCATAGATTTTTCGCGCGCCATCACACTGCCGACGATATCCGTGCCTGTGGGAATCTGGGGAAAGGCCTCGATAATGTGCGCGAGAAACTGTAGCGCGTGATTCTTATCGTTCTCCGGAAGTTCGAAAAGCCTCCCTTCCTGCAATGCGTCGAGTATCGAATCCATAATCAAGCTCCTTCAAAACGCCGAATAAACCATCGCTTGACTCGGTGCGTTATTACCGAGTAGGCGAGCAAAAATCCCACGATCCACACCCAGTAGATCCCTGGGAGAGGAAGGAGTCCCAGAAGCGGGGCGATCGGCGAATATGGAAGCCAAGCCCCAATCGCCATCACAATCAGCGTGGTGAGTATTGTCGGCGCCGATGCCCTACTCTGGAAGAAGGGCACCTTCCTCGTCCGGATGATATGCACAATTAAAGTCTGTGTGAGCAGCGACTCGACGAACCAGCCGGTCTGGAAGAGGCGCATCAAAAGATCCTTCTGTCCCGATGAAAACGCAGGATTCAGATAGCCGCTGGCGCCGAAGAAAAACCACATAAGGGCGAAGGTCGCGTAGTCGAAAATCGAGCTTATGGGCCCGATAAAGAGCATAAAACGCTTAATATTGCGGATATCCCATTTTACCGGGCGCGCGACGAGTTCGGGGTCGACATTGTCCATGGGGATGCCGGTCTGCGAGAAGTCGTACAGCAAGTTATTCGTGAGAATCTGCAGCGGCTGCATGGGGAGGAAGGGAAAGAGGTAACTCGCACCGAGCACGCTGAACATGTTACCGAAGTTGGAGCTCGCGCCCATGCGGATATACTTGATGATATTCGCGAATATGCGCCGGCCCTCCATAATGCCTTCTTCGAGCACGAGGAGGCTCTTCTCGAGGAGCACGATGTCGGCCGCCTCTTTCGCCACATCGACGGCGGAATCGACCGAAATTCCGACATCGGCGGCCTTGAGTGCAGTAGCGTCGTTGATGCCGTCGCCCATGAATCCGACCACATGTCCCTGCCGTCGCAGCTCGTTTACGATTCGTTCTTTCTGGCTCGGCGTCAGTTTGACAAAAACATCGCACTCTTTGACTTTGGCCGAAAACGCCTCACCTTCAAGCGCGCTCAGCTCGCTGCCGGTCATCGAGGAGCCGAAAGGAATGCCCACGTCGCGACAGACCTTCTCGGTGACGAGACCGTTGTCGCCGGTGAGCACCTTGATACTGACGCCCGTCTTCGAGAGCAGCTTGATGGCCTCGGAGGCGGATTCTTTCGGCGGATCCATGAAGGCGATGTAGCCGAGCAGCACGAGCTCGCTCTCGTCCTGCACCGAGAAAGTCGCCTTCGTGCGCGGAAACTCGCGGTACGCGATGCCGAGCACACGGAAACCCTCGCGGTTGAGCTTCTCGACCTCCTCGAAAAGGTCGGCGCGGATCATGTCGATGAGCGGGTAGATGTCCTCATCAATCTGGTAGTGCGTGCAGCAGGAGTAAATCTCCTCGACCGCGCCCTTGCAGATGAGGACGTTGTCGCCCTCGTACTCGACCACGACCGACATGCGCCTGCGCTGAAAGTCGAAAGGGAGCTCGTCGACGAGCTTGCACTCGTCCACATTGAGGTCGGTATGCTCGATCACCGCGCGGTCGAGTAGGTTTTTTAGCCCTGTCTGGAAGTAACTGTTGAGGTAGGCATAATTCAAGACCTCATCGCTCTTGCCGCCGATGATATCGACATGGTGTTCGAGCACCACTCGGTCTTGAGTGAGCGTGCCGGTCTTATCGGTACAGAGAATGTCGATCGCGCCGAGATTCTGGATTGATGGGAGCTTCTTGACAATGACCTTCTTTTTCGCCATCGCGAGCGCGCCCTTCGCTAAGTTCACCGTGACGATCATGGGGAGCATCTCCGGAGTGAGACCGACCGCCACCGAGAGCGCGAAGAGGAGCGCCTCAAGCCAGTTACCCTTCGTGAGCCCCACGATGAGGAACACTGTGCTGACCATCACGAGCATGAACCTGATCATGAGCCAGGTGAATGAGCGCACGCCGAGATCGAAGCTCGTTTCCTCGCGGCGCTCGCTCAATTTTTTTGATATGGCGCCAAAAAGGGTCTTGGTTCCTGTCGTGATGACCAGCGCGCGTGCCGTACCGCTCGTAACGCTCGTACCCATAAAACAGGCATTGGATAAACCAATCGCGGAGCGGGGAGGCTGCGCGGGGGTCGCCGCCGTCTTCTCGACCGGCATCGATTCGCCCGTGAGCGCCGACTCGCTGACGAAGAAATCCTTCGCGAAGATCACGCGGACATCGGCGGGCACAATCGCGCCCGCCTGAAGCACTACAATATCGCCCGGAACTACCTCCGACATTCGCACTTCAGTCTCCACGCCATCACGAAGGATATACGTGCGCGACTGAACGCGTTTGCCGAGCGATTCCACCTCGCGCGCCGAACGGCTGTCGAGAATGTAGGAGAGCCCCACACTGAGGATAATCATCAAACTCACGATGATCGTCGAGGTCATCTGCCCGATGAGGCCCGAGACTACAGCGATCAACAAAAGCTGAATGACGAGCGGACTCTTGAATCGCTCGAACATATCGGCCCAGAAACTCAACTGCCGCATCTGGGACAATTCATTTTTACCGAAATCGGCGACTCGACGGTCGGCCTCCTTCTCAGAAAGACCAGACTGGTCAGTCTTGAGCTCCGAAAAGGCCTCTTGAGTAGGGATCGTGCACAGTCGAATCAGCCGTGTCTCGTCAAGGCTTGAGATCATGCCGTTCTTTGAATCGGTCTTTTTCGCGGCAAAACGCCGTCGCAAAGAGAGAAAAGTCATAGGTCACCTCGAATTACTGCCGCGTTCCAAGACAGCTGGAGGTGAGAAGCGGGAGCCCTACCCTGCGATATCGAGCGCCCTTCTGCGTGCCAGCCGTCTGGTGGATTGTCGCGGGAATGGATCTTCGGGCTCGGTATTGACGCGACAACTATGACTGCTGTCCGAGTCGTTCATGACACATCCTCCTTTCTGCTGGATTTACATTAAATAACGCACCTACTATGGATCATTCATCTCCCGTGGTCAAGCAATGGCGAGGGTGACAGTCGCGAACGTGCGGGCCGAACATTTCCGCCCTTACGAATCCAGGAACTGGGGGGTATACAATGACCATAAAAGTCCCTAAGCAGGTAAAAATGCGGTAGCACCATTCATGCGTTCTACAGCTTTGTCTCTTGGATCATCTTCATAAATAGCTCAACCAGTCGTGGGTCGAAGTGTTTTCCCGCCTCCTGTTTGATGTATTCCAGAGCCTTTTCCCTCGGCCATGCCTTTCGATATGGTCTATCCGAATTCAATGCATCCCACACATCCACAATCGCAAACAACCGCGCGCTCAGCGGTATCTTCTCACCCTTCAATCCCCGGGGATACCCACTTCCATCCCACTTCTCATGGTGGCAGTACGGTATATCCACCGCCGGCTTTAGAAACTTGATCTTCGACAACATCTTCTGGGCAACCTCGGGGTGTTTCTTCATCACCACCCACTCTTCATCTGTCAGTGGTCCCTGCTTTTTTAGAATCGAATCCGGTACTCCGATCTTCCCAATATCATGCAAGAGTGCTCCACGACGGATATCCGGCAACTGGTTCTCTGGTACTCCTGCCGCCCTCGCGAATTGTACCGACAAATCGGTAACCCGCTTTGAGTGGCCTGTGGTTTCATTGTCTCTCATATCCAGCGCGTAGACCCATCCTTCTAGTGTCGTTTCATAAGAGTCAATCAATTCTAGGCGACTTTTTTCAAGGGAAATAGCCATTGTATTGAAGGCATGTGTGAGTTGGCGTACTTCTATGGAAGCACCTTTCAGTATGCGGGCGCGGACGCCCAATTCTCCCGATTTCATTTTTAATGCCGCATTGGTCAGCTCTTTCATCTGGTGCAGCAGCAATGGATCGAGCGTAAAAAGGAGGAGCACAGAGAGGACTACAAGGAAAGCGCTGATAATAAGAATATTCCGATAGAATCTTTTGTTGATATCAAAAAAAATAGCTGTATCCGGTATTTTTGCGATGACATATACATTTGACCTGTAAAAACCGCTCCGCATAGGGGCAAAGGCGTATATCCATTTTGTGTTATCTGAATCAGTATAGAGCAATGTACCCTGTTTTTTTTCTTTAATCTGAGAGAACAGTGCCCTCGCGGAGAAGGGCTTTCCAATGTAGTTATCCGCGTGTGGTTCATGGAGGAGTATTAATCCATCTTCATCTACTTTGGTGAGGATTACCCCTGAGGGTAGCTTTGCTCTGACCTCACGTTCAAAATTGCTTAAATAGTGCAGATCTATCGTGGTAATCAGTATTCCTTTGAGTAATCCACCCGAACTGACGACAGGATAGCCAAAATCTACCGATGGTTGTTGTGTGTCAGGATCCATTCTAAAAGAGCCAAGGCTTGGTGCTCTTGTTGCGAGAATATCATTGAATAGTCCGATATTCATATCATTCTCAGACACTTTTCCCTTCGATGCGGTGAAGATCATGTTCCCATTCACGTCGACAAGATAAAAATCCAAGTAACGTCCGAAACTTTGTAACAATGACTGAAAATAATTACGGCAGAAACCAGCATCCAAGGCCTGAATTTCCGGTAGTTTCGATACCGCGTCAAGCAATTGACGCGTGGAATCGAACATTTCCGATTCCTGCTGAGCTATGAGGTCAATCAACTGCATCATGGTATACTTCGCTTCGCCAAGCTCTCTGTTTCTTTCGTACTCCAATTGATATAGATTTAAAAGGAAAGCCGGAAGCATCGCGAGAAAAACAAAAATGAAAATTTGAAACTTGAATCGCGAGAAAAAATTGGCTACCAATGATCCCATTGGTTTGTCTCCCTTATCAACATTACTACCTTTGAACGATTACGAATGCGCTCATGCACAAGGCGTATTTATCAAGTCTCAGTTATTTTCAAAGCATAGCTGATGTTCGAATCATAGCATACTTTTTTTAGTAAGTTAAAATTACACACAACTTTAAGCATGGTGCGGATCATACTCTATACCGATGTGAAGCATAATTCTTTTTTGATGATGAAATCTTTGTGTCAGCCGTTTTTGTCGAGTACAAGCATGATTAATGTATGTGGGACTACATATCGCGAGGTCTGTAAATAAGGAAGCATTTGATTCTTGAGCACAATATAATGGACTCAGTCAGGATAAATTCGGAAAGCGGCGTAAAAAATACCGCGGCCTGGGTATAACCTGGCCGCGGTACCCTTTTTTTGTCGATTTATTTCTTTTCGAGCGGTTTATGGCAGAACCACCAGTCAAAACCCTCATACTTTTTAAGTCGTTCTTCAGCTTCCTTGAGAGTCTTAGCGGGGGGAACAATAACTCTGTCTCCGATAAGATTATTGTTCGGCCAATCCGCGGGAATTGCAACGCCAGTATCGGAAATCTGGAGCGCTTTAGCGGCTCTTACAAATTCAGGAATATTGCGGCCGATTTCCTGTGGATAATACACGACAAGTCTGACCTTTCCCTGAGGATCGACGATAAAAACGGCACGCACAGTATTGGTGCCTTTCCCAGGATGAATCAAGCCGAGCTTTCCTGCAATTGCGTCATTTGCCGCGGCGATAGGAAAGCTGATGTGTACATTAAGCTTGTCTCTGATCCACTCAACCCATTTGATGTGGCTGAAAACTTGGTCGACAGACATGCCGATAAGCTTTACACCAAGGTCCTCGAATTCTTTTGCGTGTTTTTCGAAGGCAACAAATTCTGTGGTACACACGGGGGTAAAATCCGCCGGATGGCTGAACAGCAGGAACCAAGAGCCTTTAAGATCTTGGGGCAGTTTCAGTACGCCCTGCGTGGTAACCAATTCCATTTCCGGAAAATCATCGCCGAGTAAAGGCATTGAGATTCTTTGTTCGTCCATAGTTTCCTCCTGTATTTTTTATTCTCGCGGACGTATTCCGCTCTGCATATATTACATAGCAAGTTGCATGCCGATTTTTAATATTTTAGATATCATTATATTACAAGAATTTAAAATTTTTCTCATTGAGGCTTTACAAAACACCGAAATATCGGTATTATAACACCGTAATTTCAGTGGAGATTTATAATGAGTGCTGATCATTCGGTGGTAAGTTCGGATGAGATGCTGGAGATCATTCTCAGATCAATACGCAAATTGATTGATTATGAGCTTGCGGTGGTACTTAAATATGATGGGAGACAAAAGCTCTATGTAAAGAAGGCAATCGGTCCGCTTGCGGGAAGCTCGCTGCGAGATTATTCAATATCCCTGGTAAATCGCAAGGATATTGCCAGACTAATGGAGAAAAAAAAGCCTCATCTTTTTGCGAATGACGAAAATCATATCGATACCTATGCTGAGATAATCAATCTGCCTTCTCAGCATTCATGCTTAGTATCACCTTTGGTATTCGATAATAACATTGTAGGGTTAATGACATTTGATCACCGAAGCTGTAATCGATTCAATATAAAGATCATCGAATTTATAGAAGCCATTTCTACGTTAATCGCAGCTCTTCTTGTTCAGTTTGATATTTCAGATGCGCTCGCCGCGCAGACAAAAGTGCTTCTTGATGAGCGCAATAATTTGCTAAGTTCTGAATCGGAGATCTTTCGGAACCTTATCGGCAATTCTGCTCAATGGATACATTTACTTGATTCAATAAAACTGGTTGCAGGGACGGGAGCGCCTGTCCTCATTTTAGGCGAAACTGGTACGGGTAAGGAGGAAATTGCTCGAGCAATTCACCGGCTATCGACGCACGCCGAAAAACCCTTTGTTCCAGTAAATTGCTCGGCTCTTTCTTCTTCACTCGCCGAAAGCGAACTTTTCGGTCATGAAAAAGGATCATTTACCGGCGCGATAGCAATGCGAAAAGGGCGTTTTGAGCTTGCGGACAAGGGAACTTTGTTTCTTGATGAAGTGGGGGATCTTCCATTAGATTTGCAGCCGAAGCTTTTACGAGTTTTGGCGGATGGAATTTTCGAGCGTGTAGGAGGAGAAAAATCTGTCAAGGTCGATGTCCGTATTATTGCAGCGACAAATGTCGATCTTGAACAAGCCATACAAAAAGGTAATTTTCGAGAAGATCTTTACTATCGGCTCTCGGTATTTCCCATCATTGTTCCACCTCTGCGTCAACGGTCCGAGGATATCGAACTAATAGCCTTACACATTCTGAATTCGATAAAACAAAGAACAAACAACCCTGATCTTCGTTTTTCAAAAGAAGCGCTTCAGGAGATTCTCTCATATCCGTGGCCTGGCAATGTGCGAGAACTTAAAAATGTGCTTGAACGGTCAGCGATTCTGGCGGGAAGCGGCGAAATTCGTAGAGAACATCTTGGGCTTGGGTTAACGCGGAATGGATATTTCTCAAGCATGTCTAAGGGAAAAATCGAAGAAGCGGCTGAAGCAAAAAATAACCAGTATTTTCCCGTGCCTTCATTGCAAGATGTCGACTTGTCTCTCGAGACTGTTATAAAGAAAAAGATTGAAATGGCGCTGGAAGCGTCTGGAGGCAAAATTTATGGCAACAACGGCGCTGCCGCGGCCTTGAATCTAAAACCAAGTACACTTCAGAGTAAAATGAAGAAACTAGGCATTCAGCGGGATGCTTTTAAAAAGTCATAACGTTATGATTTCAAAGGCTCAGATAACATCACAAGGCTGACTAGACTCCTCAAGCGACTAACCAAGCCCTAATCGAACAAGCCGCGGATGCTCAAAGAACAACGCATCTTGGCTACAAGAAGCATGACCATCAACGCCAGGGGGCATGGAGAACTGGTTTACGAAGCAAACGCCTGACCCAAAAAAAGCGCTCTTTGCTTTATCCACAACAATTGACAATATTTCTCCTTGCTTGTTGATGATCTCTTGGGGCTGTTGTATCAAATCTCAATCAGGGGGTGAACAATTTAGTATATGCATCAAAAGTACTTTACCATGCATAATGATTATACTATTTTATATGCATAGAGGTAAGGATATGAGAACGACTCTTGATTTGCCTGATGATCTCGTGAAAGAGGCCATGAAGGTGACCCACAGCAAAACCAAGACAGATTTAATTAAAATCGCGCTTCAGAACATCATTCAAAAAGAGAAGAGCAAAAGCATTCAGCAGTACTATGGAAAGATAGATCTCGATATCGATCTTGACGCCCTGAGACAGCGATGACGAAAGTTTTAGTCGATTCTTCAGTCTGGATTGCCTTCTTCAAAGGAACCGAAGATGGCAAACTTCTCTTTCCGCTCCTGGATGCCAATCTGGTCTGCGTAAACGACTTGATTCTGGCTGAACTTATCCCTTCTTTACACCACAAAAAGGAATTGACTCTCGCCCGCCTCCTCATGTCGATAGAAAAAATGCCGCTGCGGATCGACTGGAACGATATCATCGCGATGCAAACCGCGAACCTGAAAAATGGGTTGAACCGAGTTGGAGTTCCCGATCTCATCATCGCCCAAAACGCGCTTCAGAACGCTCTACCGCTTCTCAGCTTTGATACGCATTTCGAGATCATGAAGAAGAGCTTTGGGCTGACACTGTTTACGGCCAATTGAATA
>DYLX01000019.1 GCA_020721875.1 Leptospira biflexa
GAGGTACTGTTTTTTGCCAGCCTCGCGGTTGAGACGGGAAAATTCCTCGGCGAAGCGGTCGAAGGTTTCGAGCTTTATCTGGTTGGTGGATTTTGAAGGATTAAACAATTTCAGTATATTATTACATAAAGAATTGGAGCCTAAGAGAGAGGTTCATGTTTTCAATTGATGGAGGAATGCGATGACAAAGAACATGGGAAAAACCGATAAGACAATTCGACTCACAGTGGCGATTCTTTTCGCCATTCTCATTCTGACGGGCGTGGTTACCGGCGCGTGGGCCTGGATTCTGGGCATCATCGCCGTAGTTTTCCTGGGGACAAGCGCGATTTCTTTTTGCCCGCTCTACACGATCTTTGGCCTTTCGACCTGCCCGAGAGAAGAGAAAGCAAAGGACGAAAAAGAGAAGAAGTGACGATTCATTCTACTCATAAGATTCGGTCTAGGCCGAGTCGCCCATTGGTATAATCAGAAAAATTAGAGAACTCGCGGTATGTACGGGTTCTCTTTTTTTTTCAGCATAAACCTTTTGAAGGTTTTTTTGTTTCCTGATGTGCGGTCGTGCTCGCATCATCTGCGGATCCTTCTCCCGTTGCGGAAGTTTGAGCTGCTTGACCAACTCCGGAATCCACCTCAGGGACCTTATTGCCCCCAGCGCCGTTCGTCGCACTACCTGCGACTTCTTTCAGCTGGCGCTCGAGGACACGCGTCTTTTTCTTCTGGGCGGACAGAGCGCGCATGCGCTTCCAGATCGAGGGAAGAAGTAAAAACATTCCGAGCAGAATCCCCGCCGCGAAGGTTATTACAAGGACAACCGACAAAGAGGCATGTGCGGTCAATCCAAAGAAGGCGACTGTAATCGGTGCGCTATTCTGCCCTGCGAACACAACTGCAACAATAACCATCACAATTAGCAGAATGATGTAGAAAATCCGCATTTTACCTTCTCCTTTTATGGTAGGGACCGGCTGATCTCATTCCTCATAGGAGCTTGGATTCACGCTCGCGAATTCCCAGTGCTCGGGGGCGCGCCAGAGGCTCGAGAGCATAAGCTCGCGCACAAAAATAAGCTCCTTGGGCAGACGGTCGTAGAGCTTCATGAACAACTCTTCGTGCGAGAGGATCTCGTTGTCCCAGAGATCGCGGTCCACCGACATGAGCTCGTTGAAGCGCTCCCTGGAAAAGTCGAGACCTTCCCAGCTTATGTCCTCGTAGCGCGGCATCCAACCGATTGGACTCTCGATCGCCCTTCCGTGGTTGTTCGCGCGTTCCACGATCCACTTGAGCACGCGGATATTCTCGCCGAATCCCGGCCAGAGGAAATTGCCATCTGCATCTTTCCTGAACCAGTTCACACCGAAGATTCGCGGCGGATTGCTGTTCGATCGGCCGAATCGCAACCAATAGTTAAAGTATGATGCCATATTGTAGCCGCAGAATGGAAGCATGGCGAAGGGATCGCGGCGCACACGTCCCACCGCGCTCGTCGATGCGGCAGTTGTCTCCGAGCCGAGGGTCGCTGCCAGGTACACACCGTAGATCCAGTTAAAAGATTGGTACACAAGAGGGTACACCGTGCTTCTCCGACCACCGAAAATAAAAGCTTTGATGGGGACACCCTCGGGATTATCCACCTCCGGGTCGACGGAGGGGCACTGGAGGATCGGAGCGGTAAATCGGGCGTTGGGGTGGGCGGCGGGTTTGCCCGACAAAGGGTCCCAAGGTCTGCCCTGCCAGTCGATGAGTCCCTCGGGAGGATCCTTGCTCATGCCCTCCCACCAGATGTCGCCATCTTGGGTAAGCGCGCAGTTAGTAAAAATTGTGTTAGCTCTGATTGTGGCCATCGCGTTAGGGTTGGACTTCTCAGAGGTACCCGGTGCCACGCCGAAGAAGCCGGATTCAGGGTTGATGGCGCGCATTTGCCCATCTTTACCAGGCCGAATCCACGCGATATCGTCGCCGATTGTCGTTATTTTCCAACCAGCGAAGGCCTTGGGCGGGATGAGCATCGCGAAATTCGTCTTGCCACATGCGCTCGGAAATGCCGCGGCGACATAGGTTTTTTCGTGTTCGGGAGACTCTACACCGAGAATGAGCATGTGCTCTGCTAGCCAGCCCTGATCGCGTGCGATAACCGAGGCGATACGCAGCGCAAAGCACTTTTTCCCAAGCAATGCATTTCCGCCATACCCTGATCCGTACGACCAAATCTCGCGGGTTTCAGGAAAGTGGACAATATATTTTGTTGTGGGATTGCAAGGCCAGGGAACATCCTTTTGGCCTGGCTCGAGCGGCATGCCAACCGAGTGCACGCCAGGCACAAACTCTCCGTTATCACCAAGAGCCTCGAGAACCTTGCGCCCCATCCTCGTCATAATGCGCATATTGGCGACAACATACGCCGAGTCCGTGATCTCGATGCCAATATACGACAGCGGCGAGCCGATGGGTCCCATGGAGAATGGAATAATATACATGGTGCGACCGCGCATGCATCCATCGAAGAGGCTCTTCAGCGTGGCCTTCATCTGTTTTGGATCCATCCAGTTGTTTGTCGGGCCCGCCTCGACCTTGCGCCGGCTACAGATAAAGGTGCGGTCCTCTACACGGGCGACATCGCTTGGATCCGATCGTGCGAGGAAGGAATGGGGCCGCTTTTCAGGATTGAGCGGCAGGAAGGTACCAGAAGCGACAAGCGATCGACAGATCGTGTCGTATTCTTCCTCGGAGCCGTCACACCAGTAGACAAAATCGGGTTTACACAGAGCTACCATGCTCGAGACCCAGTTTAGGAGACGCTGATGCGTCACATAAGGAGGCTGTTGAGAGAGTGTGGTCATTCGTTTTTCTCCGGGGACAAAATTGTTGAAAAGATCATTATAGAGCCGATTTTCAATTTTGTGTGTAAAAATGATTGTTCCGGCTGTTTTTATTCATTGATGTCTCGTATGCTTGGGTTATGAACAATGTGGGTTTGCAGGAACAGGTGGGACTTTATTTATTTCTTGTTGCAGTATTGATTGTCGTTATTGGAGGTATTGTACTCGCGTACCGGGCCGGCAGGCGGCGCGGCCAGCTTGAGACTGAGCTGAGCGAAGGTGATCGCATGGAGATGGCGCGAAAAGACGCAGTGGAGCGGTCGAGGGCGGCGCTCTCGGGACAGGTATCGGAGCAGATCGCGCCTTGGCTTCCCGATTTCCCCGTGAATCCTTCCGATGCACGATTTATTGGAAAACCGGTGGATTTTGTCGCCTTTGATGGCGCAGACCAGGGCGCAGTGAACGAGATTGTATTTATTGAGGTGAAGAGCGGCCGTTCCACGCTGAGTCAGGTGGAGCGGAGCGTGCGCGATGCCATTCTCAAGGGAAGAGTCCGTTGGGTAGAGTACCGGATCGAATGAGTGCAGGCCGCTCAAGGTTCCATCTTGCCTACGTTTCGCACACCTTTGGTAAAAAGGAGCAGCCCCACGAGCGCGCAAGCCGCCGCAAATACTATGCCATACAAAATTGCAAATACGTATTTTGAGGAGGGCACGGTCGCCGCAAGCGTGATGATGCCCCCAATGAACCCCATCGTGCTGAGAATCGCGATGATCGAATTGGGGTTCTGCTTGAGCGCCGATATTGGATTTTCCCAAGTGAGCTTCGGTCGAAGCGTATCAAGGGCCAGGGCGCCCATATTGAGCATTCCCGTTCCTACAATCGCCAGCAGCAGCGCGACCAGCGTGTCGCCGAGACTGTCGCCGAGCAAAATGGCTCCACCGAGAGTACCGAGCAGAATGCCGAGCGCAGCGAAGAGCAGCGCGTGGGTCAGTTTTGATGCCACAAGGTCGCGGTGCGCGATAGGGAGCGATTTCAGGAAGTAGATCGATTTCGCATCGCGCGAAAACGCAGTGCTGGCGATGCTCGTCGATGTGGCAAGGAACATACCTAGCCCTGCAGGAATGAGGTATGCAAGGCATCCTGTTAATTGGCTACGGAGCACGGTAACGGCGTTGACAATCTCCTTGCCGCCTGCGATGAGCGAGAGCGCAAAAATCACAGGAAGCAGAAGAATAACAAATGGCCCGTTTAAAAAGTACATAGGTTCGCGGTTCATGAGCCGGATCTCGCGCCGTACGAGCGAAGAGAAAACAGGTTTCGCCTTAAAAATTGAATTCTCCTGTGTAGCCCCGATTTTTCCCTTCACGGCGAAGGATTCGCCGAAACTGATGATCGTTTTCGAGTAGGGTTTCCCAAAAAGGCGCGCGACAGCGGCCGTAAGTCCGAGACCAAGAACCGCATTCCCGAGTGTCGCCGCGATCGACCCGTCGAGGGCGCGCATCATGAGCCACGCGGGCGGCCACCAGTCAGCAATGCCTGCGAAATTCAGTTTTCCGCTTGAAAGCATCTTCTGGAGCAGCGCGGGATTTTGAATTTGCGCGAGCATCGACTGCAGATACAGATTAAAGCCGAGCGCAAACACGAGCCCTACGATTCCGCCGAGGTACAGGAGCGTATTCTTTCGTCGGAGCCAATGCGAAGCGGTCATGAGCGGCACGATGATCGCGTAGGAGAGAGCGAGGGGTACGAGTGGCAGCGCGAGCGCGTTGAGGACAATCTGAATATAGAAGCCCAGGCCGGGATGACTCTGGATACCGTACACTCCCGCCGCGATCGCTATAATCAAGAAACCGAATGGTGCCTCGATCGCATAGACTGTCGCCATGCGCGCGGCGAGCAATTGCGTGGGCGTGAGGGGCATTGTCAGGAAGAGCAGCTCGTACTGGGCGCTCGAAAAGAACGATAGCGAAGTGATGAAAGCAAACAAGAACACGATCACACTCGCGGTGACAATGGCGTTGAGCAGCATGAACGACTGCATCCCGAGTGGAGCGAGCCCACGATACATCCCCACATCCATCATGCCAAATACGAAGCCAAAGTCCGCAGCGAGGAGAATCGCGATAAGTATCCAACCGAAAGTCTTGAGAATGACTTTTGGCGACGAGAGATCCTTTCGCGCCGGCAGGCGGACAGCGAACACCGACTTGAAGTGAATCCGCAGCAGCGCGGCGAAGGGAGAGGAGGGGCTCCGGGTCATGCTGGCTGCCCCCCGGCATCTTCCACGAGGTCGAGGAAGAGCGCTTCGAGGCTCTCGTCTTCGGTCGCGGTCGCACCGGATCCGACTTTGGCCTCCTTGGATTCCCTGAGCTCGCGGAGCGCTTCGAGGTTCCCCGTGAAAATGATTTTGCCCTTGTTGATGATCGCGAGTTCGTCGCAGATTCGCTCCGCGACTTCCATCACGTGAGTGGAGAAAAAGACCGTACCCCCCGCGGCGGCGTGTTCGCGCATGCGTTCCTTGAGCGCGAAGGCGGCATGGGGGTCGAGCCCGACAATCGGTTCGTCCAAAATCCAGTTGTGCGGTGAATGCACCAGGCTCGCGATGAGATTGAGCTTCATGCGCATTCCTCGGCTCATGCTGCTGATAGGCGACTTGAGAACATCGCTGATCTCGAAACGTTCGGCGAGCCCCTGAATTATAGAGGCGCGATCAGAGGTAGAGACTCGATACACGTCGGCGACAAAGTTGAGGTACTCGTAGGCCTTGAGTCGACTAAAGAGATCGGGAGTGTCGGGAACAAGACCGAAGCGCCGCTTGGCCTCGAGAGGGTTCAGACCGAGATCGATACCGTCTATGGAGATGGTACCGGAGTCCGCGGAGATTGCTCCCGTCATTATGCGTATTGTCGTTGTCTTGCCCGCGCCGTTAGGTCCCAGAAAGCCGTAGATGACTCCATCGGGAATTGTGAGGCCGAGGCCATCGACAGCCTTGATGCCGCTTTTGGCGTAGGTTTTCGATATGTTTTTGAGCTCGATCATAGGATTCCCCCTTGTGGGAGTTGACGGAGCGCTGATTGTGCGAATTGAGACACGGCTCCGCTCGTGGATTTCCGTGGGCAGTGGTGCCCGAACGCTAAGGCCGCGTCGATATTTGAGGCGATCCAGCACGCGCTCATTCTGGCCACCGCAGCGAAAAGGAGATCGGTTTTTCCATCGTCAGCAGAGTAAAGAGCGGCAGCTTGGCGCGGAACACCGGCCCCGAGAAAGCACCTCCGCTCGCCGAAGAGATCGTCTTCGGCGCGGTAATGACAATGTCGATCGCACACGCGTCGAACGCCGGCATATTTTTCTTTCCAATTATCACCTGCTCGAGATTGAGTCGGTACTCATCGGCCGAGACGGGCTCGGACTCGAGCGCAGGCGGGCTCAGACTGTCGATAATCCGTGTGTCGACGCCGGGGAAGAGCTTGAGCATATAAGGCGCATTCTCCTTCGAAAGATTAATGGAGAGCTCGCGCATTGCGGAATTTGAGCCCTGGGCGGGGATTTTTTTATAGACGATCATACCAGGCGGCACGAGGGAAGTATCGGCGATGAGGGTGTCGAGGTGCTGCACCCACACCACTGAGGTGAGGATGTCCGGTGTAGGCGAAGATACATCGACGAGCATGATGCTCGTCCTGCCCAGAAATTGATTTCGAATCGCGTCGGTGCTGAAGAGCGGATCTTTCGGGCTGAGACCGACGAGCTGCCTGACGCGTTCGCTGAGGGCGTCGGGGATATCGAGCCGGACAGCCGCGCGTACGGAGCCATCGGACTTGAGTGTCGCGTCAAGAGTGCCCGAGCACGAGGTGGCTGAAAGGGCGAGAAGGGCGACAGCGATCGCGATCGCGAGTATGGCGAAAGACGGGCTTGAATCTCGATTTGAGCCTTTAATTCGATTGATTTTCCATGATTTCATAATCAATATCTCTCCAATTATGGTTTTTTCGCGTAGAGCGGCATGGGGCGCGTGCTCTTGCGGAGCAGTGCCTCGCTGAATCGTTCGAGGGTAACCTGACTTTCGAGGGCAAGCCGCCGGTAGGCGGCGTGGCTCACGAGGATGCTTTGATGGAATTCGCGGCAGAGCGAGTCGAGCCGCGCCGCGATGGCGATGGTGTCGCCATAGAAGCTCATTGACTGCTGCCCAGGGGGCCCCAGAAGAGCCGCCGTGACAAACCCTGAGTGTACGCCGATCGAAACCTTGATATCGCTCGGCAACGAGCGCATCACCATGTCTTCGTTTAAACCCTCGAGTTCTTCCAGAAAGGCATATGCCGCATTAAGCGCTCGGTCCGCACTGTGCTCAGCATCGACGATACCAAACAGGCTCACCACCGTGTCTGCAGAAATCGAGACAATACGTCCACCGAAGCTTCCGGCGCACTGTGTCCAGAGCGCGTAGTATCGATTCAGAAGTGCGGCGGCTTCAGACTGTCCCAATTGCTCCGAAAGGTCGGTAAATTCGATGATATCGGACGACACGACGGTTACGAAGAGTGAAGAGAGCGAGCGGAGCGGCTGAGTGTCGGAAGATTCGGCGTGGGCCAGTGGGGTCAGGAGGGCTGGATTGTTATTGGATGGTGGTGCCGGACCTTGCTGAATTGATGTGCTTTCGGCTGTTGCGGCCGCGCGCTGTTCCTGCCCCTCGGTGGGTGCTTCCTGCTTCGACACCGCAATGATCCGCTCAGCCTCGCGCGGCCGCTCAATGACACGTGTAAGACGTTGCTCGAGGGTGATGGCGCGCATGCGCGCCACGAGCAACATGAAGTCGAATGAGATAACGCCGAAGAGCGCAAAAAGATGCTGCGGTGCCCGGATAAATCTGTCGAACACCGACGGAAATGCTTGAATCTTGAGCGCTTGTGCCATCGTCACCGCGTCGATATCTCCCCGTACAAACGATGCTTGGACCGTGATGCGCTGGTCGAGATATGCGTAGAACAGAATAAAGATAAGCGCGGAGCCGATTGAGAGGGCTGCTTCGGAAAGTCGCCGTAGGAAGGGTCTGCGAAACACGAGGCTGAGCGTCTGGAAAACCGCAATGTACACAGAGGATCCCCAGAGCAGGATATTCGCTGTTTCGGTGAACGCTGTATCGGAGAGTGTGGCCCTCAAGATCGAGTAGCCGGCTGGAGTGATGAATGAGTACAGAAGCCTCAGCAGGGGAACATGTCCGCGCATCGCGAGGAGGCTCGTCTGAATGAGCATGAAGGAGAGCACGATGAGGGAGGTGACGAGGGCGTTTTTCCACGATCCGGAGGTGAGGGATATAATGATGATGAAGAAGAGCACAAATTGGTTTGAGTAGTAGTAGAGCTCGTCCGCGAATCTTTTTCTGGAGTATTGCATCGTCTGCATTGTACCTACGCCGCACAAGAGAAGAAAGACCCGACCATATCTGAACGATTGATCAAAATTTCACTTGACTGGTTCATTTTTAATAGTACAACGAAAACTCACTGCACTTTTAAAAGGAGGATTTATGAAAAAATTGGTAGCAGTCGTGTTTGTGCTCGCGTTTCTGCTTGCTGGCGCGAACACGTTCGCCGCGGCCAAGTTCCACATCGGCGTGGTAACTGGCACAGTCTCCCAGTCTGAGGACGATCTGCGCGGCGCCGAAGCACTCATAAAAGAGTATGGAAGCGTCAAAGATGGTGGCATGATCCAGCACATCACGTATCCAGATGACTTCATGTCGCAGCAGGAGACTTTCATTTCCAACGTCGTGGCCCTCGCCGATGACCCGCTCATGAAAGCGGTCGTCGTCAACCAGGCCATTCCCGGCACTGCCGAAGCCTTTAAGCGCGTGCGCGCCAAGAGACCGGACATTCTGCTTCTTGCCGGTGAGCCGCACGAGGACCCACTCGTTATCCAGGGCGCGGCCGACCTCGCAGTCTCCAACGATTTTGTGTCGCGCGGCTATACCATCATCTGGGAAGCCAAGCAGCTCGGTGCAAAAAATTTTGTGCACATCTCCTTCCTCCGCCACATGAGCTATGAGACACTCGGCCGACGCCGCGTCATCATGGAACAGGCGTGCAAGGACCTCGGACTGAACTTCTACTTCGAGACTGCGCCGGACCCGACCTCCGATGTCGGTGTTGCGGGCGCCCAGCAGTTCATTCTCGAGAAAGTGCCCCAGTGGATCCAGAAGTATGGCAAAAACACCGCCTTCTTCTGCACGAACGATGCCCACACTGAGCCGCTTCTCAAGCAGCTGCTCGCCTACGGTGGTATCTTCGTCGAAGCCGACCTTCCATCGCCGCTCATGGGCTATCCTGGCGCGCTCGGTATTGACCTCTCCAAAGAAGCGGGCAACTTCCCCGCCATCATGAAGAAGGTTGAGGCTGCCGTCGTCGCTAAGGGCGGAGCCGGTCGCTTTGGTACCTGGGCATTCTCCTACGGCTACACGCTAACCGCCGGTCTCGGCGAGTTCGCGAAGAATGTCATCGAGGGCAAGGCGAAGAAAGACAGTATGAGAGATATCTTTGAAGCGCTCGGCAAGTACACGCCGGGAGCCAAGTGGAACGGTGCCTACTATGTCGATATGGGCACTGGCGTCCGCGCAAAGAACCAGATCCTCATTTACATGGACACCTATATCTTTGGCAAGGGTTTCCTACCTACTACACAGCAGAAGATTCCGGAGAAGTACTACACGCTTAAGTGGACCAAGTAATCGTCAACGAGAGCCGCGCGGTTAACGCGCGGCTTCCTTTCTCTCTGTGAAAGTGTATGCCCGTATGGGCGTTTTACATCGACCCGTATTCAGGCGTTGTCGGGATGCGGGCCTTTTTTTCGCAATCCCGTGAACAATGGAATAATTATGGCGAATGGAAATTCTCTTCTTTCCATCGAACACGTTTCAAAGGAATTCTATGGAAACGTGGTGTTACATGACGTGAGTTTCGATCTCCGCGAGGGCGAAATACTCGGTCTCGTGGGCGAGAATGGGGCAGGCAAGACTACGCTCATGCGCATTCTATTTGGGATGCCCGTAATCGCCGAGACTGGCGGTTTTCAAGGCAGTATAAAAATTGAAGGCAACGAGATGCATTTTTCCAGCCCTTTCGACGCGCTCGACGCAGGTCTTGGAATGGTGCACCAGGAATTCAGTCTCATTTCTGGATTCACAACCACTGAAAACATCGTGCTCAACCGCGAATCAATGCGGCCGAGCTTATTGAATGATGTATTTGGCGATCGGATGAGCGTGTTACAGCGCGACAAAATGCGCGAACGCGCTAAAAACGCGATCGGTAAGCTTGGGGTAGATCTCGACCCCGATATGCTGATTTCGGAGATGCCGGTCGGCCACAAGCAGTTCACCGAAATCGCCCGAGAGATTGACAGGGAGAAGACAAAAATTCTCATACTCGATGAGCCCACGGCGGTACTCACTGAGTCCGAGGCTGAGGTACTTCTCACCACGCTCAGACGTCTGGCATCGGAGGGCATCGCGATTATCTTTATCTCGCACCGTTTGCAGGAAGTGCTGGAGGTAGCCGACCGCATTGTGGTGCTCCGCGACGGTCTCGTCGTCAAAGACATCGCGAATAAGGGCATCTATACGAGAGATATCGCCTCGTGGATGGTGGGTCGGAGCATCGCTGAAGCCGGACAGCGCACAGAGCAGAGAAGCTTTGGCGGGGTCAGCTTGAGCGCCAACCACCTCTGGGTCGATATGCCGGGCGAAACAGTACGCGATGTCTCCTTCGAAGTGCATAAAGGCGAAATCTTCGGTATCGGAGGTCTTGCGGGACAGGGCAAACTCGGTATCCCTAACGGTATTATGGGGCTGTTCCCCGCAGGCGGAGAAATTGTACTCAACGGACAGACTGTTCCGCTCAACGCCCCCGCGAAAGCACTTGCAATGGGCATGGCCTTTGTCTCGGAAGATCGACGCGGCGTGGGGCTGCTTCTCGATGAGAGCCTCGAATGGAATATCGCCTTCACCGCGATGCAGGTGCACCGCCAGTATCTGAAGAAGATGCTGGGAGGGCTCTTTTCGCAGCGTGATGAAAAGTCTATGGAAGCCCTCTGCAAGGAATATATCGAGCTTCTCGACATCAAGTGCACGGGCACCAAACAGAAAGCTAAGGAACTCTCTGGCGGAAATCAGCAGAAGATCTGCCTGGCCAAGGCCTTTGCCATGAGGCCCACGCTCATGTTCGTCTCTGAACCGACGCGAGGCATCGATGTAGGTGCGAAAAAGCTTGTGCTCGACACCCTGCATCACTACAACCGCGACTTCGGCACCACTATTGTGATGGTCTCGAGCGAACTGGAGGAGCTCCGCTCAATCTGCGACCGCATCGCTATTGTCGACGAGGGGCGGATCGCGGGGATTTTGCCGCCAACCGCGGATATTTCCGAGTTCGGCCTGCTCATGTCGGGCGCCGCGCTGGAGGAGGCCGTCAATGCGTAATCTCAAGACATTCATCCAAGACTTCGGGTGGCCGCGTATCATTATATTCTTCTTTCTGGTGGCGTTGTTCATCATGGCGCCCTTCGTGAGAGTGCGTCTCGACGCCTCGGTCTCCGATGTGCTGAACCGCTTTGGGCAGAACGCCATCATGGTGTTGGCAATGGTACCGATGATTCAGTCTGGCTGCGGACTCAACTTCGGTCTGGCCCTCGGCCTTGTCTCAGGACTCCTCGGCGCGACACTCTCGCTTCAGTTCCAGCTCCACGGCATGGTGGGATTCCTCGGCGCGATTGTACTCTCAATGCCCTTTTCGGTGATTTTGGGATGGTTCTACGCGAAGCTGCTCAATAAAGTGAAGGGCGAAGAGATGACTATTGCCATGTATGTGGGTTTTTCCTTCATCATGTTTATGTGCATCATGTGGCTTATTCTCCCCTTCAACAACCCGACGATGGTGTGGGGCTACGCGGGCAAAGGGCTGCGCACCACCATCTCGGTCGAGAACTACTGGCTACATATCCTCAATGACTTTTTAGCGATCAAGATAGGCCAATTCTTTGTGTTCCCGACAGGACTGCTGCTCTTTGTAGGACTGTTCGCCCTCCTGATGTGGCTTTTCCTTCGAAGCAAGACTGGTACGGCGATGACCGCGGTGGGCTCAAATCCCGACTTTGCCCGTGCCTCCGGCGTCGATGTGGACAAGATGCGGACGGTGTCCATTATCATCTCGACCTTTCTCGGTGCGGTGGGCATCATCGTGTATGAGCAGAGTTTCGGCTTCATTCAGCTCTATACGGCGCCAAGCCCCATGGTCTTTCCGGCGGTGGCGGCGATCCTGATTGGCGGCGCGAGTATCAACAAGGCGAGCATGGTGAACGTGCTCGTCGGTACGATCCTCTTCCAGGGACTGCTTACTATGACGCCCTCGGTGATCAATTCGCTCCTACAGACGGACATGTCGGAGGTAATTCGTATCATCGTGTCGAACGGTATGATCCTGTACGCGCTCACGCGCAAGATAAAGGTGTCAAAATGAGCGCCAAGAATACAATTACAACGTTTTTCTCCCGCTATGCGGTTGTCATCATTTTTGTGATCATCACGGTGGCGGCGATACCGCCGTCGGGACTCTCGATTACCTATATCGTGCAAGAAATCATCACAAGGCTGGGGCGCAACTCCTTCCTCGTGCTCGCACTGCTCTTGCCGATTTATGCGGGCATGGGCCTCAATTTCGGCATGACACTCGGCGCGATGGCGGGCCAGGTCGGACTCATTTTCGCGGTGAACTATGGTATTGCGGGGTGGGAGGGACTCGTGTTTGCCCTGCTTGTGGGGTTGCCGACCTCGGTGCTCCTTGGATGGATGTGCGGCATGGTCATGAATAGGGCGAAGGGCCGCGAGATGGTAACGGGATATATCCTCGCCTTCTTCGTAAACGGCATTTACCAGTTCTTCGTGATGTACATGCTCGGTTCGGTGATCCCGATGAGCAATAAATCTATTGTGCTGTCGCGTGGATACGGTATCCGCAACACCCTCAATCTCGAATCGGTGCGACAGTCGCTGGATAATATCGTCATACTCCGCGTGGCAGGATTCTCGATTCCGCTGGTGACCTTTGTGGTCATTGCGGCACTCTGCGTGTTTGTGGTGTGGTTCAAGAAAACGAAGCTCGGGCAGGACATGCGTGCGGTCGGCCAGGATATCGCGGTAGCTGAAGCTGCTGGTATTCCGGTAGAGAAGACGCGCATTGTGGCCATCATCATTTCGACGGTGCTGGCCTGCGCCGGACAGATCATATTCCTGCAGAATATGGGCAACCTGGCAACCTACAACGCGCATGATCAGACAGGATTTTTCGCGGTAGCCGCGATTCTGGTCGGTGGCGCGTCGGTAACGAACGCGAGTATCGCGAATGTATTCATCGGTGTTATGCTTCTGCACGCGATGTTCGTCGTGTCGCCGCTTGCGGGCCAAAAACTCTTCGGCTCGGCGATGATCGGCGAGTACTTCCGCCAGTTCATCGGGTACGGTGTTATCGCGCTCTCGCTCGTGCTTTACGCCTGGAGAACGAGGAAAGCGGCCGCGAACGCTCGGCTCAGCCTGAGAGCGGGTGCGAATGGCAATGGCGGACCTGAAGGCGGCAAAAATTCGAATGGCAATGGCAGCGTTGGCGCTCGCACCAATGGGCGCGGCTCTACCTCAGATGGCGAGGTTGCCGCGAATGGAGGACGCGCATGAACAGATCCAATAGCGTGCAAAACGTGCGAGGCGCCGAGGACCTGCTAAAAGCCGGCAAACGCAGACTCATCATCCGAGGAAGCCTCATCGCGGTGTATGTGCTCCTTATAGTGCTGATGATCTTCATCGGCCGCCGTCACACGATTCTCATCGATAACAAAGATGCGCCGGATGGCTCGTACAGTGCGATAAATGGCATGGAAGTGTCGATCGACAAGCTCGAGTCGTCTGAATATTACCCGGGAGACCGCGATAAAGCGCTTGTGCAGGGGCAGAAGCACACAATCAAGATCTACATCTTCGATAACAACCAGACGATCGAGAAGACTTTTACGGTGCCACTCTGGAGCGACATGATGATAATCTCCGTGCCGAAACTCGTTGCAGGCATTGAGCCGTGGATCGAGCCGTTTACGATAGCGGAGCAGATCGAGGCAGCACAGGAATCGGGACCGCCGGCGGGCGAAATGAGCTTCCAGAGTCTGGGGCCGGTCGTTCCCGAGGGGACTGATCAGGCGCTGCCGAGCCCGTGATGGTAGCGCGCAGCTTGATGTGCTCTATAAGTGCCCAACTGATATGCGTCGTGAATAGCGAGAAGGGCAGCCCCGGTATACCGGGGCTGCCCTTCTTACTATTGCGCATCCATTATTTATGGCTCGCCGTGTTCAGACGAACAGATTCACACCCGACTCGCTGGCGGCTTCCATGTAGGTCGCGACACCACCAATCTCGACGCCTTCCAGAAGTTCCTCACGCTTGACGCCCATGATGTCCATCGACATTTGGCAGGCGATCATGTGCACGCCCGCCTGCTTTGCTTGCGCCATCATGCTTTCGAGCATGTCGACGCGCTTGGCATTCATGCGCGCCTTCATCATGACGCGACCAAGGCCGCCAAAGTTCATGTGCGACAGCGAAAGAGCGCCGGCATGTTTCGGCAACATCATACCGAACATTTTCCCCATAAAGTCTTTGGCAACACGAGGCGCGGCGCGGCGACGTATCACCGAAAGCCCCCAGAAGGTGAAGAACATGGTGACATCCTTGCCGGCTGCCGCCGCCCCATTGGCGAGCACGAAACTCGCGAGGGCTCGGTCGAAGTCGTTTGAAAACACGATAATAGTAGCGCCTTTTGGGGTCATCTGAATAAAAGGTGCAGCACCAGCCATGGCTCCGGTTGCGTCTCCCGAGCCCCCCGTTGCTCCCATCCCTCCGTACTGCGCAAAACCCTGGGCCGCTACCGCCTGAGAAAAAGCCTGTGTGGCGAACATGGCATTCTGCTTTACGGTCTTTTCGATCATCGCGGTGTAGGTTCCCTTCGATTCCTCCATTGAGATCAACAGATTGCCGGTTACTTTGCACCAGGCGCCCGCGTCGCGGACAAAGCCCGGATCAGTCGCGCTGATCACCACGCGCCCACCTTCGGGCAATTTATCGATTTCGTTCTTGAGCCGCATGATTGGGCCTGGGCACTGAAGTCCGCATGCGTCGACGTGGACAACAGTCTCGCGCTTTGCGGCGAGCGACGCGGGCATGCCCGAGCCCTCGGCGAAGGTCGTGTGGAGGAGTTCGTGGGTGCCTCTTGCCTGGCTCGACTGGAGCGCGACGAGCCCAGGCTTGTAGATGCCTTTGTGTGACTGCGGTTCTGAGACGATCTCCCAGGTCTTATACCCGCCCGAGAGGTTGTACACCGCGGTCCACCCATGTTGGCGCAGAATGCGCTCGGCGAGGTAGCCACGCAGGCCGACGCCGCAGTATACGAGCACATCTCTGTCGCGGGGAATCTCCGCAATCCGAGCGCGTAACGCGTCGAGCGGAATATTCACGGCGCCCGGCAGGGTACCGAGCGAACATTCTTCAGGCGTACGCACATCGAGGATGAAACCACCGCGCTCGCGGAGTGCCTTTACCTCGTGCCACTGTAGCTGCGTACTCAGCCCCGCGAGCATGTTCTCAGCCACCATTCCCGCGATGTTCACGGGATCTTTCGCGCTCGAGAAGGGTGGCGCGTATGCGTGCTCAATCTCGGCGAGCTCGGTGACTTTGGCCTTGCGTCGGATGTAATCTGCGATGAGGTCGATGCGCTTGTCGACACCATCGTAGCCGACGACTTGCGCGCCGAGGAGGGTTCCGTCGGGGCTGAAGATTGTCTTAATGGTCAGTGGCTGGGCGCCGGGATAGTATCCCGCGTGGCTCGACCCATGCGTAATGATCGAGCGGCAGGGAATGTTGTTTTTCTTGAGGATCTTTTCGGCGGAACCCGCGGCGGCCGCGGTAATATCGAAGACTTTCGCGATCGAAGTGCCAATAGCGCCGTGCCAGGTGCGGGTTCCCGCGCCCATCACGATATTGTCAGCCACCACGCGCGCTTGCTTGTTTGCGGGACCTGCGAGCGGCACCGGCATCACGAGACCGAGCACTGGGTGCGGGAAGGCGATCGCGTCACCGAGCGCGTAGATCGAGGGATCGCTCGTCTGGAGGTTCGCGTTGACGAGAATCGCGCCGTTAGGCGCCGTGTCGATGCCAGCCTTTTTCACGATGCCCGTTTCGGGCCGCACACCAATAGAGAGCACAATAAGGTCGGCATCAAGCCGTGTACCGTCAGCGAGCACCGCGACCACGCGCGAACCCGCCTGTTCGAACTTCGAGACTGCGGAACTCAGGTAGATCTCGACATTTTTCTGCTTAAGGTGTTGGTGCACCAGGGCAGCCATTTCGAAATCGAGTGGATTCATCACCTGGTCGAGCGCTTCGACGATCGTGACAAAGGAGCCGCGCGCATGGAGGTTTTCTGCCATCTCGAGGCCGATGAAGCCACCGCCGACCACAATAGTTCTCTCGGGGCGTTTTGTGTCGAGGTAATCTTTAATCTTATCGATGTCGCTCACGGAACGAAGCGTAAAAATGCGAGGGTCGTCGATGCCGGGAATGGGCGGCTTGATGGGGTCGGCGCCTGGCGAAAGCACGAGGGTGTCGTACTCGAGCGAGTATTCTCGGCCGCTCTCGAGATCACGAGCATGCACACTTTTCGCCGCACAATCGATGGCAGTCACTTCGGTGCGTACGCGCACGTCGACATTGAGCCAGGTCTTGAACTTTTCAGGCGTCATCACGAAAAGACGCTCTCGCTCCTTGATGGTTTCGCCCGCGTAGTAGGGCAGCCCGCAGTTCGCATAGCTAATGTATGAACCGCGCTCAAAAAGAATGATTTCGGCATTCTCATCCAGCCTACGGAGCCTGGCGGCAGTGGAAGCTCCACCCGCAACTCCGCCTACGATTAAGTAACGGGACATAGGGGTTCTCCTCGATATAAAAGGTAAGTTTATATCGATATATTTATATTAAAATTTATCAATATTTGCAAGAGGGTTTGGATGAAAAAGAGGGGGCATAGTGCACATTCCAGGTGAAGAAGCCTTCTCAATCGAGCGAGGCGATCCCTTTTCTCAGAGTCCAGCTCCCTTTATCAGGCTGAAAATGCCGTTCGATGCGATTTCGAGACCATAGGCAAAGATGAAGAACGCGGTGATCTTGTTGACAATCAGCTGTTCTGTTTTTCCCCATCGTTGAATGATCTGCGTCGTACTGGAATAGAAAATGAAAATAAGGATGCACATTGCCAAGACTGCGATGACGATCGCACTTAAATTCACCAGGCTGTGCATGTAGGTTGAGCCCTTGTTGTGCGCCACGAGTGTGAGAAGAATCGAAATAGTTCCCGCGCCCGTCGTCATGGGAAAGGTGATTGGGTAGAAAAGGCGGTTCTTAAGATTTTCATATGAGTTCACCTTTCCGAGATTGACCTTTTCCTGAGATTCGTCATCCTTGGTGAGATCCCAGCCCATCTTGGCGATGAGAATGCCGCCTGCGAGCTGTACGACGGGAACCGTGACCCCAAAGAGTTCGAGAATATACTGCCCCGCGAGGAGCGTCACGGTACAGAGAATAAAGGCATATATGGCGACGGTTTTGGCGATTTTCCGCTGATCTCCCGGTTGCAAGTTGACAAAAAAGGGATTGAGAATAAATGCGCTTCCGATTGGATTGACAACGGGGAATAAGGTGATGAACGAGGTGATAATAATTTTAATATACGAATTCGTCATGAGAAATCGCTCCAGGGGCGGGGGCCTGTTCGCTGACGTCGATCAATGCGTCTGTATGTTGGCCCGACATGCCCAATTGCGTACAATATCAGAGAGGGGCATCGATTTGAAGGTGGAAGGGCATTTCCATATATTTAAAATGAAGAATTCGCGTTCATTTTGGCATTCGTAATGGATGCGTGGTACGCATGTGTAATCGAGAAAAGGAGATGAACCAAATGTATACGCTTGTGCTTGTTCGACACGGCGAGAGTGAATGGAACCGCGAAAATCGCTTTACCGGCTGGACCGATGTCGACCTCAGCCCGAAAGGCGTCGACGAGGCGATATCGAGCGGCATCGTGTTAAAAAAGGCCGGATTTACCTTCGATATCGCGTACACTTCGGTGTTGAAGCGCGCGATTCGCACGCTCAATTTCATTCTGGACGAAATGGATTTGCAGTGGATTCCCGTCAGAAAGGAGTGGCGCCTCAATGAACGGCACTACGGTGCGCTCCAGGGGCTCAATAAGGCTGAGACCGCGAAGAAATTTGGCGACGAGCAGGTTCACATATGGCGGCGCAGCTTCGACATACAACCGCCTGCGCTCACCCCGGACGACGAGCGCTTTCCCGGTAAGGACAGGCGTTACGCGGGATTGTCGATGTCAGAATTGCCGCTCGCCGAGAGCCTCAAGGATACGATCGCGCGCTTCATGCCCCTCTGGCACGACGCGATCGCGCCGGATCTCCGGAGCGGAAAGCGGGTCATTATCGCAGCACACGGCAACTCGCTGCGTGCCCTCGTGAAATATCTCGATGGTGTGAGCGACGAGGCGATTATCGATCTCAACATTCCTACGGGGATTCCTCTCATCTACGAACTCGACAGCAGTCTAAAGCCTCTTCGCCACTACTATCTCGCGGATGAAAATGCCGTGAAGGCAGCCGCCGAGGCTGTCGCAAATCAGGGAAAAGCGAAGTAGAATACTGCTCCAATGGAGATTTGGAGCAGGTGATTTTTTTTATCGCCGTAGTGAGCGCATTGCTTGCGACCGCAGGCATCGCGGAGTATCGAATCCACAGATCTCGACTCGAAAAAATTCCCATTCGTATACTCGTGAACGGGACGCGTGGAAAGTCGTCGGTGACGCGGCTTATCGCGGCGGGACTGGCGGAGGGGGGACTTCGCGTGTGTGCCAAAACGACGGGCTCGGCGACGAGACTCATTCTGCCCGATCTTTCGGAGGAGTCGATCCGCAGGCGAAAAGGCGCGTCCATTATGGAGCATGCGTGGTTTGTACGGCGGGCGCTCGGACTGGGCGCGCAGGCGATCGTGGTCGAATGCATGGCGATTCAGTCAGAGACCATCTGGACGCTCGAGCATCGGCTCGCGCGCTCGACGATAGGGGTCATCACGAATGTGCGGGCGGACCACATGGACACGATGGGGGCAGAGATGGAGCAGGTGGCGGAGACGCTGGCGCTGTCGGTGCCTGAGCGAGGAAAGGTCTTCATTGGGGCCGAGGGCTTGGATGAGGGGCTGAGAGAGATCTTTGTGCGCGTGGGGCGCAAGGCGGCCGCCGAGACCCGCTATATCACGGCGGACGATAGCGTGCGCTCGAGGTGCGCGCACTTCGAATATCCGATGTTCGCGGAGAACCTTGCGCTCGCACTGGCAGTATGCGGGGAGTGCGGTGTGGATCAAGAAGCGGCGCTCCGCGGGATGCTCAAGGTTCAGCCGGATCCAGGTGTGCGCGCCTCCGTCGGGTTTACATGGCATGGCATGCGGGTGCGCGTGGTAAACGCGTTCGCCGCGAACGACACGCAGTCGACGATCAAGCTGTGGAAAAGCGAGCTTGCGAACTTGGATAGTGGGGAGGAGATGGAGGGGGCAGCTGGAAAGGCCGCCGTCGACGCTTCGGGTGCTTTGGAGACTTCAGGGGCTTCGAGGCCTTTGAGTGCTTCTATCACCGGTGGACAAAGCCGAATTCTCGTGTTCAATCACCGCGACGATCGCTCGTGGCGCGCGTTTCAGCTCGCCCAGATCGCTGAAGGTAGCGGCGCGGAGGCGGTTATCGTGTTCGGAATGAGCGGGTGGCTTGCTCGGAGGCTATTACGGAAAACCTCTAGTGCGACCGCGCCGGCAGCGCTGGAGTCGTCGTCGACGCCTCCAGTTAAGAAGGGGCATGGTACAGGGCCAGAGAGCAGCGCTGATGTGCTGCCTTTCCGCGTGCTGCGTGCGTCGGAATCGAGTGCGGAGACTGTACTAGAGACTGTACTGGAGGCAGCGCTTGAAATGCTTCCTCACACACCTAATGGCATCGACCTTCTCTGCGCGGGAAATATTAAGGGGCCAGGTATGGCACTGACAGCATCGCTCGACGCCTTGCGCGGCTCGAGTTTAGGGAGGGCATAGTGGCCGGAGTATCGATCGTCGTTTCAATTGTATTCAGCTTTCTTTTCGGCGAGGCGACTGGTTGGCTCCCCGGAGGGCTTGTGGTGCCGGGCTACCTCGCGCTCTACCTTGATCAGCCTTTACGTATCCTCATGACCTGGATTGCCGCAATGCTCGCACTCCTGGCGGTACACTTGCTGTCGCGTGCCACGATCCTCTTTGGGCGACGCCGCTTCATGGCCTTCATTCTCGCGGGGATTATGGCGGGTGCGCTTCTAGACGCGCTTACGGCATGGCTCGCCGCTGGATGGTTTCCGGTTGACGGCCCGGAGCTGCGGGCGATCGGCTATGTGGTGCCGGGGCTCATCGCGAACGATTCGTGGAAACAGGGACCGTGGAAGACCCTGCTCGCAAGCGCGGCAATTACGCTGGCCACGCGCGCGATGCTCATGCTCGTGGCGCGCTGATGGCAGCATAATGAGAAAGATAGAAGTTATAGGGAAGATCGCGCTCGGGCCGGGAGCCCGGTCTGCGCGGGAACCAAACCGAATTGCGACGAGTGGTACCAGCCGAACCGCCCGTGAGCACGCGGTGTATTGGCGCGTGGCCACTGCAATCATTGCGCTCGCCCTTGGCTTTGCGGGCTCCGCGATCTTGACGCGCGAGGTTTCGCACCCTGCTTCGGAGGCTATGCGCCGTGCAGCGCTGCGCATGGTGAGCGCGGAAGAAGCGGTCGCCGCACGCCGCCAGGCTCTCGGCATTCCGCTCGACTCCGCGCTCGACCCGTACCGCACCGGCCTCATCGGCGTCGAATCGAGTATTCTGACCACCACAGTCGGCGACATTGTCGCCAAGCGCACCGTCGCCAGCACCGCCTTCGCCGCCCTAGTTGTCCGCTACTTCCACGACTTGGGGCTTGCGCCTGGCGAGACGGTCGCGGTGGGGTCTTCGGGCTCCTTCCCCGGCGCGCTCCTGGCTGTTCTCGCCGCCTGCGCCGAGACCGGCGTGCAACCGATCGTAATCACTTCCATCGGCGCTTCCGAATTTGGCGCGAACCTTGAGGGCTTAAGCAATGCAGAGATGATGGCAGCAGCGCACGATGCTGGTGTACTTCCCTACCTGCCCACCGCGATCTCTCCCGGTGGCGATGGAGACCGGGGTGTCTCTTCGCTGTACCGGCTCGAACCGAGTGACGATCTCGCCCGATACGCGCGCTCGCTTGCCGCGCGTCTCAATATTCCTTTTATCGGCGGCAGCGACTATGAAAGTTCCTTCATCGCACACCTCGCGGTATACGAACGCAAGGCACCGATCGCGGTCTTTATCAATATCGGGGGCGCGGATATCAATTTTGGCACCGACTCGGCCTCGCTCTCGCTGAAGCCGGGCCTCATCCGCCCGCAGCCGCGCAAGCTTGAACGCGGGCGAGCGAGTGGGCGCTACGGCGTACACTACGGCGGTCTTCTGGACTACTACCTGGCAAAGGGTATCCCCGTTATCCATTTCCTCAACATCAAGGGCCTCGCCCTCCAAACTGGAATCCCGGTCGACGGCGACCCCTATGCGCCCATCCCTGCCTCCATCCTCAACGAGCGAAAAACCCCCGTGTGGCCTGTCGGACTCGGCCTCATTCTCGCCTTCGCGGCCCTTGCCATCCGGAAGCCTCTCGGGTAGTATCCTTAGCATTATTTCATTTTCATACATGGAATCGATCGCAGCGGGAGTTTGATCATGGCGAAGTATCCATTCAAAGACATCGAGAAAAAGTGGCAGCAGCGTTGGGAGGACGAACAGACCTTCCGCGCCGTCGAAGATGAGCGCTTCCCGAAAGAAAGGCGCCGCTATGTGCTCGACATGTTTCCCTATCCATCGGGAGCAGGTTTGCATGTCGGCCATCCCGAGGGCTATACCGCGACCGACATCTACTGCCGCTACTTGCGTATGAACGGCTACAATGTGCTGCACCCGATGGGCTTCGACGCCTTCGGTCTTCCCGCCGAAAACTACGCGATCCAAACCGGCACGCACCCGGCCGTAACCACCTACGCGAACATTAACCGCTTCCGCCAACAAATTAAATCGCTCGGTTTCTCCTACGACTGGTCACGCGAAGTGACCACCTGCGACCCCGAGTACTACAAGTGGACTCAGTGGATCTTCCTCCAGCTTTTCAAGAAGGGCCTCGCGTACGAGGCCGAGATGCCCATCAACTGGTGCCCGTCCTGCAAGACTGGCCTCGCGAACGAGGAAGTCAAGGACGGCCACTGCGACCGCTGTGGCACGAAAGTGGTGCGCAAGCGGATTCGCCAATGGGTGCTCAAGATTACGGCCTACGCCGAGCGCCTCTTAGCCGATCTCGACAAACTCGATTGGCCTGAGCCTATCAAGCTCATGCAGCGGAACTGGATTGGCAAATCCGAAGGCGCGACAGTACGCTTTCCCATCGAAGGGCAGGATGAGAAGCTGGAAATATATACAACCCGACCCGATACACTCTTTGGTGCGACCTACATGGTCCTCGCGCCAGAGCACCCCTTTGTGGAGCGCATCACCACCGAAGCCCGGCGTGCTGCGGTCCAGGCTTATATTGACGAAGCGGCAGCCAAGAGCGACCTCGAGCGCACCGATCTCGCGAAGGAAAAAACCGGCGTGTTCACCGGCGCCTACGCCATAAACCCGGTCAACGGAGCACGCATTCCCATCTGGATCAGTGACTATGTCCTCATCTCCTATGGCACAGGCGCCATTATGGCCGTCCCCGCCCACGACTCGCGCGACTGGGACTTCGCGAAGAAATTCCATCTGCCCATCGTCCAGGTCGTCGCGGCGCCCGGCGAGAAGGGCCCCTTCGACCGTGAGCCCGAGACTTGCACCGATGCAGACGGTTTTGCCGTCAATTCAGGTCAGTTCGACGGCCTTCCCACCGAGGAGGTCAAGTCGCGCATCACTGCCTGGCTCGAGGAGAAGGGCATCGGCGCAAAATCAATCAACTACAAGCTCCGCGATTGGCTTTTCAGCCGCCAGCGCTACTGGGGTGAGCCCATTCCCATCGTTCACTGCGAAAAGTGCGGCATTGTACCCATCTCCGAGGCCGACCTCCCTCTCACCCTGCCCGAGGTAAAGTCCTATACCCCCACAGGTACCGGCGAATCTCCCCTCGCTGCCATCCCCGAGTGGGTGAACACCACCTGCCCGCACTGCGGTGGCCCCGCCAAACGCGAGACCAACACCATGCCCCAGTGGGCTGGTTCTTGCTGGTACTACCTTCGCTACCTCGACCCACACAACCCCGATTCTTTCGCGGACCATTCCAAGATCGACTACTGGATGCCCGTCAACCTCTATGTCGGCGGCGCGGAGCACGCGGTGCTTCACCTCCTCTATAGCCGATTCTGGCACAAAGTTCTTTTCGACCTTGGTCTTGTTAATACGGACGAGCCCTTCATGCGCCTCGTAAACCAGGGCATGATCCTCGGTGAAGACAACCAGAAAATGTCGAAGAGCCGCGGCAACGTTATCAATCCCGACGATATCATCGAAAGCTTCGGCGCCGACGCAATGCGCGTGTACGAAATGTTCATGGGTCCGCTCGAAGTCTCGAAGCCATGGTCCACGGCGGGCCTTGTCGGTGTATCGCGTTTCCTCGAGCGCCTTTGGGCGATTTCCGAGCGGCCAATCGTCGACGAACCGATTTCCGCCGACCTCGAGAAACTTCTCCACAAGACCATCAAGAAAGTGTCGAACGACACCTCGACACTGAATTTCAATACCGCGATCTCACAGATGATGATTTTTTCGAACGAGCTCGCAAAGTTCGAACGCATTCCGCGCGCGGCATGGGAACCGCTCGTGCTCCTCATCGCACCCTACGCGCCGCACCTCGGTGAGGAGCTTTGGTCGCGGCTCGGGCACACTGAATCGATTTCCAAGGCGAGCTATCCAACCTTCCGTGAGGAGCTCACTATCGACGAGGAACGCGAGATTGTGGTGCAGGTCAACGGCAAGGTGCGCAGCAAGTTCAACGCGCCTGCGGGCACGCCGACAGAGAAGCTCGTCGAAATGGCGTACAAGGCTGAGAAAGTAGCGGACTGGCTCGCCGGCAAGGAAATCGTCAAAGAAATCGCCGTGCAAAATAAGCTTGTCAACTTTGTAATCAAAGGATAAAATAAATACTGAATAACGCGCTAAAAATCAGGGTCCCGACATATCCGGGAGCAGCGCGCGGTTCAAGGAGGCTGGGATTGTCCGCGATTTTGGACAATCCCATTTTGTTTTTATGGGGGGGTGAGGTATCGCGAGCTGTGTCGCGACGCGAGTCGCGTTAGGCTTTTTACGATTTCTTTGCTGTGGCAGGTCCGCCCGCTAGCCGCGCGCTCGCCCACACTCGCCGCATCAGCATGTCGATGTCGCGTACCATAGTCTTTGCGTGCACTTTTCCCCGATACTCGATGATGCGGTCGTAGTACTGGAATGCCTGCGCGATGATGGCCCCGAATCTTCCGGGGAAATGCAGACCGGGCATGATGGCGGCCTTCGAGAGATACATGAGGCCTTCAAAGGTAAGCGCTTTCGAGATACCCTCAATGAGCGCGAACTGCGTCACCGCCAGGAGGCCAAGCTTAAAGAGCACTTTCCCCGACGGAATGAGCAGGTTTGCCACCACAATTCCCGCCGACACCACAAGCGTTGAGACGAGAGAGAAACGCTTTCCAGCCAGCCATGTCCAGGCGATAAAGAGCGCAAGAAAAGCGGCTTTTACTAAAATTTCTTGCTGTACGAGGAAAATAAGCGCCACCACGAAGCCTGCCAACGCGGATGCCCAAGGTTTTAACAAGAATTCGTAGCGCTCGCGCCGGGCGTATCGTGCTTGGTTTTTCCGAGCGCGGACTGGTAATGTCGCGGAGGCGGTCGAGGCACTTGTGGTGACCGAAGCATACTCATTGGTATTGGTAGACCCGCGATCCTTGCCCAAATCCTCACCGCGCTCATCGAATGTCGCGTCATTGAGCTCGAGTTCATCAGTCTGACCCATGGCGCAGGAGTACCAGGTCGAGTGCTCGATAAAGAATTCCGCGAACCAGCCCATAACCGTGCCTGTCACGAGTCCTGTCACGAGGAAGAGCGGCGCAATGAGCCAGGCGACCTCCCCGAAGATCACAAAACGTGCAATAAGCATCTGCATCGCGTTCGATGTCACAGCTCCCGCAATCGATACGCCGACCAGCGACACCATCCGCCCGCCCGTGCGCCGTACGCCCCGCATCACCAGGGCGGCGACCAGCGTCCCCGCCAAGCTGAACAGCGCCACATATGAAAAGAGCGTCCCCGACACGATGCTCATGCCTACCACCTTCGCGGCGGACAGCACGAGGAACCAGTTGAAAGGCAGGAGGTCCACCGCCAGCAGAATCGGCAGATTCGCGATACCGAGCCGCATGAAAGGCAGTGGTTTTGGGAGCATGTACTCGATTGCGGATAAGAAAAAGCAGAAGGCGGCAAGAAGAGCGGTCACGTCCGCGTAGTCGGCGAACCTCGAGCGAACCGCGCCGCATGCGGGACCGGCAAGACCAGAGGGGTCAGACCCCCCCGACACGCGCACACTCCGCGTACGATTAGAATGTGCTCGCATCGACTCCCCCATTGTCGTGTGCGCTGCTACTCATAATGCGGACGAACACCTTGTTCGGCAGGCAGGCGATCCACTGGTTCGGCTGCGAAATTGCGCCAGCGAGAATGCAGAGCTTATTCTTGCAGGGAGACTCGATAATGGCAGCGGTACCGTCGTGAATATGTACAAGCGTTTCACCGAGAGGGCCGGGAATCTTGTAGTCAGCCTCCTTGTCGAGAGGAGCGATCCATTCGCCGGTTTCTCCTGTTATCTGAACATAACGAGTACCGCTCTGGCGGTTCAGAACCAGCAGCGAGGTTCCCACCACCAGAGCGGCAGCCAGACTGAAGATCACAATGTCGAGAAACCGGACATGCACGCGTGAATTTAGTTTCATGAATGCCTGTCGGAATCAAAATAGGGTTCTTGATCAGTCGCGGCTGCAGTCGTCGCAGTTGCAATCGTCTCCACAATCGTCGTCACAGTCGCAGTCTTCTCCACCATCGTGGTCGACATCGCCATGCACGTGGCCGTGCTCAATCTCTTCGGCCGTTGCATCGCGGACATCGACAACCTTCACATCGAAGTGGAGAGTCTCGCCAGCCAGCGGGTGGTTCGCATCGAGGGTGACATCCTCACCATCGATCTTGACCACCGTGACGATTTGAACGCCGTTCTCGCCATGGGCTTCGAACTGCATGCCAGGCGCGATCTCGGCGTTGTCACCGAATTCCTTCTTCTGAACCTTGAACACGAGCGACTCGTCGCGATCGCCGTAGGCGTCCGCCGGGGCGATGCTACACTTCAGCGAATCGCCGGGATTCTTACCCTCAAGCAGCTTCTCCAGTCCGGGGATGATGTTCTCGTTGCCATGGAGATACACGAGCGGTTCAGCTTCATTCGATGAATCGATTACTCTTCCGGTATCGTCGCGCAGCGAGTAGTCGATGGTAACGACGCGGTCTTTTTTAATTTCCATACCTATTCCTTTTATGAGATTGAGGATGAAGCCGCTGCCGCGGGTATCCTTCCGGTTAGTTAGTATAATGGATTATTCTCTTGTACGGCAATGGAGTCGTAACACTTCGGGCTGAAGGTGCCGATAATTATGCAGGATATCAGCGCCCATGGAAGTAAAGAAGAAACAACAACCAAAAGCCTCAGTCGTCGTCGCAAAAAAAACCGCACGCCGCGCGATGTTGTCTCGCTCGCCACTTAAAACTACGCGCGGCGTTTTTGCCCTTATATTTGCCTGCGTCGGCGCGCTCGGCCTATTCTCGATGCTTCTGTGGACAAAGGCTCCCACCCTCTGGAAGCCGCTTGTGCTGCCTGGGCAGGTGCTGCTGAGCATATTCTCGTGGGCAGCCTACTACCTGCCGGTGTGGCTCCTGTGGGCGGCCGCGCTCACCTATGTGCCGAAGTTCTGTCCCCGGCTCACCTACCTCCTCGGCACTTCTGCGCTTCCCTTTCTCGTGGTGACGGGCTTCGCGCGGCTCTCGACGAACCCGGGTGCCTTCTTCGACAGTCATCCGTCGATGGCGAAGGTCGGGCTCTCGTCGCTGTACGCCGCCCTGGGATTTCTGTGCGCGGCGAGCCTTGTGGTTGTGATCGCTGGCTACATCAAGCTCAGCGACTGGCTCAAAGCGAACGGCTATATTAAAGCCCGTCCTGACAAAAAGAATGGCGGCCCCAGCTTTGGCGATCGCTTTGCGACATTTGTAAAGAATCTTTCGATGAAGCACGAAGAGCGCCGCAGAATGAAACAAGAGGCGAGGCTTGCGCGCGCCGAGGCTTTCGCACAGAAGAATATCTCGCTCAATATTCCCGATGTGCCGCCGCCCGACCCGCTTAAGAGCGAAGAACTTGTAGCATCTCCCGCCACGCCTGTCACGATGGTGAGCCAATCGATGGGCGTCGCCAGAGCGGGCGCACCCATGGCGGCCATAAACCGTGCGCAACAGCCCTCAGATGCCGCCCTCGACCTCAACACCGAGGGCATCTCCTTTACCTCGGTACCGCCCGCTCGCCCTGCCGCGCCCGGCGAAGAGCCGAAGCGCGCTATCGTCGAGCGCATTCTCGATCGAAAAGCCGCCAAGACCTACCATGTGCCCATCGACGGTCTCCTCAATAGTTACCCCGACGGCCAGTATTGGATCGTTGACGACAAGACACGTGCCAGCGCGGGCGTCCTCAAGGAAACCCTCGCCGAATTCGATATCGAAGCTGAGGTAACGGGCATCCGCAAGGGCCCCGTTATCACCATGTTCGAGATACTTCCCGCACATGGTGTCAAAATATCGAAGATTACGAACCTCAGCGACAATATTGCGCTCAGGCTCGCTGCCTCCAGCGTGCGCATTGTGGCGCCCATCCCGGGCAAGCACGCCGTCGGAATCGAAGTGCCCAACGAGCGCCGCTCCATCGTATCGCTGCGCGAACTCATCGAGAGTGAAATGTTTCGTCAGACCAAGATGGAGATCCCCGTCGCGCTTGGCAAGGACATTACGGGCGAAGTCCAGCTCGTCGATCTCACCCAGATGCCCCATCTTCTCATCGCGGGCGCCACGGGCTCGGGCAAGTCCGTCTGCGTCAACTCGATCATTCTCTCGATCCTGTACAAGCGCACACCCGAGGAAGTCAAACTCATGCTCATCGACCCAAAGATCGTCGAGCTCAAACTTTACAACGACATTCCACACCTTCTGACGCCCGTCGTTACCGAGGCGAAGAAAGCGTTTCAAGCCCTCCAGTACTGCATCTGCGAGATGGAGCGCCGCTACTCGATGCTCGACGGCCTCGGCGTCCGCGATATCCGCTCCTACAACCGCCGTGTCCGCGAGCGCAACCTCGCGCAGGAAAAACTTCCCTATATCGTGGTCATCATCGATGAGTTCGCCGACCTCATGCAGACCACCGGCAAGGAGCTCGAAGCCACTCTGGCCAGGCTCGCCGCGATGTCCCGCGCGGTCGGCATTCATCTCGTACTCGCTACTCAGCGCCCGAGCATCGACGTTATCACCGGCCTCATCAAAGCTAACATTCCTTCGCGCATTGCCTTCATGGTGGCGAGTAAATTCGACAGCCGTACCATTATCGATATGGTTGGCGCCGAAAAACTCCTCGGGCGCGGCGACATGCTTTTCTCCGGCGCCCAAGACCCCTTCCCCGTCCGCATGCAAGGCGCCTTTGTCTCCGAAGAAGAAGTCGAGCGCGTCGTCGCCCATGTCAAAACCCTCGGCGAGCCCGAGTACATCGACGACGAGATTTTCATCGACGAAGAAGAGATGGACGAACCCTCGCTCTTCGACGAAGACGGCAGCGACCCCCTCTTTCAGAAGGCCCTCGAAATCGTCCTCCAGCAAGGCAAGGCCTCCGTCAGCTACATCCAGCGCCGCCTCAAGATCGGCTTCAACCGCGCAGCCCGCCTCGTCGAAATGATGGAGGAGAAGGGCATCGTCGGCCCGGCCCAGGGCTCCAAGCCCCGCGATGTGCTTCGAAACCCAGATGTATTTGAGGAAAGCGGGGCAAGAAACTCGAACAGCAAAGAAGAAAACTAAGGAAGACCGAGAACGGATTCAGGCTGTAGAATGAAATTGAGCAGGGGCCAGGATCGGACCTTTACAGAATGAACGACCTGCGTTGATTTTTACTATAAAAATTTGAAATTCGTCACGGTCATCCTCTATACTTCAGCCAGCGAGAACACATATCATCACTGAGTGGGAGGTACATGCATGAACAAGGTGCGTTGGTTGAATCCGGCGGCGATTCTATTGGCATTGATCATAATCATGGGCCTATCCGGCTGCGATCTAGCGACGAAAAATTACACTATCTACCTCAAGCTGGGGCACCTGAATGAATCTGACTCAAAGAGCATAAATATCTGGGTCTCGGGAATGATTCCCAGTGAAGGTGGTAATGACCTTTCATACAACCAATTTGTGCCAGAGAACTCCGAATACATCAAGCATACCGTGGCCCTGTCCAATCCCAAAGATTTCACAGTCTATGTGGAAGCTAAGGGCGGCTATTACTCTGTACACTACGAGATAAAAGATGGAGCTTCTTATTCTTTTTATTATGTGGCTTCTTCGGAACCATACAATCATATTATGGGAACAGAGATTCAGAATTAGCGGTTAATGATAGCACGTACTCGCATAGAACTAGCATCGCTTTTAGCTTAGTGTGCGCGGCGCATGAATACTATCAGGTCTTTTCCTTTCTCCCGACGGAGAGCAGAAGATTCATTACAATTCCGATTGTTGTCGCGGTTGCGATAGCGGCGGATCGCGAGGATCAGGGAGCGGCCTGTCCGCTAGCAACGATGAGAAAGGCTGAGCGCGCACACAACACTAGAAGAAGTGGGGTTTATTTCGAAGGAAATTATGACTAAGCAACTACCGTGTCCCCGCTGCGGAAAAGCACGAGATGTTAAGACTATCGAAGGTGAAGAGAAAGTAGCGATAAAAGGCAGACAAGTTCTTTTTACTGCCAAATTTTCTCGTTGCATGACCTATGGTGCGGTATTCGAAGCACTCGGCCAGCTCGACGAAAACCTAACGGCTTTAAACTAAGGTTAGATGATTACCCAAATGCATCGAGGTTCATGTTTTCCTGAACCTGATCGTGCGTGATGAGCAGGCATTTCCAAGGTTTTTTCCCGAGGCTTCTATTAAATTCTGTCGCAAGGCCAACTGTTCCGCCGAAGGGACGCAATCCTGGGAATGCATCTCCTCGATGAAGCGGTAAGTCCGCCACCAACCGCCCTTGGCGTCGCGAAACCATGGCAGACCCGATCTCACCGGCACAACTGTCAGAGTGCGTCGCTCGACATCCTCGGTTCATGAGGCAGCATTCTTCGGCAAAGTCTGCTTTCAGGTACAGGGCTCGGGCTGCCGTATTTGTATCGAACACTTCAAGCTCCAGCTTCTCGAGGCCGAGCCTCGTGGCCCCTTCGATGCAGGCGCTCAAGAGCCTTTCGTCCAGCCCATTTTTCCCAGCCTCGATCTTCTCTTCGCTTACATCTCG
>DYLX01000052.1 GCA_020721875.1 Leptospira biflexa
CTCGAGGCGACGCGAGCACCTGCTTTCTTTGTCGTGCCTGAGCTCGATGGTGTACCGGGCCAGTTCGAAGATTCAGGTTTTTACCTGCCGCAAGGGGAAAAGAGGACCTTACAATTCAAGCACGGTTCTCAAAATGCCTGGAATTCATACACGAACTTTACCCAGGCTATGCAAAACCTCAACGCATATACGATTCTAGAACGGTTCAATGGCGACACTCAGCATGCGAATTTGCGGATTCATCACCTTCAGAACAGCTTCGACTCATGATGTCGCCGTGAGGTTGCGAACCCAGCGCTCTTTCTTCAGCCACCACGCGGCCACTAGCGCTTTAGGAATATCTGAGAGCTTCGCGATACCGAAAAGCGCCACAGGTCCCCACACCGTCAATCTCGAGATCGCGAACGCAGCGGGGATAAACACGAGGTAAGTCACGCCCACATCGACCAACACGCCCATTAGTGTATCGCCTCCCGCCCGCGCAACCCCGAACTGCGCGTTGAGAAGGCACCAGAGTGGCAGGTATATTCCGATGACCACAATAATACTGCGTGTAACCTGCTGCGCCGCATTCGACAGATTGCCGAACACGAGAGGTACCGCCGCCGTCGAGACGAGCGCTGCGAGCAGAGCACCGATTCCGAAGAATATCGACCCTGCCATGATCCATCGGGCTTTCAATCTTCCCTCATCGAGCTTACCCGCGCCGAGGGTAGCGCCGACAATGACATTCGTCGATGTCTGGATCGCTGGAAATACGAGGAAAAGCAAGTTCGCCACCGACCAGCCGGCCGCCATGCCTGCCACCGTCTCCGCGCCCCCGCGTCTATTGTATAGCGCAGTGATAATTGTCTCAGACAGCACCCACGCGGTTTCCGAGAAGAACATCATACTCGATCGCGAAAGTACCTCAGCGAAGAATTTTCGATCAAGGTGAAGCATCGTTCTAAGATGGAATCTGAAGGCCGGTTTTTTAACCTCCAGCACAAAGAAGAAAGCCCCCATCTCGAGAAGGCGCGCGATCACGGTCGCAATCGCTGCGCCGACCACTTCGAGACGCGGAGCTCCTAAGTTGCCGTAGATGAAAAACCAGTTGCCGATTGTGTTCGCAATGGCAGCTCCGGTCGAAACGAGGAGGGGAATCTTGGGTTCACCAATATCTCTAAAAGAGCTACCAACCGAGCTCGAGAGTGCCATCGGAATGAACGAGAAGGAAACCGCGCGCATATACTGCGCGCCCTCCGCGACGATAGCCGCGCCCTGATTGTCATGCGCCACCATGAGGGAGAGCAGCGACTGCGGAGTAAGCTGACAGAGTGCAAAATAGAGCGCGGAAACAATCAATCCCATCACAAGCTTGAAGCGAAAAGACTGCTCCATTCCCTTGACGTTCTTCGCACCTCTGTACTGTGAGAGAAAAATTCCTCCAGCCAAAGACACCACATTGATGATCACCATAAAAACAAAGTTAATCTGGTTGGCAACATTCACACCTGCCATTTTGGCATCGCCCAATCCTGCCACCATGAAGTTGTCCACGAGCGATACAAGGCCAGTAATGAGACTCTGGAGCATGACGGGAATCGCGAGCGCGAGAGCTTCGCGGTAGAAATTCCAAGGGCCAAAAAGGCGAAATGTCATGGATATGCGCCAAAGCGTTCGGTGTTTGATACTCATATGAAAACGTCGCGAATCATTGCATATTCCGCTATTCTTCGCTAGTCTTGCATGCGAGTGGCAGGCATGTGGCCTCACGCGCACAAGCGGCTCGGACATATCTTCAAACTTTGCGGCGAGCACTGCGCCGGGACCTCGCGCGCGCAAGCGGCTCGGACAACTCCCCCTAGCCCCTGTCAGATCACTCGAATGCCCATTTGACGTCATAGCGACCTGGACTGTATACTCCATCTCGATTCAGATGAGGTAACTCTCCTGAACTCACTTGTGCCGCCATTTCAAGATTTAAGGAGCGACTTTATCCATGAGCGCCGAAATTATCCTCACTGCCGAAAATTTTAAGAAAGAAGTGCTGGAGTCGCCCGTCCCAGTGCTTATCGACTTTTGGGCTGAGTGGTGCATGCCCTGCAAGATGATCGGACCGAGTGTCGCCCAAATCGCTGAAACCTACAAAGATAAGCTCAAAGTTGGCAAACTCAATGTCGACGAGGAGAGCGACATCGCCTCGCAGTACGGCATCATCTCGATCCCGACCCTCATCGTTTTCCAGGGCGGCCAGGTTGTCCGTCAAAAAATCGGCGCCATGCCCCGCCACGAGATCGAAAAGTTGTTCAAGGATCTGATCTGACGACAAGACCAGGGCTCTGGCCGCCGCTCTCGCTTACTCCCCAAACAGCCACTCCGCGCTTCTCAAGGGTCAATCTTACAAGCGATTTGGCTGTTGAAGGCTTCCAATGCAGCGCTCCTTCCCAGTTGAGGGGAGCTGCGAGATCCCACACTCCGGCATCCACTAGCTCCTGTACGAGCGAACTTAATTTTGAACTATCCATAGCTCCGCTCTTTTCGCTCTCCGCATAGAATACTCCATCGAGCGGATCCTCTCCCTCGCGCGCGTATACCGCGACCGCACCGCTCCCATCGGGCAATCCTCCTGCGTTCGACCACAAATCCCGACCTGTCGTGGTTGCATCGATTCCCCCCGAATGCGCGAGGTCGCTACCTGTCTCATCGACCTCGAGGGGAACCCCCTCCGGCGCGCAGTGCACCACAATGACTTCACCTGCCTTCACTTCGCAGGGCGGGAAATCATATCTCATACGCTTTACCGTACTCGCCCACTGCACGGACATACCACCTAGATTGCCCTCGCGCACGACATACAGTTCAATATAATCTCTGTGCGGTGCGCGTTTCGACGTGTTCTTTGCTAGTTGGAGCTCGCTGATCACAAGCCCCGCGGGTCTCTCGTTGTAGCCCTTGAACTGAACCTGAATCCGTGTGCTGTTTCCAACAAGATCCTGCACATTTCCGCCAAGCGTGACACATTCCCCCGGAGAGGGGGGCGGTTCGAAACTGATAGCGATTGTCGATCCACTCCCCTCCGCGTGCGAAGAAAGCGAATCGGGACTCACCGAGAAGGAATCGGGATGTACACTCACAGGCTCATCAAACTCGATGATGAATTTTCCACCGCTGGAAAGCTTCGCATTTTTCACAATAGGCGGTCTGATGTCGCCGAACACCATATTTCCCATTGAAGGTGCTGAGCATCCTATCATGCCGCACAACGCGGCAAGTGTGGCGAGCATCATAACCTGAATGACTCCTCTCAATCGAAACCAGACATAACTGGTTTCAAATTTCCATCCCCTCTCACCCATTCAACCGTTCCTCCGTTTGGTATACGCGCAGCTCGCGCAGTATCACTTCAAATTTTTCCCTTATGAAAACGTTTTCAGTCGATTAAAATGCCAATAGTGACACAAAGGGGATTTACTTACTTTGTGAAAATAAATATCATGCGAGGTAGTATGAACAAAGATGAGATTGCAGCGCTCGAGCGCAAGGCACGCGAAATCCGCGGCCTCACTATCGAAGAGATTGGGTATCTTGGCGTCGGGCACATCGGTGGGGCGCTCTCCATCGTCGACATCCTCGTTCTGCTGTATCACAAGCAGATGAGAATCGATCCGAAAAATCCAGCCTGGACTGAGCGCGACATGCTCGTGCTCTCGAAGGGCCACGCAGGCCCCGCCCTCTATGCGACACTCGCAGACAAAGGCTACTTCCCCCTCGATTGGCTCCTCACGCTCAACAAGGGCGGCACGAACCTTCCGAGCCACTGCGACCGCACCAAGACCCCTGGCATCGATATGACGACAGGGTCTCTCGGGCAGGGACTCGCCGCCGCCGCGGGCCTCGCCCTCGCGCGCGCGATGGACAAAAAGCCAGGATTTGTCTACTGCATTATCGGAGATGGAGAGTCGAACGAAGGCCAAGTGTGGGAAACCGCGATGTTCGCATCGCACAAACGACTCTCAAATCTTATCGCCTTCACCGACTGGAACGGTATGCAGATCGATGGTCTCACAAAGGAAGTCATGGACATGGAAGACATTGTCGCCAAGTGGAGAGCCTTCGGTTGGCACGCCCAGATGGTCGATGGTCACGATTTCGCCGCGATGGACACTGCGATTGACGAGGCAAAGCGCCGTGCCGCGCCCGGCAGTGAGAAACCGACTATTCTCATTCTCCGGACCATCAAGGGCAAAGGCGCACCCTTCTGCGAAGGACAGGTGACCAACCACAACATGAATTTCGGCATTGCGCAGGTCAAAGAATCGCTCGTGGCACTCAACGTGCCCGCGCGCATCACGCCGGAACTCGTCCAGGCGCAGTGAGCCCAGCACCGGCACATGCCACCAACAACAGGAGTAAATCATGGCTGACCAGAAAGAAATGCGCGCCATATACGCTGAAACACTCATGGCGCTCGTCGAAGAAGGAAAAGATATCATAATCCTCGAAGCAGACCTCATGCGAGCGACGGGCACAACCGCCTTCGCGAAAAAATATCCCGAACGGGCGATCAATGTGGGTGTCGCGGAGGCCGACCTCGTCGGCGTAGCCTCAGGCCTCTCCGCAGGCGGGAAAATACCTTTCGCCGCCACCTTCGGCTGCTTTGCCTCGCGTCGAGCGTACGACCAGTTTTTCCTCTCTGCAAACTATGCGCACCTCAATGTAAAACTCATCGGCACCGACCCAGGAGTTACCGCCGCATACAACGGCGGCACTCACATGCCCTTCGAGGACCTCACGCTCATGCGTGTCATCCCGAATCTCACCATCGCCGAACCGACCGACGCAGTGTCGCTCGCTGCGGTTACGAGAATCGCCGCTGAGACAGAAGGCTGCTTCTACATGCGACTTCAGCGCAAAGCAGCACCTCAGGTCTACCCCGACGGAGAAAAATTCGAGCTCGGCAAGGCTAAGGTGCTTCGCCGAGGGAAAGATGTCACCCTCGTCGCGCTCGGCACCGTGATGGTCAACGAGACGCTGAAAGCGGCTACAACCCTCGCCGAAGAGGGCATCGAGGCCACGGTTATCGATGCAATCTGGCTTGCTCCTCTCGATGAGGCGACCATCCTCGCCAATTCCCCGAGCGGCCGCATCGTAACCTGCGAAAACCACCGAGTCACCGGCGCCCTTGGCTCGGCGGTCGCTGAACTCATCGCGGAAAAGGCGCCTGGAATGCGGCTTGCGCGCATCGGCGTCGCCGCGAATCTCTTCGGCGAGGTCGGCACGCTCGACTACCTCGCCGAGCGTTTCGAACTCACCGCGCCGCACATCGCGGATGCGGCTCGAAAGCTCATGCGGTAAACGAGAGACAGCGGGCGGA
>DYLX01000053.1 GCA_020721875.1 Leptospira biflexa
TGCGCCAACCTGCCGCTACCTGACTGGAGGTGATCACACTTTTTGGAGAAGAGCCACTCTTTTCAAGATTGCTAACACACCGCAGGGTGCGCCTTTCAAATGCCTCGCGAGGCTTTCCACGGGTCAACACGCCGACCTCTTTGAGCACGCGGGCGGTAAGAGAATGCAAGGTGCAAGAATGATTTGGACACTTCGATAAGGCCTGAAGTATGGCATCCTGTATCTCAGCTGCGGTTATCTCCTCTGCTCGACGTCCAGATAGCGTGAAGTCACTTTCCGAATCGTCCGACGCATAGCTTTCATCTTCGTCCCCGCCATCGTCATCTGCGGTAGCATCAACGTCAGATAAGCACCTTTCCTCGGCTTCTAAGTCAACCTCATGGTATAGGTGCACGTTGTGACTTCGGGAAAATGCCTCGTTCCTCCAACACCCCCCAAAGCCCGGCAAGTGCATCTTCTTTATGGGCGTAGAAGGCCGACTCTCTCACGCGGAAGAATTGCCAACCGCAGCGCTCCAATTGCCGCTGACGTTGCATGTCGTCTTCGTAGCGGTCCGCACCATGCCAGTTATCGCCATCGCATTCGACCGCAAGCCGTGCTTGGCCGCCTTCAACTACGAGATCAATCCGCTTGCCCGCGACTTCATGCTGGGCAAGCACGGTGAAATCCCTGCGAAGAAGTTCCAAGGCAACGTCGACTTCAAACCAGCTTTCAAATGGTGCCGGAGGTTTCACAACACACCGGTTGTCCTGCGCCGCCCGCCGCTCCAGTTCATTCCGGTCGATACCGGCAATCTGTTGTGGCTTCGGGTTCTCGAAGAACTTAAGTAACCGCCACCGCAAGTCTTGTACGCTGAGATCATCACAAGTAACGGAATGGAAAAGAATCATCTGATCTTTGGCGCGGCTGGCCGCGACATTGAACCTTCTCTCGTCCGCTGCCTTCGTAAGAGGTCCGATTCTTTCATTGCTGGCTGCAACAAGCGACAGGAACATGATGTCGCGTTCGTCGCCCTGAAAGCTGTACGGATTGCCGCAGACCAGGCGACGGCGTTCCATTTCCTCGGCCCCCAATCGCTCAAGCAGTTGATTTTCGATCAAAGCAGCTTGCGCTTCGCCTTGAAGCACCACCACGCCCATCGTCTTGCCGTTATACCGGATATCTCCGCACATTTGGACAATCCTCTGGACGATGGCTTCGGCTTCCGGGCGGTTGATCGCCCTGCTGTTTGAACCTTCGCGATACCCACCGTCCACAAAGACATGCTCCAGCGGCGGCAACCGATTAGGGCCATACTGCCTCAAGGGGATCAATGGTGTATCCGAATAGCAAAGATCGTTGCTGAAACTGATGATTTCCGGCATGCAGCGGAAGTGCTCGCGCAGAGTAATCCGCCGTGTTCCATACCGGAGTTTCCCGTGATCGAACAGGCTACTCTCAATATCGAACGATGACTTGAAGTGAAAATCGTGAAGGAACTCCTCCATTAGACGATGTACCTCATCGCGTCGTAAACCCACTGCATCCGGGCTGATCTGCTTGTCGTCGCCAACAATCAATATCTTCTTGCCCAGATAAAACAACGGGAGCGCCTCGACGCCGCACTGCGAAGCCTCGTCAACGATAATCACATCGAATATGCCCGGCGCGGTATACACTGTATCCCAAACACGATGGAGTGGCATTACCCAGGCCGGAACCGCTTCGCGACATTCATTCAGGTGCCCTTGGGCTTCACGGCGATGGCGATGAGCGTGTTTCCCAGTCCCTTTACCAAGCCGCCGCATGGACTGCTGCCAGGCTTCCATGTGACGCCGATGCTCCTCCTTTAGCCGCGAGAAACAGAATGACCAGGCGTGAAGCGAGGCGAGCGTCGCGATTATGCCGTTTATTTCGTCCTCGATCTGCTTGGCGCGCTTGGCGAGCGCCGGAACGTCTTCCTGCCGTATGTATTCCTCGATCCAGTGCCGCGCCTGCGCCCAACGCCAGGCATCAGCGATGCGTTGGACCCGTTCTTCCCAATATGGCTTGTTGTAGGTTTCTTCCAATGACTTCGTGAGTTGCGGAAGCAAAGAGCGCAATTTCGAGAGGTCTTCGTTAAGCTTCTGAAGGTGCTGGCGCTGTTTTTCCAAGTCCTGAATCGTATTCACGCACCGTGCGAACTTTTCCCGGTCGCGGTTTCGAATTGCGTCCAGCAAATCGCTTGTCACCGGATGTGCGCCGTCCGCGGCGGCCATGCGGGAGATCGGAGCCTCAACGCCTTGGATTTCCTCACTGGCACGCCGCCTGCGGATACGGGCCAATGCAAGGCGGCACGAGGAGACAACCCTTTCAACCTGAGATTCGTCGGCCCATACGGGCTCGCCCATGCCTGGGCATTGGTTTATCGCTTCTCGACATTTGGCAATGAGTTTTTCGAGCGCCAAGGCATTTTCGAGCGCATCGCGCAACGACTTGAGAGCGGTCAGTTGGAGAGTGTACGGCCCTTCAACTCTTTCGCTTCGTCCTTTCCAGAAGCCCCATGCCTTTTCGTATTCCATGCGAACGTGCAGCGCATCGGCAAGATTTGAGAAATGCTCGCCGGCGGAGCATGAGCGTCCACCAATCTTCACATCCTTGATAACGTACAACCGCTCTTTTACCAATTTAGGCCGAAATATCCACCAGCCTAGTTTCCCGCCATTCTCCATGTGCTCTTTCAGTGTGCGGGCGTCGTCATGCAACGACCTGATATCGGTAGTGTCCGGGAATTCGACTCGGGTCTCGTCGGCGGTCGCAACGAGTTTTTCAGTTGATGCAATAACATCGCGCGTAACACGCAGGAGTTCATGCCATAGGGACGAATTTCCACCCAGAACATCGCGCAAGGCATCGTTCATCCATGAATGCGGCGTTGCGAGAAGTCTTCTGCGAGTGTCCCGGAAAGATGAGAAATCTTCGCTAATTGCATCTATGACGGTACGATTGTTTCCTGCCAACAGATCGGCCAGCCGGTCGTCGGCCCCACGCGCCGCGCTTTCCTCTTCTTTCATCACGCTTGCCTCATTCCTCACGAGCTTGGCAAAATCTTCAGAGGACGGCAACGTTTCAGGCCATGCAAGTCCAAGTTCCCGGCGTTTCTCCGGCGTGAATTGGCGCAAAGCCGCGAGGATGCTCCGCAAATTGTTTACAGCTATCTGGCATGTCTTGTCTACGGGAACCGAATCCGTGAACCATTCGTAGTCGACTCGATCCCGGTTCACGGCTTCGGCGATTCTGGCCGCCGTCCCTCGATAGGCCCCCTCCGCGATGGACTGCGTATGCATTTCGGACTCCCGGATGTCACGGAGCCGCCGGTCGACCTCCGCCTTCTCCTCCCGAAGGTTCCGCAGGCGCTCTTCAAGTTCCGTGCGCTCGCTCTCGGCACGTTCTTCGTTCCACTCCTCATTCTTGCGGAGAATCCCGCCCACGCTGGATTCGAGAGAGCGGCGTTCCTCAAGTCCGCTGCCAAGCAGATTGATGCAGAGGGGACGCAATTCATCAGGCACTAGCCTTTCAAGAACCTGAAGCGCGCGCGGCGTTTTCGCCGTGATGAGCGTTCGCTGTCCCGTGGCAAGCAGATGGCAAATCAGATTGGCGATGGTATGAGATTTTCCTGTGCCGGGCGGTCCTTGCACAAGCACACCGCTTGCCGCTCGAAGCTTGTCCACAATGCGGCGCTGCTCATCGTTCGATGGCTTGGGAAAGAAGACCTCACCATCGAACGCAACGTTAGCCTCTTTCGGTTCGTCGCTCGGTTCGCGGTTATCTTTCGGTCGAATCTCTGCAAGGTCCGCGAATTCGTCGGGGATGGCTTCGCCGTTTTCGATCTGCTCCTTGATACGCTTTAGAGTTTCGGTTAGGCCTTTGGCCGAACGCTTCCGCAGGATCAAAGCGGGAGCATATTCCACGACGGGTTTCGGCGAAGCGCCGGTGTTCTTTGCTTCAAGGGATTCATCATAATCCCCTTGCGAGTTGATCGAATGCACCAAAGCCTGAAGCACGCCTTCAACACATGCCTTCTCCCAAGGATCGTTTTCGGCTGCGGCCAGCGAAGCCTTCGCGGTTTCTTCTGCGCGCGCCAGTTGCTCCTCGATGTCCAGCATGTCGAGTTCGGGCCGCACCTTGGCCCCTTCGGGATGGGGTCGGACGGTGAATTTGCCCAGGCGGGCTTCAAACTCCAGGATGGCGTCGGCAACAAGCAAATGACGGCGGACGCGCTGGCCATTGGGCGTCAGCCAAGTCAGCAGACCCAAACCGAGCACCAGTTCGTATTCCTCGCCAAGCCTGAGTTGTTCTTGGTGGATACCAAATAGCGCGGAGTAGACTTTGTGGACCCTCTCCCACGCACTGTGTTCTTCCATCCACGGCAACCACTTGTTTTCGAGATAGCTCTCCCAGGCCCGTTGAATCTCTGGATGATCCTCAAGGCGTTCGCTGTGGGAGCGGGTTTCCGGCTGGTCCGATCCCTCGCGCCAATCGGGATTCGGGATTTGCCGCGTGATTTGCGGAAGGAGTTCGGGCAGGTCGTTCTTGTTTCGGAGCGCCGATAGGTTCACCCAGTCTTTGCAGGAAGGGGGGATGGTTGGCAATTCCGGCTCTCGCCTACTTTGGACTTCCAGCCATTCGTCCGGTTCATGTTCCTCATCACGGCCCCATGCCTGGGTGAAGCATCCCCGCTCATGCGGTAGGTTCGACACCCAAAGTACTTTCTCGTATTCGGCAATGTCGCGGATTAGCTTTGCACGCAAAGTTGCCAGACGGAGAAGATAATCCACCAAACGAATGGCTTTTTCATTGATGCCCTGAAAATTCGACGAGTTCATTCCGTTCCTCCGGAGGACATCTTAGTCACCGCTGGTCTTTGACTTTTCATCCACTGGTCGATTTCCTCCCGGTCGAGGCGCCATTGATTACCGACCTTGGAAGCGGGAATGTCCCCTTCCTGGGCCATTCGGTACAGCTTTGTCCGGCCCATCTTCAGGTATTCGGCCAGTTCCTCTATGGTCAACCACTTTGTCCGGTCCATCGGAATCCTCTGCTCATGGTCGCATCTTCACCACGAAACGATAATGAAAGATAACACCCGGCACATTCCGTGTCAAACCAAAAAGTCGGGCCGCGTTTCTTGATACCCCCTCCGACACTTTTCGACGGTCTCCGGTAGGTATCCCAACGACAGGGCTCTCGGCCTGATTTCGGGGTTCACCCCGGGCACGGGCCGACCGCC
>DYLX01000020.1:0-13582 GCA_020721875.1 Leptospira biflexa
CAGGTATGGCGGGGGTTTGCGGCGTCAGAATGTCGCTCCACTCGCCCAAGCCCAACTCACTCCCAGGTTCGATTCCCTTCGCGAGAAAGTAGTTCGCGAGAAGGGTCTTGAAAAAGGTAATCCCGCCCGTCCCATCGGTCATCGCGTGGGAGAACTCCCCCGCCACCCTATTCGCTTCACACCTGATCCGGAAGAGGCGCGTGCCGCGCCTGTTTATATCCCAGTTCTGGCTTGGACTCGGCGAGTCTGGATAGAGAGGAGGCGCGTCCTTGCATGGTTCAAAGTAGTACCAGAAGAGCCCGCGCCGCAGCGTGACATTGAAGTAAGGCATGCGGGCGGCCGTCGCGGCAAGTGCGGTGCGCATCGCGTCGAGGTCAATCGGCGCGTCAAGCTCAGCCTCGAAGCGGAAGAGGCTCGTCGTAACACTGTTGGCCACCGCGGGCATAATGATGGCGGCGTTGTCGAGTGCGTACCACTCCCCCGCCTCATCGACACGACGAGTATGGATGAATCGCTGTTCGTTCGCTGCTCCGCGCGTGCGCCCCATGCTTCAATTATAGGAACGAGAGGAAGGGCATTACAAGAACAAGGACCACAATGACGAGCAACGCCGGCAAAAAGTTCCCTGTTTTAAAGCTTTTCAGCTCGAGGAGCCCGAGCGCAATCATAATGATGAGCGCCCCGCCTATCGCGGTGAGTTCCGCGAGCATGAGTTCGCTCACAAAGGGCTTAATGTACACCGAGAGCAGCGTGAGCACGCCCTGGTACACAAACACCGACAGCGCCGCAAACGCGACACCGATGCCCATCGCCCCCGCGAAGATAATCGACACGAAACCATCGAGCACGCTCTTTGTTAATAAGAGTGAGTAATCACCCTCGGTACCCGCGCGGAAGGAACCCACGATCGCCATGGCTCCCGAGCAGAAGAGCACCGAGGCATTGAGAAAACCCGCGGCGAAGGCGCCCTCGGAGTTGCGCGCGAAACGCTGCTTAAGGCGCTCGCCGAAGCGTTCGATGCCCCCTTCGATATTGAACGCAGTGCCCAGGAGGCCGCCGAACATAAGCGCCAGGGCGAACGCGAGAATGTGCGTCGTTTTGAGCGCCATCTGGATGCCGATGGTGAGTGAAGTCAGTCCGGCGGCGGTGAACACGACCTTCCGGTACTCGTCCTGGATGCCCTTTCTGATGAGAAAGCCGATGAGCGAGCCCACAATGATGGCCGCTGCGTTGATAATGGTACCGAACATGTTTTACCTTGACCTCGCTTGGCGAGTATAGCATAATCGTTTCGCGTGAGGAAATCATATGCATAGAGGATTGATCCGTATTATCACGATTTTTGTGTTTTCTCTGACGGCTGCTCTCTTTTTCTCCTGCGCATCCTCGCCCGCACCGGTTCCACAGGACGCGAGCGCTCAAAAGATTATTCAGCTCGCACAGGAGCGCTACGATGCGTATGACCTGAACGGCGCAAACTATTACTACCAGATTCTCCTCGATCGTTTCGGCAGCGATCCGAACTATATGCTGAATGCGAAGTATGAGATGGCGTTCATCGAGTACAAGAAGGGCCGGAAAGATAAGGCCCTCGCTGCATTTAAAGAAATTGTCGCCCGCTACGACCAGCCCGACGCCGCGAGTCTCTCGCAGACTTGGAAAGTGCTCTCAGAAAAGCTAATCGCTGAACTCACCGCGAAAAAATAGGCTTGGCTCTTTATACCGCGCCGAACGTCGGCTCAAAAACGCAGCTCGTCAGCCCCCGAGGCGTCACCGCGCGCGAGCTAGTGCTCACGCCTCTTCCTCACCAAGTTCCTGCGCGATTTCGAGCCACTCGTTGTTGAGCCGCTCGGTTTCGCGGTCGAGCGCCGCGATGTCTGCGAGAATTTTCTTCGTTCGGTCGCCGTTCACATAGACACGCGGATCGGCGAGTTCTGCTTGGTAGGCAGTCTTTTTTGCGGCGATTTCGTCGATACGTGCAGAGATCTCTTCTTCGCGCCGCTTGAGCTTTCGGAGGTTAGCCTTGCGCGCCTTGTCGTCCGCCCAATCACGGCCCGATGTCGGTGCCGGAACTGAAGCGCGTGTCACTGGAAGCACCACACCACTTCCCGTGCCCACGCCGCCTTCGCTTCGGGCCCTGGCAGAGTCCGCCAGCGCGCTCTGCTCACGCGCCTTCTTCTCCAAATAGTACGCATAGTTCCCATGGTAGAGGCGCGGCGTGCTCCCACAGGAGAGCTCGAGCACGCGGTCGGCAAGCTCGTCCAGAAACTGGCGGTCGTGCGACACGAAGATCACTGTGCCCTCGTACCTCTTCAGCGCCTCGAGGAGGATATCCTTGCTCGTCAGATCGAGGTGGTTCGTTGGCTCGTCGAGTACGAGGAGATTCGAAGGCTTGAGGAGGAGCTTAAGCAGCGCGAGGCGGGAGCGCTCGCCGCCCGAGAGCACCGAAATCGGCTTCTCAATGTCGTCGTCGCGGAAGAGGAAGGCGCCGAGCAAATTGCGGATTTTAGGGAGCATGTCGGGCGGGCAGATCGACTCAGCCTCTTCCTCAACGGTCGAATCCGAAGCCATGAGTTCAGCCGACTCCTGAGAGAAGTACGCCAGAATTACATTTGCCCCGTAGGTTATCTCCCCCTCAAAATTGGTCTCCACCCCCGCGATAATGCGCATAAGTGTCGACTTACCCGCGCCGTTCGGCCCCACGAGGGCGAGTTTCTGCCCACGCTCAACCTCAAGCGAAAACGAGCCGAGCACATGTGTTGCCCCATAGGACTTCGATACGTCGTTCAGCCTCACCACCGCGTGGCCGGATCGCGGGGCGGGCGGAAATGAGAAGTGAATCCGCTTCATTCCTTCGGGAATCTCAATCGGCGTAATCTTCTCGAGCATCTTGATGCGGCTTTGAACCTGCGGCGCCTTGGACTCCTTGTAACGGAAGCGGCGGATGAAGTCTTCGATCCGCTGAATTTCTTCCTGTTGGCGCTCCCAGGCGTCGAAGAGCGCCGCGAGCTCCTGCGAGCGGCGCTTCTCGTACTGGCTGTAGGTGCCCGCGTAGCGCGTGAGGTTGCCATTGAAGAGCTCGTACACTTCGCGCACGGTGACATCGAGGAAGTAGCGATCATGCGAAACAAGGAGCACCGCGCCTCGGTAATCCTTTAAGAAACCTTCGAGCCAGGTGCGCGCCTCGAGGTCGAGATAATTGGTCGGCTCGTCGAGGAGCATGATATCCGGATCGCTGAGCAGCACCCTCGCGAGCGCGAGGCGCATCTGCCAGCCACCGGACAGTTCGCCTGCGGACCGGTCGAAGTCTCGTGGCTTGAAATCCAAACCGGAGAGCACATCGGCGATCCGCTCGTCGCGACGCCAATAGCCGGCGTTCTCAAGCGCCTCGCCTATGGCATGGTGCTCCTCAAGGAGGCGCGCCGTCTCCTTCTCCGTTATGCCGGGCGTGGCGAGCGCCTGCCCGAGGCGATCCTGCTCGGCGAGCTTTTTGTGCCAGAATCCAAAGGCCTCCTCCGCGATGTTGCGGATACTGCCCTGGTCGAATCTGATTCCGGTCTGGGGAAGGTAGACGACCCGCGCGCCCTTCGTGATGATGACATCACCGGAGTCCTGTTTGATGAGCCCCGCGGCGATCTTCATCAGCGTGGACTTGCCCGCACCGTTGGGCCCCGTGAGGGCGGCCCTACTGCCATCCTGAAGATTGAGCGTGGCATTCTTGATGAGGTCGCGGGCTCCAAACGAAAGCGCTACCCCGCTGAGTTGTATAAAGGGCATTCTATTTCACCACAAGATAATAGATTACTGGAGAAAACCTCGTATCGAGGCCGTCGGTCGTGCCCCTAAGCGTCACTGGCATTGCCTTCGCCACAATGAACTGGCTGTTGTCGAAGCGGTACACGAAATCCTGCCGATCAGGCTTGTCGCTCGAGCCTGTGAGGAGAGAGAATCCTCCCGACCACAGCGAGGCAATGCCAGGCCCCAGGTGGAGTCCGAAGCGGATCTTCCCCCGCAGCATACTTTCTTGCGCGTCGGCAGGCAGCGGGGGTGCGAAGCCGGCGGGTAGCTGCTCGATATGGCTCCATTCGAAACCACCACTCGCGTCGATGTCGAAAATTCCCGACGCATCCGAGAGAAAGCTCACCGATGAGCCGATATTCGACTGTATTCGCGCGAGTCTCTGGAAGAATGACTTGAGTTCCGCCTCCCGGTGCGCGTTTTCGCCCGAAACCACCACCGGCACCGAGGTGTCGATGTGCACGAAGCGGGCATACTGATCGCCCTTGGCCCAGCCTTCGTCGGGCAGCACTGGGTCGGTGCCGCTCCAGTCGGCGACGAGGGACCGGTCATTCTCGAAGCGAATGCGCAGATTACTTCCCTCGAAAACGAGCCAGTCGCCGGCCTGACTCACAGAGCTGAAGTTGAAGGCTTTGGAGTATCCAGGAAGCTCAATGCGTATCTGCGAGTTCTTCGCGTCCGCGAAAAGTCCATACTGGAGGGCGAAGAGGTCGGGGTCGACGCTGTTGTCGTCGAGCATGATCTGGTAGTAGGCAGGACGCCATGGCTTTGAGTAAACCATGTCGAGGAGTGAGGTGCTGGGCGCGGGGGCTGATTCGACCACAGGTGTGCTGCTCCCCTCCTTCTCTTCGTAGAGGATCATGGTATTGCTGAACACATAACCCCGGGTGCCATCGATGGCCTGTACATAGTACCAGACTCCGGGAAGCGCCCTTCCACCCGTAAACACTGCTTCGCCGTCCACTTTGTTGAGGACCTTCACAGATTCGCCCAAGCGTAAACGATAGACGCGGCGGCCGCTCACCTTCGGCATATCGCGGATCGGAAGGCCATCGCGGCCGGCTGTTAGATAAAGCGATGCGTAGGGGGCGAATTCCTTTGCCCGTTTTTCGGCCTGTGCTTTTGAGGAAAAATATTCTAATGAAGGAAAGGGAACTTCTGATTTTGTTGTTACATCGCCGGGCATGCCGATTACATAGGTCTTGCTGATGTTGGATTTGAGGTAGACAGGAACAACGGAACCCGCCTTCGCGGAGGTGCCCTTTACGGACCATACCATCATTCCCCAGCCCTCGAGGCGAGCGCATCCTGCGTACAACAGCGAAAAGAGCGCCGCGACAGCGACAACAAGGAGCATGCACGCCGCCGAGTGTCCTTTTTGCCTTTGATGTTCACAGTTCATACGCGGTAAGTGTACAATGCGTCGCTTTTTATGGCTAGTGATTTTCTGTATCCGCATCTATGGTAGTAATGTCTGAATACTGGCTACTGGCGCGCGTACGAAAAAAAAGTGCTATACTACAGTGTATGTCCGACGCGCAGGTACTAAAAACCGACCCACTCAAAGAGCTGCTGCCACCGACCGCTCAGGGTCTCCATGCCGCGATCGAGATCGGCTCCACGGGAATCCGACTCATTGTCGCGGAAATTGACGCAAAAGGGAGTCTGCGGATTCTCGACCGGGCTTCCAAGCAGTCGCGGATCGGTCGCGATGTCTTTACAATGGGCAGCATCTCCCGCGATGGGCTCAGGGAGTCGATCGCGATTCTCAGTTCATTCAGTGAACTTCTCAAAGGCTACGGAATCCAGCCCGCCGAGACACAGGCTATTGGTACCAGCGCGCTCCGCGAAGCCGCAAACAGAGATACCTTCATCGACCGCGTAAGCCTTCAGACGGGCTTTCATGTGCGCGTCATCGAAGACATCGAAGAAAACCATCTTATGTATCTCGCCGTGCAGAAGGCACTTGAGGATGAGCGTTCTTTCCTCTCGCGCTCCAACTCGATGATTCTCGAGGTCGGCGGCGGTACCACTGAGATCATGCTCCTCAGAAAGGGGCAGATGGTTTCGAGCCACAGTCTTAGCATCGGTACGCTGCGGATGGACGAGCAGATACGCGAATCCGCGCGGCAACCACGCCAATTCATCGAGATGTACCTCGAAAGCAACATCAAGACAGCCTGCGATGTGCTCACCGAGGATCTCCCTCTCGAAACCGTGCGTACTTTTGTGCTGATCGGATCGGACGCGCGGTTCGCGGCCTATTGCCTCTCCGGTAAGAACTTCAACCATTACACGATGCTCGACCGCGCCCGGTTCATCGAGTTCGCCGACATGGTCGCCAATCTGTCGCTCGAAGAGAGCATCGCGCAGTACCACCTCTCCTGGAACGAAGCCGAAAGCTACGCGGCGGGCCTCACGATCGAGCGCATGTTTCTTGAGAAAACCGGCGCCGATGTGCTCATCGTGCCCAATGTCTCCATCCGTGAGGGAATTTTGCTCGCACAGGTGCAAGGCATGGATCAAAAGATCGAGCAGGAACTCCGCCGGCAGGTCGTTGCGTCGGCAAAGTCGCTCGCAAAGCGTTTCCGCTACGATGAGCCACACGCGACACACGTCAAGAACTTGAGCCTTGAGCTCTTCGACGGGCTTAGGAAGGAGCACGGTCTGGGCAAGCACGAGCGCATGCTCCTTGAGGTTTCGGCTATTCTCCACGATATCGGCACCTTCATCCGCACCAGCGGCCACCACAGGCACGGCGAGTACATCGTCGCAAATTCGGAGATTTTTGGCCTCAACCGTGAGGACATTAACATCGTATCCAATGTGGTGCGTTATCACAGGAAGACGCCCCCGCTCTCGACGCACGTGAATTACATCGCTCTGCCGCGCGAATCGCGCATCGTGGTGCTCAAGCTCGCCGCCATGCTGCGGGTGGCGGACGCACTCGACCGCAGTCACCTTGGGCGTGTGCGTGGTCTCTCTTTTGAACGCACCGAGGATCGGTTTATAATTCGCCCTTCACAGACGCTCGATCTCTCACTCGAAAAATTGTCGCTCACCGAGAAGGGAGACATGTTCGAGGATGTCTTTGGGCTCTTGCCTGTGCTGATGTAAGCAACGTAGAGGAACGCGGATGAATGCGACACCGATGCTGAACAGAGAACTCTCCTGGCTCGACTACAACGCGCGAGTACTCGAGGAAGGCCTCAAACCTTCGACGCCTATTCTCGAAAAACTCAATTTCCTGCGCATTTTTTCATCGAATCTCGATGAATTCTTCATGGTACGCATCGCAACAGTCAAAGCGTTCGCAAAACTCAACCAAACCAGCGAAGAGTGGGCGCAGATTCCGCCTCAGACGCTCCTCGAGCGCGTACACGAGAAAGTGCAGACCTACTACGATACACTCTATCACCACTTGCAAACTGAAATTCTCCCGGGGCTCAAACTCAAGGGCATCTTTCTTGTTTCGAAAGATGACTGGACATCGAGAGAGTGGCGTTACCTCGAGAGGGTTTTTACGGAGACAATCGCTCCCCTTCTCACGCCGCTCCGGCTTGAGGAAGACCACTTCCCCTCAACGGGGAGCCTCCAGGTGCACATCGCGTTCAGGCTTGAAGAGAATGGAGCCATGGCAATCGTGCAGGTTCCGAAGAATATCGATCGATTCATCGTGCTACCTCGGCATCTTTCGATTGAGCCCGAAACCCCCAATGCACCCCCAGAACGCGCGATTCGTATCGCGCTTCTCGAAGAGGTAATCCTCGCCTTTGGCAGCAAACTCTTTGCCGGGCTCAAGGTGCTCGACGGTATTATTTTCAAGGTGAACCGCGACGCCGATTTCAGCGTGGATGAGGAGCGCGATGACGATTTTCTCACCGCGATGGAGGAAGTCCTCACGGGGCGCCAGAACTCGACACCGGTACGCATGGTCTACTCAGGCGATGACGATATTCTCCGCGATACCCTCATGCGAAGTTTGGGGCTTGCGTCCATCGATGTGTACCGCGCCTTCTGGATTATCGACCTGGGGAGGATCACCGAGCTCTGCAGCCCCGAATTCTATACCGCGCACGGCTTTTCTCCATCAGATGAACTCTTTTACGCGCCGTGGAAAGCTTTTCAGCCGATCGACGAAAAGACGAGTATCTTCGACTGGATCGACGAGCACGATCGGTTTATGAATATTCCATATGAATCCTTCGACACCGTACAGCGTTTTGTGGAAGAGTCCGCTCGCGACCCCAATGTCCTCGGTATCAAGATTACGCTCTACCGCACAAGTGGTATGGCCTCCCCCATCGTCCATGCCCTCGCGAAGGCGGCCCGCGGCGGCAAGCAAGTCGTCGTGGTGCTCGAACTCAAGGCACGCTTCGACGAAGAGAAAAATATCTCCTGGGCCACCGAGCTCGAACAGGCCGGCGCCATCGTGACATACGGCGTGGCGCGCCTTAAGGTCCACGCCAAGGCCGCCCTCGTGATCCGCAGGCGCCAAGATGGCGGCATCGCACGCTATCTTCACCTCTCCACAGGAAACTACAACGAGAAAACCGCACAAGGCTATGTCGACTTCTGCCTCTTCACCGCGAATCCGAGCCTCTGCACGGATATCGCGCTCTTCTTCAATATCCTCACTGGCTACTCGAACATTCAGTCGCTCGCACACATCGCGGTAAGCCCCTTCGACCTGAAGGAACGCATAATTGGCCTCATCGACCGGGAGGCGGCACAATCGACCCCTGAGTCGCCAGGACTCATAATGGCGAAACTTAATGCACTCTCAGATCCCGATCTCATCCGGGCGCTCTACCGGGCCTCCGCGCAGGGCGTGCAGATCAGGCTCAATGTGCGCGGAGTCTGCACCCTAATTCCAGGGCTGCCCGGTATTTCAACCTCTATTGAGGTGCGCTCAGTTTTGGGCCGCTATCTCGAACACGGGCGCATGCTCTACTTTCGCAATGGCGGCTCTGAGGAAGTCTACCTCTCGAGCGCCGACTGGCTTTACCGCAACATGAAAAAGCGTATCGAACTGCTCTTTCCCGTCCTCGACACCGATATCAAGGTGCGCTGTAAAAACATCCTTCTGACCTATTTCAGCGACAACACTCACGCGTATAGGCTCACGGGAGAGGGCGATTGGGTCGACCTCTCGAGCAAATCCCACCCTGAAGAACCCTCGATCTATGCCCAGGAAAAACTCTATAAAATGGCGAAGAAAGCGACGCGGATCATTGAGGATAAACAGGAAATTCTCCAAGTGCGCCGATCGAAAAAGCCAATCAAAGAATAGGAACAAAAAATCATGCACACAGAAAAAAAGGACCTAGGACACATCCGCGAAAAGCGGGCCTTCATCATCGATATGGATGGAGTGATCTATCATGGGAACACGCTTCTGCGTGGCGCGGCTCAGTTCGTCGAGTGGCTCAAGCGGGAAGAGAAGCGCTTTCTCTTTCTGACCAACTCGAGCGAGCGATCGCCCGAGGAGCTCTCGCAGAAGATGGCCCGCCTCGGCATCGAAGTGGGGGCCACGCACTTTTACTCGAGCGCCCTCGCCACGGCCGCCTTTCTGGCGAGCCAAAAGCCGGGCGGCTCAGCCTATGTGATCGGCGAACCGGGGCTTATCCACGCCCTCTACCGCGCGGGCTACACAATGAATAATGTCAATCCCGACTATGTTGTGGTCGGCGAGGCGAGCAGCTACAATCTCGACACGCTGATCAAGGCGGTTCGTCTCGTGGTAGCTGGAGCAAAGCTGATTGGAACAAACCCCGATCTCACGGGGCCCGGCGAGGGCGGACTCGTGCCCGCTTGCGGCGCGCTTGTGGCGCCTATCGAGTTAGCAACCGGCAAAAAAGCTTACTTTGTAGGCAAACCGAACCCGCTCATGATGCGCCACGCCCTGCGTACCCTCGGGGTGACGCGCGAAGAAACCATCATCGTTGGCGACCGCATGGACACCGATATCATCGCGGGTATCGAATCGCAGATTGAAACGGTGCTCGTCCTGACCGGCGTCACCGCCGAGTCCGACATCTCTCGCTTTGCGTACGCGCCCTCGCATGTGCTGGAAGGGGTGTTCGAGATTCCCGGAGCCTGAAGCCTACCCAGGTCTCTGCTGCGCTGTGCTGTGTGCGGCGCTAGATTTTACAGCGCCGGTACCTCTTCGTAGGCAGCCGCAAAGGCGTGCCGAGGCGCGCTCGCCGTTCCCAATCGAATGAGCATTGCGGGCACTTCGGGCAAAACCTCACCAGCCGCAAGACGCACAGGCATGTCCGTAAGTAGATCGACACCCTCGATATCGAAGGGCGCCACCGCGAGACTCCCTGCATCGCGCCGCTTTGTCGCCGAACCGCGCCGGGGCGCCCCGCGCGAAGCTCCCGTTCTTTCCTCCCCAAGCTTCACGGCGAGCAGATAGTTTCCTTCGGACACCGAGCGCGCCTCGATGGAATTCGGCTGTGGTGCGGATTCTACGCTCCTCAGACAGAAAATCGAATCTCCGGCCTTCAACCAGGAAAAATTCGACGACCGCTCCTTCGCCTCGTGCGAAGCCCGCAGCACCTTCAAGAAATACTGTTCGAACGACAGGTCGCCGAGTTCAGGTTTCATGGCGTCCTTCTCGAAGAGCTCGGGTCGGTGTTCGAGCGCAAGTTCCTGTCCCATGTAGGTCATCGCGACACCTGGAAGGAACTGATAGAGCGCCGTCCACGCGCGGAGCCGATCGCCGCGCCCAAGTCGCTTAGCGGCGCGTATTTGGTCGTGGTTTTCAAGGTAGCGCAGTTTTCGCGCACCCTTTGGATAGAGGGTCTCCTGTACATACAGGTACTCGAGGTAGCGTTCAATAGGCTGTTCACCGCTCCACACGCGCTCAAGCCGCTCCCAGCCATCATAGTCGTAGGTGAGGTCGAAGGCCGCGGCGTGCAATTCCGGCTCCGCCCAGCCCCCGAAACCCCGCAGGCGGATGCTCCTTAAGAATGAAGGGTGCACGCTCTCAGCCAGCCATAGAAGCGGTACGCGCTCTCTGCGCACACCTGGGTCGTACTGATTCACCCTTTGGCGCGCCTGTTTCCAGAAGTCGGCGGGAATAAGCGAAGCCACATCGCAGCGGAAACCGTCGATGCCCCTGTCGCGCCACATCGAGAGCGTGTCGATGAGCTCGATCCAAAGCTGGGGCGAGGACTGATAGTCGAGGTCGACCACATCGCTCCAGTCTTCACACTTACGCCAAGGCTGACCGTCGGGGCCGCGCAGAAACCAGTCGGGGTGGTTACGGACAAGGACTGAATCGGGCGAAGTGTGGTTATAGACAATGTCTATCATGACCTTGAGTTTTGCGCTGTGGGCGGCGGTGATGAAAGCGGCGAGGTCGGCCTCGCTACCCAGCTCAGGGTTAATAGCTCGATAATCTGATATAGCGTATGGACTTCCAAGCATGCCCTTGCGCGCCGCTACTCCTATGGGGTGAATAGGGGTGAGGTACACCCAGCAGAAACCCATCGAAGCGATACGCGGAAGGTGAGGAATGGCGGCGCGTAGTGTGCCTTCCTCGGTAAAATTGCGCAGATATATTTGATAGATCGACTCAGTCTCAGAAACCATGCAATGCTCCTTGGGAAAGAAACCTGCGCACGCGCGAACCGCGCCGCGCATTTCGATATAAAAAGAGTATCAGAGGGCGCGGCTGCGGACAATCGGTAGAGCCACCGCGCCGCGCATCGGACATTCGCCGAACCCGTCGAGTAACTCCGCGCTTCCCCGCGCATAGCGGTTTTGCTATGTTTATGTGTATGAGTACCTACGCGTGGCTCGGCATTCCCTACGCCGCGCCTCCAGTCGGAGCGCTCCCAATGGCGCTGCGCAAGCAAAGAGTGCTGGCTTCCTGGCCACGTCTGGATCCATGGCGGTGGCAACCCCTCAGGGGTATCGAACGCCGCTCCCGACTACTATGGCCACGCCTTTGCCTCCAAAGCCCGTGCCGTCTTCGTATCGATCAACTACTAATATGAAAAACAACGATCAACGAGCGCGTGACGCAGAGAGTACGGAGCACAAAGAGACCGCGGAACGTGCGCTGGGTTCGGAAGACGGCGAAGAATCCGAAACCAAGCTCTTCGACGAGGCTTTTATCGACGCCGCGCGCGACTATCGGATGCTCCTTGACAAGGGGTATCCGGTAGACGCGAGCCTCAAAATCGTGGGCGATCACTTTAGGCTCTCGCACAATAGCAGGATGATGCTCTATAGAGGGATTCTCTCGCGCGCCGCCTCCCAGACCAACCTTGCGAAACTGGTCCGCACACCGTGGGAAGGGGCTACACTCGCCATCGACGGCTATAACATACTCTTCACCCTCACGAACTACCTCCACGGTCACCCGATGTTCATCGCCACAGATGGGCTTCTGCGCGATGTCGGCGGCGCACACGGGCGCATCGCCGATCACCGTGGTTTCGAGCGCATGGCCGAACTCTGCGTCGCCACGCTCGCGTCTTTGAACCTCGGCGCGATTACGCTCTTTCTCGACGCGCCGGTCTCGTCGAGCGGAAAGCAAGCCGGCTTCCTCCGGGAGGCCTTCGCTGCTCACGGGATAAACGCCGAAGTACGCCTCGAGAATAGTGTCGACCACTTTGTCGCATACTGGGAAGGAGAACTCATCGCCACGGCAGACTCCGCCATCATTGCGCGGTCGACAGGGCGCACCTTCGACCTGGCGCGCCACATTCTCGAACGGCAATTCTCGGCACGATTCCAGTCGCTCGCGGAGTTTTTAGCCTGAGGGGGCGGGCTGCGCGCCGAGGCCGCGCGCCGCCCTTTCCACGGCTCATCGAATCGTCTCAGAATGCCGGAACAAAGCTCCCCTTGTAGGTGTTGAGCAAATAGTCCTTTACCTTTTGGGTCTGCAGCGCCTTCACGAGGGCCACGATTCTCGGGTCGTCCGCGTCGCCCTTCCTTACCGCCACGATGTTTGCGTACGGTGACTCCGCGCCCTCGAGAATGAGACTGTCGCGCGACGGAATGAAACCCGACTGCATCGCCCAGGTCCCGTTGATGATCGCGGCAGCCGCATCGTCCAGCGTACGCGGAAGCTGTGGCGCCTCGATTTCGCGGAAGGTGATGCGCTTCGGATTGTCGGTGATGTCGCGTACGGTCGCCTTGAGCCCCACCTTTGGATTGAGTTTTATGAGCCCTTTGTTCGCCAGGAGAATAAGGGCACGCGCCTCATTCGTCGGATCATTCGGAAGTGTGATCACCGATCCGGTGGGGAGATCTTCGAACTTCTTGTACTTGCGTGAGTAGAGCCCGAGTGGAGCCACGAACACCTGTCCCGCCGACTCGAGCTGCAGTTTCCGGTCCGCACAGAAATCGATCAGATATGGAAGATGTTGAAAAAAGTTGGCATCGAGCTGCTTGTCGGCCAACAAGATGTTCGGCGTGACATAGTCGGTGAGCTCGATAATTTCAAGTTTGATCCCCTGCGCCTCGAGATCCGGGGCAACCAGCTTCAGAAGATCACCGTGTGGAATAGGCGTGGCGCCCACTTTCAAAGTCACGAGCTTTGGTTTTGCCTGTGCGAACGCACCCAGAGCCACTACAAGCGCGAAAACCGCAAACAGCGCGATTCCGCGTACATTTCCGCGAACCACTCGACCTTTCATAAAAACCTCCAGTGTATATAATTCCCCCAGCCTTCATACCGAAGGCGTGCTATGCGGAGAATGTGGATTAGAAGATTGTGCGCGGCTACAGGACCCTTTGCGGCGCCTTTGCCGCGCCTTTGTGG
>DYLX01000020.1:13682-27825 GCA_020721875.1 Leptospira biflexa
GAAGATTGTGCGCGGCTACAGGACCCTTTGCGGCGCCTTTGCCGCGCCTTTGTGGCGCCTTTGCCGCGCCCTGCCGGAGCAGCCTTAGCGAGATGCCCTGATTCGCCTCGCGATTAGGGAGCCCGTAAACTGAATCAGTTCGACGAGCGCGATAATCGTGATCACGGCCACCGCCATCACATCGCCCCTGAAGCGCTGATACCCATACCGGATCGCCAAATCTCCCAGTCCACCTCCGCCAATCACGCCCGCCATGGCCGAGTAGCCGAGCAGACTGATCATCGTTAGTGTGAGACCGGAGACCAGCGCCGGAAGCGCCTCAGGTATCAGAATCGCAAAGATAATTCTCGTCTTGGAGGCCGCACAGGATATCGCCGCGTCGATGATCCCCGAATCGATCTCGGAGAGCGCCGATTCAACAATGCGCGCTAAAAAGGGAATTGCCGCGATTGACAGCGGCACAATCGCCGCCGCCGTACCCAGACTCGTCCCCACGATCAAGCGCGAGAGTGGCAGCACGAGAACCATTAGTATGATGTAGGGAAATGATCTGAGCATGTTGATAACGCGGTCGGCGAGTCGCTTTGCGATGAGTGCTCCACGATGCTTTCCCGCGAAGCGGTCGTTCGAAAGCGCGAAGAGAAGAACGCCGAGGGCCCCGCCCACGAGCGTCGCAATAATCGTCGAAGCGGCGATCATGAGGAGACTCTCCGCGAGCGGTCTGCCAAGGAGTTTGAGTGCTTCACTCATGGCGGTCCTCCCGCAGAAAGGCCTTCGCCTCATCCGAGCACGGATTCGCGAAAACCTCAGTAACGGTGCCTTGCTCGACAATGCGCCCCTCAGCGATAAAAGACACCGAATCGCAGATCCGGCGCACCACCTCCATCTGGTGAGTCACCATGACCACCGTGAGGCCGTACCGATCGCGCAGCGAGCGTATCAGGTCGAGCACGGCGCGTGTAGTCTCCGGATCGAGGGCGCTCGTCGCCTCGTCGCTGAAGAGAATCGATGGGCGATTGGCAAGCGCCCTCGCGATCGCCACACGCTGCTTCTCTCCGCCCGAGAGCCGCGCCGCAGGGCGCTCAGCCTTATCGGCCAGCCCCACCACCGCGAGCAACTCGGCGACTCGCGCCCGGATCTCAGCACGCGACCAGCCCGCAGCCTCCAGTGGAAACGCGACATTTTCGGCCGCGCTTCGCGAGGAAAACAGGTTAAAGCTCTGAAACACGAAGCCTGCGCTCCTGCGCGCCTCAAGGAGCTCGCGCCCCCGAAGGCTGTGCAGGCCATGAACACCTTGCTGTCTTGGCTGGTTCTGCGTACCAGACACAGTATGCGGGTCCAGCGGCGATATGCCGACCCCCTCGTAACGCACCACCCCACGGTCCGGGTATTCGAGGAGCCCCGCGATGCGGATGAGTGTGGTCTTCCCCGCGCCGCTCTTTCCAACGATGCCGTGGATGCTCCCCGCCGCAACCTCAAGCGAAATATCGCGGAGCACTTCATGACCGCCGAAAGCCTTGGAGATGTTCTCGATGCGCAACGCAGGCTTCCTATCAGGGGAGGAGATCGGATTTGGATTGGAAAGAAGATCGAATGGTGCCCGAATGGGCGTAATGGAATTCTCGCGGTGCGAGATTATTGCGGAAGTGTGCGCAAGAAGCGCGTGGACTGCGGCCTGCTGCGGCCGCTCCGCATGAAACATAAGGAATTGGTTGTCTTCTGCATATACGTTCCTTTAGAGCGGTACAATAGAATAATCGCCCTCAAGCTGTCAAGAGCCGTACTCAAAGTTTTAGAAAAAATCAGAAAATGCTTTCGCCTTCGTGCGCGAGAATGTAGGGGAAGGAATCGAGTTTATTTTTTCTCTGGACAAACAGCCCTAGGAGCAGCGCAAGGATAAAGCCTGCACCCGCACTCGCCACAGCGGGCCCTTCGGTTGACGTGCGGAAGACCAGTACCCCAAAGCCGTAGCCGACGAAGAGCATGATGAGCGGTAGTCCCAAAACCCAGAAGGCGCTCTTTATCTGCTGAGTTCCCGGCATCTCGATTATTACCTGCTCACCTTCCTTCACGCTGATATGTTTTTTGTTATAGGCGAGCAGACTGCTCTTGCGGATCTTGCAGACACCATTGTTCCCGCACACACTACAACCTTCCTGCATCTCGATCGATACAGTGACAATATCTCCCTTAATTTCTTTAACTGTTGCTAATTCCTTCATCGTGTATCTCCTTGCCCGGAATGTGGAATAATTCAATCGAAGTGGCGATACCGCCCTCGTCCACACAGACGCAGACACCCTGCGCCTCAGGTTGGGCACTCGCATCCTTGCTCCACGACGGTACGCCAGTTAAAAACTCGCGCACCTTTGAATCAGGATCAAAACCGCCTACCGATAATATACTGCCAGTCCGTCCCGCATCGGTAATGGCGGCGGTACCTTTCGGGAGGATCCTTGCGTCCGCGGTAGGAACCTTGCCTCCGGTTCCGATAATAGCGGAAACCTTGCCGTCGGCATGCCTTGCAAGGGATAGCTTCTCCGCGGTCGTTGCTGCGTGAAAATCTACAATGATGCAGGCGGTTTCGCGGCGCAGATAGTTGCTGAGTTGATCGATCGCCAGAAAGGGATTGTCTGCGTGCACCCGTGAAAACCCTGATTGGCCAAGCAAATCGATAACCGCGATCTTCTTGCCATTCTTTTGCAGTGTACGCCAGCCCCTGCCAGGATCGCGCTCCGGAAGATTCGCGGGTCTTAGAACCCATCCCGCCTTGGGGTAAAATTCGGTCATGTCCGGTTTATAATACGATGCTTTACCCATCGCGATGCAATCCACGCCGAGCTTACGAAGGTAGACCGCGTGCTGCACTCCGAGACCAGCCCCGCCTGTCGCGGAGTCAGCGTTGGCCAGCACAAAATCGGGGTTGAAGCGTCGCTGAATTTCCGGCATGACGCTCTTGATCGTAAAAATGCCGGTTTTTCCGACGATTTCTCCTAAAAAAACAATTGTTATCGCCACGGTGACCTATGCTACACGGGAAATCGTTTTTTGTACAACCGGCTTACTGCGCGGTGTACTTAAGCACCTCATCGTGCACGTACTCGAGGGCTATACCCGCTGCTTTGAACATCGCCTCGCTCTCCTCGGCATCGTGGTAGCGATACTCAGAGACGACACGCACGATCCCACAATTGATAATGAGCATTGCGCAAGTCCGGCAGGGTGTCATTCGACAGTAAAGCGTCGCCCCGCCGATCGCCACGCCACGCTTCGCTGCCTGGCATATCGCGTTCTGCTCTGCGTGCACCGTGCGCACACAGTGCTGGGTAATCGAGCCGTCCTCGTGGAGCACCTTGCGCATCTGGTGACCCACATCATCGCAGTGCGGCAGCCCCGCGGGCGCACCCACATACCCTGTCGCGAGAATCTGATTGTCCTTTGCAATAACGCAGCCTGAACGCCCACGATCGCAGGTGGCTCGTTTTGCGATGGCGTTCGCCACTTCCATAAAGTACTCATCCCATGTTGGCCTGTGGTATTCGGACATTACGCGCTCCCATATAAAATAAACAATCGCCGATATTGTAGCACACCGTTGAACACGCTGCCCACACTTGAATGCATATCCTCATTTACGCCATACTACATCCAGATAATATCGCAAGTCCGTGGAGTACAGAGATGAAACACCGAAGCGCCGTTGCCGCGCTCCTCGTGGCACTTTTTTCAATTACTATCATTTCCTGCTCGGCTCAGGAAACCCGTCCCGATGGTATGTACGCTATCATGAAGACTAACCGGGGCACCATTGTTATATCGCTCGCATTCGAGCAAGCCCCCATGACCGTAGGTAACTTCGTCGGGCTGGCCGAGGGCACACTTGATGTTACTAAGGGCAAACCCTTCTACAATGGCCTCACTTTCCACCGCGTGGTACCCGATTTTGTCGTGCAAGGCGGAGATCCAGCCGGCGATGGTACCGGTGGCCCAGGCTATCAGTTCCCCGATGAAATTGTCCCCGACCTCAAGCATGACGGACCTGGCGTCGTCTCAATGGCGAATGCTGGGCCTAACACTAATGGCAGCCAGTTCTTCATCACCCTCGAGGCTACCCCCTGGCTTGACGGCAAGCACTCGATCTTCGGCAAAGTGATCGAGGGGATGGACATCGTCAAATCGATCCAACAGGGCGACACGATTGAATCAGTCACGATTCAGCGTGTCGGTTCCACGGCGAAGGCCTTCGATAGCTCTCAAAAAGCCTGGGACGAGCGACTCAGTGCGGCCTACGCCACCCTCAAGGCCCTCAGTGCCCAAAAACGCCAGGACGACCTCGCTATCATTGCTCAGAAGTGGCCAGGCCTTACGCCCGACAGCAACGGCATCTTCCAGAAAGTCATACGCAAGGGTTTTGGCGCTATGCCCGTACCGGGTAGCAAAGTCTCCGTAATCTACAAGGGGATGCTCCTCGATGGCACGGTCTTCGACCAATCCGCGCTCGCGGGCGGACCCTTCAGCTTCACAATCGGCAAAGGCGAAGTCATCGACGGCTGGGACAAGGTGGTGAGTACCATGCAGAAAGGCGAAAAGCGTCTCGTCATTATCCCGCCGGAGCTCGCCTATGGCGCGCAGAGCATCGGCGATGTTATTCCGTCGAACTCCTTTCTCGTTTTCGAAATCGAACTCGTTTCAGTAAGCCAGTGAGCGTGGAGCACACTCCTCGTTTGGCGCGCCTCCTCATTGGCGCTCTCATACATGTCACGGTTTACGCAATCTTCGAGGCTCTACCCTCCTTCGTGATTTTTTTGACACAATTAGAGATAGTAGAGATTCAACTCACCAAAACTGACTCAGTTAGAGGTTTTGGAGTTTCTCCTCATCCGTTTTCTCCATTTTGCCCTGCTGAATCGCTCAGTAACAAGCTCATATAAAGCCTCATATTATCACCTTTTCTCACTAAAAAAGTAAGCTTTACATAAGAGGTATGAGTGGTGAGAAAGGCTGTTGGATTCGTCGCAAAGACAATGCTGGTGCTCGCGGTCGCTCTCGGTGCGCTCTCTTCGGTGGGCGCCCTATCGACCGGAAAAACCAGCGCAACGATCCATCTCACAGTAATAGTCCCTCCCGTACTTCAGCTCTCCCTGAATTTTGGCAATGGCGGAGTCGCTCAGATCAATGGATATCTTGGTAACTTCGCACCAAGTTCACGCGTCGGATTCGCCATTGTTCCGAATGCGACCATCCCTCTTGGCACGGCCCGTCTGGTTTCGAATCTCTCTTCCGGCTATTCGATCATCGTGCAGTCCTCGAATGGCGGCGCCCTCAAGAGTCAAACTTCAAATAGCAAAATTTCGTACACTCTTCTTATCGGCGGCGTCCCTGTGGCGCGGTCCGGCGATTGCTTCACGATCGCCTCCATGTCGCGGACCATGCGAGATGGAACCGATCTCCCCGTGAGCATCGCCCTCGGTGCGATACCCACGGGCGCTTCCTCGGGAATCTACTCGGACAATCTTCTATTCAACGTCAGCGCGAACTGAGTAATCCGATTTTTTGGTTATAGTAAACACTTCGTCGTCACCGAAGACGAGAGACCGGAAATCGATCTCTGCTGGTCCTTTCGAGCCTGCACATTTTGATTTTATCGCCTTTTACTATATTCTTATAATGAACTATACTTCTCAAAACCACAACAGAGGAGATATCATGACAAAAGAAATTCAAATGCGGTGGCTTGAAGACCTGGCATTCGAGAGCGAACTCGATGGCCACAGCCTTGTGCTGGACGCCGATGCGAACGTGGGCGGTAAAGACCGTGGCCCGCGCCCCAAGGATCTTCTTCTCGTCTCGCTCGCAGGCTGCACGGCGATGGATGTCATTTCAGTGCTCAAGAAAATGCGCGAACCAGTAAGTTGGTTCAATGTAAAGGTGGATAGCAAACTGACCGATGAGCACCCCAAGAAATTCACAAGCTTCAAGGTCATTTACCAGTTCAAGAAGAGCGATGGACTCGCCCCCCAGAATGTTCAGAAGGCTGTCGAGCTGTCTCAGAATAAATACTGCGGCGTCAGCGCAACGCTGAGAGATGCCCATGAAGTCACATGGGAAATCGAATATTTATAAGCCGATATCTTGCTCTTTTTCCGCCTGTACGCTATACTTGCGAAAAGGTAGCTTATTTTCCTGCATCTGTGATATTTTGCGTAAAATTCAACAATCTTCACACAGTTCAGCCTTGCTGCCACAAATACGACACCTCCACCGTGAGGTGTCTTTTCAATATTGCGTTGTAAGAGGTACGCAGCGAGATGGCATTTGATATTCACACAATGCGGAACATCGGCATTTCCGCGCACATCGACTCGGGAAAGACCACGCTCTCGGAGCGCATTCTTTTCTACTGCCGAAAGATTCATGCGATTCACGAAGTGAGGGGCAAGGATGGCGCGGGCGCCACGATGGACTCCATGGACCTGGAACGCGAGCGCGGTATCACGATTCAATCCGCCGCCACGAATGTTCAGTGGAAAAACTACGCGATCAACCTCATCGACACCCCGGGACACGTCGACTTCACGATCGAAGTCGAACGCTCGCTCCGCGTGCTCGATGGCGCAGTGCTCGTTTTGTGCTCTGTCGCGGGCGTGCAGTCGCAGTCGATCACGGTCGATCGCCAGCTCAAGCGCTATCATGTGCCCAGGGTCGCCTTTATCAACAAGTGCGACCGCACAGGCGCTAACCCCTTCAAGGTTAAGGCCCAGCTCGGAGAGAAGCTCGGTCTCAATCCAGCCTTCATCACCCTCCCTATCGGACTCGAGGACAAATTCGAGGGCGTTATCGACCTCATCGACATGAGGGCGGTATACTTCGATGGCCCCAACGGCGAAGATCTGCGTTATGCCGAAATCCCCGCGCATCTCATGGACGACGCAGAGAAATACCGCGAAGAACTCCTCGATGTGGCCTCGATGTTCTCCGATGAACTCGCCGAGGCGTATCTCGAGGGCACACCCACGAAAGAGCAGATTCTTAGCGCAATCCGCATGGGAACCATCGAAGAGAAGCTTGTGCCGGTGTTTGTGGGCTCAGCGTACAAGAACAAGGGCGTCCAAATTCTCCTCGACGGCATCATCAACTTCCTGCCGGACCCCTCCCAGCGCAAGAATATCGCGCTCGACCTCGACAATGGCGAGGCTGAAATACAGCTTACCGCAGACGACAAAGCTCCGACAGTCGCACTCGCTTTCAAGCTTGAAGACGGACAGTACGGTCAGCTTACCTATGTGCGCATCTACCAGGGCTTGATCAAGAAGGGCGATGAGCTCTACAACACACGTGCCCGCAGAAAATTCAAAGTCGGCCGCCTTGTGCGCATGCACGCCGCCTCGATGGAAGATATCCAGGAAGGCAATTGTGGCGACATTGTCGCGCTCTTTGGCATCGAATGCGCGTCGGGCGACACCTTCTGCGATCCCGACCTCAACTACGCGATGACGAGCATGTTTGTGCCTGAACCGGTCATCTCGCTCGCGATCAACCCCAAAGACACAAAGAGCTCGGATCAGATGAGTAAGGCGCTCAACCGCTTCACCAAAGAAGACCCAACCTTCCGCACCTATGTCGATCCGGAGTCGAATCAGACCATCATTCAGGGTATGGGCGAACTCCACCTCGAAGTGTACATCGAGCGCATGCGCCGCGAGTACAAGTGCGAAGTGACTACAGGCATGCCCCAGGTTGCCTACCGTGAGACAATCACCCAGCGTGCCGACTTTAACTACACCCACAAGAAACAGACCGGTGGATCGGGACAATATGGTCGTGTCGCGGGCTACATTGAGCCCCTCAAAGATGAGGTCTACGAGTTTGTCGACCAGATTAAGGGTGGTGCGATTCCCAGTGAGTTCATTCCCTCCTGCGATAAGGGCTTCCGTGCCGCAATCGTCAAAGGCACCCTTATCGGTTTTCCTGTGACGAATGTGCGCTGTCTCATCAACGATGGTCAGAGCCACCCTGTGGACTCTTCGGATATCGCGTTCCAGCTCGCCGCGATAGGTGCCTTCCGCGAAGCCTATGAAAAGGCAAAGCCGACGATTCTCGAGCCCATCATGAAAGTAGTCGTCGAAACACCCATAGAATTTCAAGGCAATGTATTTGCGTCGCTCAACCAGCGCCGAGGCATCATCGTGGCAAACACCGAAGACGGGACTTTCTCGCGTGTCGAGGCCGAGGTACCGCTCTCCGAGATGTTCGGATATTCCACCATCCTCCGCTCACTGACACAGGGCAAGGCTGAATTCTCTATGGAATTCGAGAAGTACTCTCGTGTGCCGAACTCCCTCGCTGAAGAGCTTCGAAAACAGTACCTCGAAAAGCGCAAAAAGGATCAAAAGTGAAATCGCCCAGCTCCCAAAACTGGGGTATACTAAGGATAAAGGAGCGCACATGCTGAAAGAAGAATTCATTCAGAAGAGCCCCGTGCGAATTTTTGAAAAATCGATTGAGGGCGGTTTGCACGCGGGCAATATCGGCGTGCTTGCGAGCAAGAAGGGCATCGGCAAGACATCCGTGCTTGTTCAGATAGCCCTGGATAGGCTCATGCAGGGTGAGAAAGTCATCCATGTCTCCTTCAACGCCCACACGAGCTATATCATTTCTTGGTATGAGAATATTTTTAGCGAGATCGCGCGCCGAAAGAATCTCGAGAACATCGACGATATCAAAGAGCAACTGGTTCGCAACCGCATGATCATTAATTTTACTCAGGAAGGTGTTACGGTTGATCAGATTACGCGCACTATCAAGGCGCTCATCGTCGATGGCGGATTTAACGCCAAGACTGTGATCGTCGATGGATTCGATTTTACGAGAGCGACCACAGAGCGTTTCGAGAAAGTCAAAGAGTTTCTCAAAGAAATGCAGCTTGAAGCCTGGTACACCTGCACGCTCGCGGAGACAGAGCCTGTCCTCGATTCGCAGGGCATCCCCATCGTTCTTCGCGACATCGAGCCTTTGGTGTCGGTCGTGGTCGTACTCGAACCGAAGAAGGATTTCATCCATCTGCGCGTAGTAAAAGACCATGGGCGTCGTAACCCAAACGACATGAACCTCATGCTCGACCCGCGAACGCTTCTGATCGCCGAAGCATAATTTTATAATGAACGCCGTAAAGTACGCTTGCGGCGGTACGCGGCAGCACAGTGCTATGCGCCTCCATACGGGGGCGGATTCAGCGCTCAGGGGTAAAGCTGAAGCTGTCGATGATGACCACGATACTGCCATCTTTCTCGCTGTGAAACTGTCCATTCATAAGGTAAAGATTGATGTGGAGCGGCGCGCTCGGCTTAGGAATGAGCTTCGCGTCGGTAAAACTCCATTCGCTCACGAGGCGAGCGTCGCCGGCTGGCGGCCGATCGCCGTAGCCGAGCCACGACGCGAAATCGATGCGGCTTTTTGTCCACACAAATTGCTGCGTCGAGGGACCCTTAAGCGGAGCCGCGCTGAAAGCTGCGAGGTGGCCATCCCGCTCATAAGGCTGCACAACGAACTGACCGCTCGGCGTGGCGCTTCTCTCTTTGGAGCCCCAGGAGGAGAACTCGATATCGATCTCGCGGTTGTGGTACCAGACAGTTTGGCTGTAGGTGAAGAAACCGAGCACAAGGTCTGGGTGGAGCAGCGCGAGCGGCGTGCGGATATGAAAAGTGTAGGTACCATAACCGAGCGACTTCAACGTCCATATTTCCGCAGAGCACCAAATACCATTGTTGTAGGAGAGTGAAAGCCGCATGCCGCCATCGGGGAGCACATCTATGCTCTCGCCAAGCCCCGCGAAATAGTTGTTCATCGGCCCCTCCGGCTCCTTCGATTCGCGGATATACCAATCGTAGCCGGAAAACTTGATGCGCTGTCGATACACCGCGGAAGATGTGCCGAGTAGTACCAGCAAGAGCAGGGCGAGCAGTACGCTTCTACGAATGCTCATAGCAGTGCAATAACCTCGGTGGAGTCGCGCATGAATATGCCGATTGGGTCGCGGGCTTCGCCAAAGAGGTTCGACATAAGCCTGCGAACCTTGGAGCGGCCGCGCATGAGTACCACGATTTTCCCTGCCGAGAGAAGAGCTTCGGCGGACAGTGTCATACGCCGTTTTGGCTCAGTGGGAGCTTCGGTAAGACGCACAAGACTCTCCCCCCGCGGTACAAGATCCCCAGGCGAGAAGAGTCCGGCGCTATGTCCATCCTCTCCCATGCCAAGGAGCACAAGATTGAAAAGGGTTTCTTCAGGCTCGTCACCGTCTTTCCCAAGCTGAGACCAAGCTCGCGTGCGTACACGTTTCAGCTCGTCTTCGTACGCTGGCCCGGCCACCTCGCGGGGTCCATGCGGCCAGAGATGTAAGGTCAGTGGAAGCTCGCGGAAACAAGAGGCAATCATCTCGGAGTTCCGGGATCCGCTGTCCTCGGGTGCCTCGCGCTCGTCGCCCACCCAGAGATGGATGTCTTTCTCAGCGAGAAGTGTTCTGAAATCATCGCGCTGCGCGAGATGCTCATACAATGGCCTCGGCGTGGTTCCGCCCGAAAGGCACAGGTGAACTTCTTGCCCAGCATTACAGGCTGCCATTAGCGCCATGCGCGCCGCCTCCATCCACCGCTCCTCCGATTCGCACACTTGGAGTTTCACTGCAATCCTCACTCTTCAGAGGCATCGTGGAGGCGCGCGCTCAATTCCGCAAGAGAAATGCCCGCTGGATACATGCAGAGCCCGCCCTGTGCCGGATCGGCATTCGGATCGGATGAAGCCCACGCGGCCTCGAGCTTATCGATGATATTCCACGCGAGCACCGATTCGTCCGCCCGGATGAAGAGTGTTGAATCGCCTGCGAGCGCGTCGAGAATCAGCCGCTCATAGGCTTCGGGAAAATAATCGGAAACCTCACGGTATGAGAAGCGGAGTGTGTTCGAGCGAATCGAGGGTTCGCCAGGTACCTTCGCGTTGAAGGAGAGCCAGATTCCCTCATCGGGTTGCACCCGAACGGTGAGACTGTTGGGTGCGAGCGAGTCTCCGCAGAGCGCAGCGAAGAGCGCACTCGGCGGCCGTTTGAAGTGAAGCACGATTTCGCTGAACTTTTCGGCGAGCGCCTTGCCGGTGCGCAGGGTAATGGGTACGCCTGAAAAGCGCCAGTTTTCGATCGAGAGCTCCAAGGAAGCAAATGTTTCAGTTTGCGAATTCGGCTTCACCTTCGGTTCGGCACGGTAGTCCGGGAGTGGTTCTCCCAGTGCGCTGATGCCAGCCCGATACTGACCTCGCCGCGAACGCCGCAGAAGCTCATCGCGCGAGTACTCGGGAATCGCGCGCAGCACCTTCACCTTCTCGTCGCGGATGTGTTCCGGCGAGAGAGTTGCGGGCGGCTCCATCACCGTAAGACACAGCAGCTGCGTGAGGTGGTTCTGAAGCATGTCGCGGGCGGCGCCAAAGCCATCGTAGTAACCGCCCCGTGTGCCAATGCCCTCCTGCTCCGCAACTGTGATCTCGATACGCTCAATGTAGTTTCGGTTCCACACCGGCTCAAAAATCGTATTCGCAAAGCGGAAGTGCAAAAGGTTCTGAACCGCCTCTTTACCGAGGTAGTGATCGATCCTGTAAATGTCCTGCTCATCGAACCAGCGATGAAGCGAGGCTGTGAGGTCGGACGCCGAGCGTTGGTCTTTGCCGTAGGGTTTCTCGACGACGAGCCGCCGCCAACCATTTAGGCCTGAGCCGCGCGCGCAGCCTGCACGCCCAAGGTTTTCCGCGATCACCGGAAAGAATTCAGGCGTGACCGCTAAATAGTAGAGCACATTTGTCGGGAGGTCGGCACCGTCAGGGAAGCCCTCAAGCACGCTGGTTTCGCGGTCGACGACGAGACGGCGTATCGAATCGTAGCTCGATCCGTCTTCGATATCATTTTTCAAATAGAAGATGCGCTGTTCAAACGACTCCCAGGTACCAGCACGCGCCTCGCTCTCGTGACGGCTGTGTGCATGACAGGCTTCGCGCAGAATCGCGCGGAATGATATGGTGCTGTAGTCCCGGCGCGCCGCTCCGATCATGATGAGTTTCTCCGGCAACTGGTGCTCCAGGTAAAGATCGTAGAGTGCAGGGAAAATCTTTCGATTCGCAAGGTCGCCTGAGGCCCCAAACACGATAAAGATGGAAGCTTCGGGCGAATAGCCGGAGGTATCCAAACGGCAATAATTAGCAGAAGAATCTATGCTCATATCTCATACTATAACAAATTTCATCACGCGGCGTAAAACATGAGGGCAATGCACATTGTCACCGCGGCGCGTAATTGGCCCAATGCACTGCAAACACGAATCAAATAGCACACTCGGGGTGCAGAAACCGCGCACACATACTATCTTCGTCACTCAGCTTTAGTTGCCAAGGTATCGTGAATTTCCTGCGCATTCCCAGAGAACCAATTGAAGTAGAGCGTCTCTTGCCCTGATACAATCTGTCGCACCGAGGCTGGCTTGAATCCCACCGCGCCCGCAAAATCCTCATCCGTGGAGAGGAAACCACACTCCCAATCGGCCTCGAGGAAGCGCTCAAGCATCGGCTTTAAATCAGCGTAGAGGGTACGTGCCTCCTCGGGGCTCGTGAGACGCTGACCATAAGGAGGATTCGCAAGCAGAACACCTCTCGTGCCCCCAGGCGACATCTTACGGGCATCGGCCACCGAAAATCTCAGGAACTCGCTGATCCCCGCCAGCTTCGCATTGGTCTGAGCAAGAGAAATTGCGCTACCATCGATGTCAGAGGAAAGAATATCAGTCCGAATATCTCGGCGCGCTTGCTGCCTAAAAAACACGCGTACATCTTCAATCCGATTAGCATCTATTCCGGGAAAGCGCTCAAACGCGAAATTTCGTTTTATCCCTGGCGCCCTGTTGCAGGCGTAGAGGGCGGCCTCAATCCCAATGGTGCCTGAACCACAGAAAGGATCCACGAGGGGGCGAGCCCTGTTCCAACCCGCCAAGAAGAGCATCGACGCCGCGATCGTCTCCTTGAGCGGTGCGGTATGCGTCATGCGGCGATAGCCGCGGCGAGAGAGCGCTGCGCCGGAAGTGTCGATTACAATCTGCCACAAATCATGTTCACCATACACGCGCATCTCGAGCGGAGCTCCGGTTTCCGGCATCCGCTGAACGCGGAAGCGCTTCATGAGTGTGGAATAGATTGCTTTTTGGGTCATCGACTGCAGGGTAGCCTGGGCGTGCAGCACGCAATGATGCGCCCGCACGCGCTCGACAACCAGCTTGGTATCCTTCTCGAAGTAATGATCCCAAGGAATCGAGGCAATACCCTGATAGAATGCATCGAAATCGTTGGCTTTAAATTCCCCAGCCACAAGGAGCACTCGGTCGGCAGTCCGTAGTCCGATATTCACCTTCGCCAAATCGTCAACGAGCTTATCCGCCGCGACATTGAAAAGGACCCTGCCCGCCCCTCGTGCCACATCGTGGAATCCAAGGTGCGCCAAATCGCGCGCAAGCACTTTTTCAAGACCGATCGCGCACACCGCGATCGCACGCATAGTAGTTGTCACAAGCGCAGTATGCACGCCAGACTCGTGAATTACAAGTTCCGCGCCAAGCTCCGCCTTGACATTTTCCCGCCAAACACGTTACTATGCCCAGGAATTTCGGGGGTGTAGCTCAGTTGGCTAGAGCGTATGAATGGCATTCATAAGGTCGAGGGTTCAATTCCCTCCACCTCCACGAACGAAGTCTTAACAAAATAATGACTTACTAAAAGACCGGAAAACCGGATTTCGATTCAATTCCTCTCTATTACCCAATTGTTACACAATCTGGTAAAGGATATTGGAATCGTTTATTCTTGGGCTCAAACGAGATTCCAGTCTTCGATATCGCATCATCAATGCGATATAAACACCACCCAAGGAAACGGTACGGCTTGGTCTTATCGTAGTTGACCCATTGGCTTCGTTACAGAAGCTGTTTCATAAATCGATTTTTTGAGAACGCCCATTCAAGGTTGAAGTACGAAAATTCCCCGGTTTAAAGAACTTATTTGCCCCTTGCCTCAATAGCGTTCGGCGAGCGCATACCCCGCGTGTACTGCGGCAAAGATGTCCTTT
>DYLX01000054.1 GCA_020721875.1 Leptospira biflexa
GCCAGCCGCTCGTGCGCCGGCGGCTTGCGGCGATCCTGCCGCCATTGGCGGCGTCCATCCTCGATGGTCGAGCGGACGAGCCAGACGCGCTGCGGCCTGGCGATGTTCGGGTCCACGAGGGTGGCCCCTTTGGCGAAGGCCTGCCGCGCCTCCCGAATCGCCCACTCGATCAGGGTGTCGAAGAGCGGATGCCCAGGCCCAATGAGCTTGGTGCGCTCGGGGACACGCACCTTGCTCGCAACGCTGACGAGCTGCTTGTCGAAGACAAAGGGCGTGTCGTAGTTGTCAGACAGAGGCTGCCTCCGTTCCCGGGCGAGCTCGAGAAGGGCGGTCGGCGTAGAACCGATGTGCCACACCGGGAAGTGGTCGTCCTTGCGGACCGTGCCGCCGCAGGCCGTCCACGCGCGCTCGAAGAACCGTTGGATGAACAACGGCTGCAGCCGGCGCTCGTCGGATGCGTCGCGCAGCTCACGCGCGGACCTCAAATCGAGCCTTGAAGCGAGGGAGGTCTTCTTCTGGAGGGCCATGAGACGCCCGGCCCTTTCGTTCGACGCCGTCGTGAGGGCGGCGTCGGTCTCTCGGGCGCTGGCCGATTCATCGTCCGTGTCAATCGCGCTCTCGATCAGCCGCACCAGCGGGACATCCTCCAGCCATTCGTCGATCACGTCATAGACCCGGTCGGACCCCATCTGCTCGCGCATGACGTCCAACTTCGAGAGAACCTTCTGGAGGACCGAGCCCTCCCGGGTGTTCTGGGCGACCAGGTTGTAAACCCACACGTCACCGGCCTGGCCGTACCGGTGGATGCGCCCCATCCGCTGTTCGAGCCGGTTCGGGTTCCAGGGGATGTCCCAGTTGATGAGGTAGCGGCAGAACTGAAGGTTGATGCCTTCACCCGCCGCGTCGGTGGCGACCATGATCTTGGCGCGCGTCCTGAACTGTCGCTGGGCCTGCTTGCGCGAGTCCACGTCCATGCCGCCGTGGATCCTGGCGACCGTGTATCCCTTCTCCTCGAGCCGCTTGGCAAGGCTGTTCAGCGTGTCGCGATGCTCGGTGAAGATCAGGAGCTTCTCGTCCTCCGCGCGGATCACGTCGGAGGAATCGAGGACGGCGAGGAGTTCCGCGAACTTTGCTTCCTTGTGGTGTTTCAGGCTGTCAGCCAGCCGGAAGAGCCGTTCCACTTCGTCGCGTTCTTCCTCGACCTTGTCCGGGTCATCGGTCAGCACCTGGCGGAAGATCCTCTGGTCGATCCGCTCGCGTTCCTCCTCAGTCAGGTCTTCGTATTCCGTGATGTCGCGCGGATCGCTGGGATCGGGCGTTCCCCGGAACAGCCGCTTCTTCTCCGCCTCGGACCGGCTTGGATCGCGCAGGATGGAGAGAACCTCGTTGAGGGCGCGCAGCCGGTTTTCCAGAGTCCGCGTGATCGCGTAGAGGCTGCTGGCAAGACGGCGCTGCATGACCATGAGGGTCAGCTCGACGTTCCGGTTCTTCTTCGCCTTGGCCTCCTTGCGCTTCGAGCGGACGTAGCTCGTCACCGCGTCATAGAGCGTCTTCTCCTCCGGCGTGAGCTCGTAGCCGGTCGTCTTCGTATGGCGATCCTTGAAGAGCGCGTGGTTGTCCCAATCGACCATCTCCTCTTTCAGGCGACGGAGGAAGAACCGGTTCCGCGCCTTGCTGATCGGGCGCTCGTCCTCGAAGTCCTCTTCACCGGACGTTCCGTAGGGCGCTGCCTGCTCGCGAACGCGGTCGGAGACATGCTCATCCTTCTGGAAGAGGTCCTCATCGAGGAGCAGGAGTAGGCGGCGGAACGTGTCCTTTCTTCCTCGGTGCGGAGTCGCCGTGAGAAAAAGCAGGTGGTCGGCCTTGTGGGCGAGGGCCTTCACCGCCTTGTACCGCTCGCTCTCCTCCAGCTTGGTGCCGTACTCGTAGGCCGAGAGCTTGTGGGCCTCGTCGACGACCAGGAGGTCCCACTGCGTCTCGGAGGCGGCCTTGAGACAGCCATCATTCCGGGCGAGGAAGTCGATGGACGTGACGAAGATGCCCTCTTCGTAGCGGGAGAACTGGCCCGGTTCGGCGTCGAAGGAAGCTCGGTTCACGAGCCGTGCGTAGAGGCCGAACTTCTCCTGGAGCTCCTCTTCCTTCCACTGCTTCGTCAGACCGCCCGGCGTGATGATGAGGACCTTCTGAAGCACGCCCCTGAAGAGCAGCTCCTTGATCAAAAGCCCGGTCATGATCGTCTTGCCCGCCCCGGTGTCGTCGGCGAGCAGGAACCGGATTCTCGGCAAGGGGAGGAGGTAGCGATAGACAGCCTCGACCTGATGAGGAAGCGGATCAACGATGCTGGAGTTGACCGCGAACAGCGGGTCGAACTGGTGCGCGATGCGGATGCGCTCGGCCTCGGCGCCGAGGAGGAAAAGCCTGGCGTCGCCATCGAACGTGTGCTGCTGGCCGCGGACTTTGACGAGGGCCGCCAGTTCCTCGGCGGCCAGCGGACGCTTCACCATGCGGCGGGACTGGAGCCCGACGCCTTCGACCAGCGTCTTGCCGCCGAAGGGGACGACGCGCTGGATCTCGACCAGCTCGGAGGCCTCCAGGCCCGAGACCACGTCGCCCGGGGCGAGCTTGTTATGAGGTTCGTTCACGTCGATCTCGATCTCTCCTCGTGTCGCGCGTTACGGCGATGGTAATAGAGGGGTCTAACGATTGAGCTAAGCTGCGCCGGGCTTGCCCGCCGTCAGCTTCAGCGATTGGTTAGCGGAATTTTTATTATTGTCTACTACTCGCATTCAATATCGTCAGACCAACAATATTCTTTCCATCTTTCCGTATCAATATATCGTCATCCGTCTCAACCGTCGTAGTAGCTCGCTGGGGCTTACGGAAACTCATGTAGAGTACATCGGCTTCTCTGTCATAGTCCAGCCACACATGCTGTGTTGGTAATTTTAGCATGTCGGTCGCTACTGCAACACAGTTACTGATGAAATTCGCTGTTCTTTTGGTTGTTACTGTTGCCATATTATTTCTCCTTTCGGTTTAGTATCAAGCAGATAGGCAGTAATCACAAATCCATCACTTTTCGATAATTCCTTGTAAACTGCTACCAACCACTTTTTCTTTCCCATGTTTCTCGCAGCTTTCAAGGTTCCCTTGTTTCCACGAACAATAAGTTCTGGCTTTGCTATAGTGTCAAGCACTTCATAGAAGTAACTTGCTAACTCATCATGGTTTTCAACAATATGGTACCACCTCTCATAAGTGAGTCGTATTGGCATCCCATTGACCGAATAGGTAACTTCCATTCATAATCTCCAATCCCGCTAACGATAACGACTTGGCTCATTTGCGGCGGGGATTTCGAGCACAGAACATCGTTTTACCACAGAACTTGACACGATCAATAAACTTTGAATTTGCACGGCGCCCCCGCCGTCAAGTGCAGCCAATGGTTAGCAGTTCATTTACTTTTTAGTTCATTAAGGATTTCTTTAACCATTTCTTTATATTGACCATCAATACTATAATTATCCTTTTCCCATGGATAGTTTGGATATTCATATTTTAATACTTGACGCAGAAAATCATTTTTCTTCATACCTATCTGAACAGAAATTAAAGATAGAAAATAGCCAGCATCACGAATATTTTCTGCTTCGCCATATTTTACAAATTCTTCTTTCAATTCTTCTCTGGTTATTTTTTCTTTTTCTAAACAGACAGGAAGCAGAACATCTCGTATTCTTTTTGATGAATATAAATTTTGGGACAAATATTTTTTCAACAATTTTCTTAATTTTACTTCATCATAGTCTCCTGGTTCATCAGACATAGGTATTTGAAATTTTCTTCTTTTAATTTTTTCTTGCTCTACTTCTTCAGAAATAATGGAAGTTCTATTTATTAATTCATCACCACCTTGAGTTTTTATATAATTCAATAGAATGGCATTAATATTCACACTATATTTATCAGAAAGCCAATTAATCATTCTTTCTAATGATGAATCTATAGCAAATCCTATTAATATTATTCTTTGCGTCTCGTTAATACTTAAATTTTCAAGGCTGGTATCAGGAAACTGTTCATTCAATATATCTTCAAGACTTTTTTCTTTATATTTTTGACATATTTCAGATATTTTGTCTATATCCCAATCAGATAAATCTGATGCGTAATCTATTGCTTGCGCAAGTGCTTCACGTGGCAATCGATCTCTTTTCAACTCTATTACAATTAAGTTTCCCGTTTTATCAATGCCTAATAAATCAAGTGGACCCGATCTTGTCTGGACTTGTCTACCGATGATAATTAGATCGGGGCCAATGATACTTGGGTTTGAAGCAATCCATGTTTCTAAATCATATTGTTCAGTTTTATTTTCTTGAATTAAATTTGAATCGACGGCTTTTAATTTGCCATCAATAATTTGCCATGTTTTTATTTCAGTAGACATAGATTACCTTTATAATTTTATACAAGCTAACGGCTTGCGCATCAGCCGCCGCGAAGCGAGCGCAGCGAGCGAAGCGGTCGGGTGGATGCGCTTGTTAGGCGCAATTGATTTTTGGCTCCTGCGTACTCACTAAAATA
>DYLX01000055.1 GCA_020721875.1 Leptospira biflexa
TTTTCGCATCAGGGGGACTATGGCACAGCAATACATTCAAGGCAAGCGCCACCAATTCGAGGCGCTCTCGTACAAAGTTATCGGCGCGTGCATTGACGTTCAGCGACAACTCGGCACCCATTGTATGGAAGTGGATTATCAGCGCGCGCTGGAGATTGCTTTGCCTAAATTCGGCGTCCAATTCGAACGGGAGGTTGAAATTCCCATCGTGTATGATGGAGTGACCGTCACCAAACGCCGCGTGGATTTCAAATGTTGGGATGAGCGCGATGTGTTACTCTTGGAAACGAAGGCGGCGCAAGCCATTCGCCCCGAGGATGCAGAACAAAGTTTGCTCTACGTGACCAAAGGGAATCAGAAACTCGTCTTGCTGGTCAATTTTGGCGAAAAGCCGTTACGTCCACGGCGATTCGTCAACACGCCAACTTTTCAAGGGGAAGTATCTGGCGAGAGTTAGATTTACCGATTTTCCTTTCATCGGCTCGCATCTCCACGCGTTGGCGTAACTGCGCCGCAAATAGAGCGGTATCGGTAATGTCGGAACGCTTTGCCCAAATGCCGAACGCGGGATGCGTAGAGCGACGACGCGCGCGACGCTTGGCGGGTTGGAAGACAGATGCAGCACGATTACTTCCACCGCGCCAGTCGCCATATTGCGAGGAATTTTGACGACGAGTCGGCGATCGCGCGTGATTTGTCCTTTCAATTTGGTCGCGATCATAGGTCACTCCTTGCATCCCGCCGCCGATTGGAAATCGGCGGCTCAACAAAGTGAAAACACGTTGAAACGTGTTGCCTGCGCTGTGCCAATCCGATTCATCGGATTTTCACCGTGTTGAGCCATCGAATTTATTCGATGGCGGGCGAACGCATCAAAATCATGCAAAACTTTGACGGACACCCCTGGAGAACACCACGGCTGGTGCAAAGTCGCATCGCTGTCATTCCGAGCGAAGCGAGGAATCTCGTTTACTCGTCAAAACGAGACGCTTCGCGTCGGCGCGAAACTTGTCCCGAGCGTAGTCGAGGAAACCGCGCCTCGAAATGACAAAAAGGTGGTTGTCAATAGACTTTGCACCAGCCGTATGGAGAACACTCGAAGGAAATTGCTAATGCCTACCCACGACATCATTGATAATCGGAACGAAAAACTGGTTGACCACATCCAGCGCATTCTCGGCTCGACGGCAAGCGCGCGGTTTGCGGTCGGCTACTTTTTCGTTTCGGGTTTGGAAAGCATCGCGAGTCAGTTGGCGGGAATGAAGGAACTGCGCCTGCTCATCGGCAACACGACGAACCGCCAAACAATCGAGCAAATCGCCGAAGGGTATCGGCGTTTGGAAATGGTCGCAGAAGCGGCGGAAGCGCAAGCGTACCCCAAGCGCGCACAAATCCGCGCGATGACGACCGAAGCCGCCGAAAACATTCGCCGCGCGGTCGAGTTGATGGATCAAACCGACGAGAGCGAGCAATTGTTGACGACGCTCGTCCAAATGATTCAAGACCAGCGACTCAAGGTGAAAGTGTACACCAAAGGTCGCCTGCACGCCAAAGCGTACATCTTTGATTATCGCGACGATGGACGCTACGAACAAGGCATCGCGATTGTTGGCTCCTCGAATCTCACGCTGTCGGGCGTCACGAGCAACACCGAACTGAATGTGGTTGTGCCTGGCAACGAGAATCACGCCGAACTGGTGCGCTGGTTCGATGAGTTGTGGCAAGAAGCCGAAGACTTTGACGCCGCGCTGATGCAGGAAATTCAGCAATCGTGGGCGGCGGCGTTGGTGCGCCCGTACGATATTTATATGAAGACGCTGTACGCGCTCGTCAAAGATCGGCTCGCAGGCGAAGAGGAAAAAGATTTTCTCTGGGACGACGAAATCAATTCGCGCCTCGCCGATTTTCAGCGCGTCGCCGTCAAACAAGCGATCCAAATCATTCGCGATCACAATGGCGTATTCGTCGCCGATGTCGTCGGACTGGGCAAGAGTTACATCGGCGCGGCAATCGTCAAGCATTTCGAGCGCAGCGAGCACGCACGCCCGCTGATTCTCTGCCCCGCGACACTTGTTGGAATGTGGGAACGCTACAACGAAGTGTACGATCTCAACGCGCGCGTGCTGTCCATGGGATACCTGCACGAGCAAGACGATGGCACGAATCTTTTGCTCAAGGACATTCGCTTTCGCGATCGCGATTTTGTGCTGATTGACGAAAGCCACAACTTTCGCCATTCTGATACCCAACGCTACCGCCTGGTCCAAGATTTCGTTGCGACGGGGAAACGCTGTTGCTTTCTCACGGCGACGCCGCGCAACGCGAGCGCATGGGACATTTATCATCAAATCAAACTCTTTCACCAAGACGACAAGACCGACTTGCCCGTCAATCCGCCAAACCTCAAAGAGTATTTCAAGATGGTCGAAGAAGGCGAACGCCGCTTGCCCGAACTCTTGAGCAACCTTCTGATTCGCCGCACGCGCCGCGACATTCTGCGCTACTATGGCTATGATGCGGACACGCACGCGCGGCTCGATCCCGCGCGGTGGCGCGAGTATCTCGACGGCACCAAGCGCGCCTACGTCATCGTTGCGGGCAAGCCGCAATTCTTTCCGCGCCGTGAACTGGAGACGATCGAGTACAGCATCGAAGACGCCTATCAGGGCTTGTATCAACAACTCCGCAAATTCATCGGCACGCCGCGCGGCGGACGATGGGACAATCTGCCCAAAGATGAATTGACCTACGCGCGGTACGGCTTGTGGAACTACGTCCGCAAGGAAAACCGGAAACGCGAACCGTATGCGAGTTTGGCGCGGGCGGGGCGCAACCTGCGCGGCTTGATGCGCATCATGCTGTTCAAACGCTTCGAGTCCAGCGTCTTTGCATTCCGCGAAACGATTCGCCGAATGCTTCAAGTGCACGAACGTTTTCTCGATGCGCTGCACCAAGGCATCGTTCCCGCTGGCGAAGACGCGCAAGACATTCTCTACGAACCCAGCGCCGCCGAGGAGCAAGACCTGCTCGAAGCGCTGCGCCAAGTGACAGGGCGCTACAAGGTAGAGGATTTCAACCTGGATGTGCTGATCGCGCACATCGAGCAAGACATTCGAATCTTGAAAAGGATGCGCGATTTGGTCGCGCCAATCACGGCGGAACAAGATGCCAAGTTGCAGACGCTCAAAGCGCGACTGGCGCGCGCGCCACTCGACAAAGGAAAATGTCTCATCTTCACCGAGTACGCCGATACCGCGCAATATCTCTATGCCAATCTGAACCCGAAAGGCAAGCGCGATGACGTTGACGTGATCTATAGCAGCGGCAAGGACAAGTCGCGCGTCGTCGGACGTTTTGCGCCCAAGGCGAATCCTGAATACCAATTTGCCCAAGGCGAATCTGAACTCAACCTGGTCATCGCGACGGATGTGCTATCCGAAGGTCTCAACCTGCAAGACTGCGACAAGATCATCAACTATGACTTGCACTGGAATCCCGTGCGATTGATTCAACGCTTTGGACGTATTGACCGCATCGGCACTGAGTTCGATCGAGTTTTCGGTTTTAACTTTCTCCCTGAATTGGGAATCGAAAAACAATTGGGCTTGCACGAAAAATTGAAACGCCGCATCCAAGAAATTATGGAGACCATCGGCGAGGACTCGGCGATTCTCGATCCAACCGAGCGGGTCAACGAAGAAGCGCTCTATGCGATTTACGAAAAGAAGGGTGTGCAGTTGAGTTTGTTCGAGGAGGAAGAAGACCGCCTGCTCGACTTGAACGAAGCGGAAGAAATCATGCGACGATTGCGCGCGGAAAATCCTGCCGAGTTCGAGCGCATCGCCAATCTGCGCGATGGAATCCGTACAGGCAAAGCGTCAACGCAACATGGCACGTACGTCTTTTGCGAGGCGGACAGGTACCAGAAACTCTACCTGCTCGATCGCGATGGGAATGTCATTTCGTCGGACATTCCGCAAATCCTTGGGACGATTCGCTGTAGCATCGAAGAACCTGCCAGCGCACTCCCGAAAGATCACAATCTCGTTGTCACCCAGAGACATCGCGCGTTTGCGGAAGAGGTCAAGCAGCGCCAAACCGAGCGCAAGCACACGGCATCGTTGAACCAAGCGCAGCGCTACATCTTGCGTGAATTGCGCGTCCTGTACGGCGAAGCCACTAGCGAAGACGCCAAAGAGCAAATCAACCTCCTCGAAGAAGCATTTCGAGGACCACTGACGAGCGCGGTCAATCGCGAGATCAATCGAATGCGCCGCAACGGAATGACCGGCCAAGTGCTTCTCAAGGCACTCGGCGAAGTGTACACCCAGCACAATATGCGCGACTGGGCGCGCGACGCTGCAACGCGCCAAAGCGACGCGATGATTCCCAGGATTGTGTGTAGTGAGGCGCTGGTGTAGAAAAACAAGTTTGGTACAACTGACACGGACTGGAGGTTACCATGGAACGGGTCGCCCTTTACCTGCAAGACAAGCACGAAATTCGGGAAGGAATGGAGTACGTCAAATACGCCGAAGCGCGCGGCTTTG
>DYLX01000021.1 GCA_020721875.1 Leptospira biflexa
CATTGGGAGGAGAAGCAGCGGTGGTATGAAAAGAATTTCCCTGGCAGGCTAATAACTACAGAGGAATCGGGAGAACTCTCTATACATGCTCAAAAACTTGTCCAACAGTATTTTACAAAACAAAAGAACGCCAGTTAAATTATGCTTCATACACTATTCTGGTTTTATTATGTTCTATTTCCTTAATTCGGCAAGTACTTCTTCGATATCGTGGCATACCTTGTTGTTTACAAGACCACTTACAAAGTTATTTAGTTTATACATTGAGTTGTAATAGTTGCGGACATCACTCTTGTAGAGTACCAGTTTCTTATGCCAAGCATAACCCAATCCAATTTCAGCAGCGGTGCCGGAGTCTATGTCAATGCCATTGCAATTGGCAACCAAGGCAAAGGCCTGGTCAATCGCTTTGAAGTCCATGTAGTAGCAGGCGGCCTTTACCAATGCACTGCTCTTATCACTGATGACGACTTCTTGTGGGAGGAACGTGGTATAGCCTTCAGCACGCAGTCTGTCGGAAATTAACTTATTGCTGTAGCGATCGCCTTCATTAAACAGCGGCCCTGCCATATAGATTTTTGGTTTTCCTTCTTCATAAGGTTGCATGTACTTGTTTAATGCCAGAATGGTTTCTTCATCTATGATTTCTTTCAGCCATTCGCATTGAACGGCTTCATTTCCATATTTTTCAATAAAGATAGGATAATATTTCCCTTCTTTTTCATAGACAGCGAATGTATCGTCTTTTTTACTTCCGAAGTAATACTTCATAAATGTTCTTGCTCCTTGTATTTTCCTTTTTATAGTATCGAACTTAAAAAACCAATATCATTGGCACCCCATAACTCCTAACATATCGCCGCTAGGATGGAGACGTGAAAAGCTAAAAGAGAATCACCACAGGAGATTGAGAAGCCATCGCCTGACCCAAAAAAGCGCTCTTTGCTTCATCTACAACAATTGACAATATCTCGTCGCGGAGAAGCGTTGCCTGAACCTGTCGACGATTTTTTAAAGAGCGCAAAAAGTTCCACCGTCCGTGATGATTTTCTGTTTGCACCTTGGCGATACTCAATAATTGCCCGAAAAAATGTCCGCACCCCCTAACCTGTGTAGAATATATTCGATGGACGCCTTAGTCGCCCAAATAGGATATACAAAGTATACTTGACAATAGATATACAATGTGTATACTATTGATTTAGAGGTTTTCCAATGAAAACAGTTGTTCAAAAATGGGGCAATAGCCTTGGAATACGTATTCCTTCGCTGTATGTGAAGGAGTTAGATCTTAAGAGTGGCAGCTCAGTAGAAATCATGAAGGATAATGGGAAACTAATCATTCTACCTAAGAAAACTACTCTTGAATCGCTTCTTTCTCAAGTAAATGAAGAAAATATGCATACCTATATAGATACTGGAGCTTCAGTAGGGAAAGAAGAATGGTAAGTACGATCTATATACCAGAAAGAGGCGACATCGTTTGGCTGGACTTCAACCCACAATTAGGCCATGAGCAAAAGGGAAGAAGGCCAGCGTTAACATTATCATTTAAAGCCTACAATGAGAAAATTGGATTAGCATTATTTTGTCCTATTACAAGTAAGATAAAGGGCTATCCTTTTGAAGTTGAGATTGAATTAAAAAAAATAAAAGGCTCTGTATTAAGTGATCAAATAAAGAGCCTGGATTGGAGAGAAAGAAATATAGAATTTATAGAAAAAATTGGAGAAAAAAAATTAGAAGAAGTACTAGAAAAAATAGAAGTAATAATAAAATAAGAAGCCTGCCAGGCAGGCAGTGAGAATCAGGCTTTTACTCTCCTAGCTGTCAGCAATAACCCTGAACAAGAGCTTGGAGCTTTCCCGATCCACGGGAACATTATACCGCTCCCCGCGCGTAAGCCGGGGAGCGGCTCCTCTTTTTATTGCCGCAGGGTGAGGTCACTCAGTAGTGTGCCACGAAGGTGAAGTTCCAGAAGAATCCGCTCGGGCTGGAGAAGTACGTCGACGCGAGCGGGTCTACGATGGGCCAGCGCCATCCGGCATACACGCCCAACCACAGGAAATTGAACACCGAAACCGCCGCGCCCGCACCTGCTGACGTGACGATACCTGAGGTGTCAGAGAAGGTGCTGCCAAACGGCGCGCCGTAGAGACCTGTGTATCCCGCCGCGTCGGCGAATAGGTACCCCACAGGGTAGAGCAAGAAGCTTGGGAAGAACGATGGCCCCGCCACCCGTAGTTCCGCGCTCACATAGGCCTTGCCTTGGGCTTCATATCCCCAGGGTTGTGTTCCCCGCACCATGTCGCCGATGCCCTTTGTGCCGACGAGCCCTCCAAAGGTGGTGAGCACTTCCTGAGGGATGTGGGTGCCCACCGCGTAGTCGCCGACGCCGTAGAGCACGAGGTAGGGGGCGATGGATGAAGGGTTAATGAGGGTGCCGGTCTGGTAGGAGAGAGGAATGTAGGCTTGCGCGGTCAGGTTGGCGCGCGCGAAATCGGTGGGCGCCGCGGTAAAATTGGCGAAGCTTGGGCTGTACTCCAAGGAGAGTTCGACGGAGGAGCCTACTTTTCGATTTGGCTCTCTCCAATATGTCGAGTCGAAGGCCAATCCCGCAAGGCCAGCTACCGACGTGGTTCCCTGCGCATCTGCGAAGAGTGTCGTCGGAAATGTTGAGGCCGTGTGTTCGTAACGGCCTCGGATGATGGCGAAGAGCCACGCGGACGACTGGTCATCCTTGAGCATGTATTGACGGAGGCCAAGCTCGGCGAGCATGTTCGTCCAGAAGAATCGATTGTAGCTGTCGATCGATACTGGCTCGGCAATAGGTGCGGACAAGGCATTTCGGAGAATCATCCTGGACTCATAGCCTGCGGCGGTACGGAGGGTGAGCGATGTACCGCTGGCTCCCAGCGGGAGTTCGAAGCCTAAATCCAAACCAGTGGGCAGTGGCAAACCAGCGACAATATCGCTGTTGGTCTTAATGCTGTTGATCGTGAACGAGAGGCCCGGAGCTGCGGCGGCATACATCGATCCTATAAGTATAAAAATAATCGACATGGTGAACGCGCGTTTCTGCATGATAGAGAACCTCCTGAATTAGATCCTGTCACCAGGCTTATACATGATTGATTCTTCTAGATAGTGGATGCGGAGTTTCCAGCTCTCAGGAACCGCGAAGGCTTTGACAACCGCCCCGAACACGATGCCGGACGTGCCCTCGGTTACAATTCGCTCGAGTTTGCACTCGAGCCATGCCGCGACGCCTTCCGGAATCGCGATATCCATGGAACGCGCGTTGAAGCGCGGAATCTCCAGGCTCTGGAATTTATCGACCTCGAAGCCGCTCACTGAGCCTGTACGCTCGATCAAACTGAGCATGTTGTAGGTGGGTAGGGCAATGACGAATTCTCGAGTCTCTTGGACGTCGCGGTAGGTTTTGTGCGAAGTGTCGCAGACGAGTAGAATCTTACTCACCGGTTCGTACTCGTAGGGGGTGCACCAGGCTAGGGGTGCGAGATCATATCGAATCGTCGAACTTCCAGGAATGGAACCACGCGTGCAGAGCAGGATGAGCCCGCCTGGATTCTGAAGGCTGTATGCCTGGTTCGCGGGGACTTCCTGATATTGAGTCAAGATTGTCTTTTGTTCAGGCATAGTACCACCTCCACTCTAATCATACTGCATTCTTGAGCGCGCCACATCGACGGTCCAGCGTGGTTTGCGTGGTCAGATTTCCGTGAGATGGGCTGGCATTGATGCGTGAGATTTGAGCGCGGCTTCAAGCTGTTCAAGCGCGCGTGTGAGCACCGAGCGGGGGCATGCGATGTTGAGTCGCATGAATCCGGAACCGCCTGTGCCGAACATGGTTCCGTCATCGAGCCAGAGCTTCGCATCCTTTAAAAAGAAGTCGTGGAGCTGCGTATCGCTGAGGCCAAGGCCGCGACAGTCGAGCCAGGGAAGATAGGTGCCTTCGAGCGGCATGGCGATTATCTGTGGCAGACGGTCTTCTAAAAAGCGCTTCAGATACAGGTAGTTTCCGCGAAGATAGCTCAGGAGCTCCTCAAGCCATGGCTCGCCCTTTCCGTATGCTGCCTCCTGAGCGACAATTCCGAAAATATTCGACAACCCAAGCCCGATGTTCGTGCTCTGCTGGGAGAATGCGTGCCGGAGTTGGCGGTTGGGGATAATGATGTTTGCGATCTGCAGACCCGCAAGATTGAAGGTTTTGTTGGGCGCGGTGAACGTGACAGTGATGTCCGCGGCCCTTTCTGAAAGATTCGCGGTGCAGTGGTGCGTTTCTGTACCCAAAATGATATCAGAGTGTATCTCATCGGAGACGATGATGATGTGGTGAGCGGCGCAGATATCGACGAGGCGGCTGAGCTCATTCTCTGTCCATACTCGACCGACTGGATTGTGCGGACTGCAGAGCACAAGGAGTTTGGTGCGCGAATCGATCTTGCGCACAAGGTCGTCGAAGTCCATTTCATAGCGGCCATCGCGGAGCACGAGCGGATTTTCCACCACCTGTCTTCCATTGTTGAGCACCGCGGCCGCAAAGGGATAGTAGACCGGAGGCTGGATGATGATCTTGTCGCCGGGCTGTGTGTAGGCGAGCACCGCCAGATTGAGCGCCGGGACTACGCCGGGAGCGAAAAGCACCCACTCGCGCTCAATATCCCAATTATTTCTGCGTTTCATCCAAGCGAGCAGTGCTGAGTAGTATTCAGCGGATCGGTCGGTGTATCCGTAGATAGGGTGAGATGCCCGCTGTTGGATAGCTTCGACCACTTCAGGCGGACAGGCGAAATCCATGTCCGCGACCCAGAGAGGAATCGCATCACGACAGTCTTCGGGCAGGGAAGAAACATCCCATTTAATGCTGTTAGTCGAGGTTCGGTCGATGAGTGTATCAAAATTGTAGTGCACAGTTGTCCTCATTCCTTAAAAGCGATCGCCTCGATTTCCACAAGCGCATCTTTTGGAAGCGCCGCGACCTGCACAGTGCTGCGGGCCGGGAAATCTTTTCCAAAAAATTGTCCGTATATTTCATTGACTGTCGCAAAGTCGCGCATGTCTTTCATAAAGATTGTTGTTTTTACCACATCGGCGGGCGAGCAGCCGCTCGCGGCGAGCACGGCTCCAATATTCTTGAGTGTCTGTTCGGTTTGTGCCTTGATGCCTTGCGCTAGATTTCCCGTTTCGGGAATGATCCCTGCCTGCCCGGAGCAGAATACAAAATTGCCCGCGCTAATGGCGTGGCTGTAAGGCCCGAGGGCTGCAGGCGCCTGAGGCGCATAGATGCACTGCTTGTCCATAGTGTCTCCTTGAAATGATTGTAATAGATTGAAAAAATGTCGCTATCTGTCGGCGCGAAATCTGTCAGCGCTTCAACAGTGTGTGTTGCACGACTTCATCAGCCTTTTCCCGATTCTCGAGGGCGGCGATTATGGCAATGGCAAACTCCCCTGCGGTGCCAGGTCCGCGGGAGGTGATGAGCGCGCCGTCGATCACGACGCGCTCTGGAACAAAAGTCGCGCCGCTCACTGAATCCTCGGTGCCGGGATAACCCGTGAATTTTTTACCTTTGAGGAGACCGCAGGCCCCGTGAAGCACCACGGCTGGTGCGGCGCAGATGGCAGCGACGAGTTTGCCCTCATGCTGCTGTTGCACGATGCGTGCGCAAACTTCCGCATTTTCTGCGAGATTCTTCGCGCCCGGCATGCCGCCAGGTAGCACAATCGCGTCGTACTCTTGCCACAACGCCTCAATGCCGGCGTCGGCCTGCACATAAATCCCGTGTGAACCTTTTACTAGGTTCGAGGTAATGCCAACAAGTGTCACTTCGATTCCGGCGCGCCGCAGATAATCGGCAGGGGTCAGCGCCTCAACTTCCTCAAAACCTTCGGCGAGTAGAATACATGCGCGTTTCATTCATTCCTCCTAGTCTATATAGTAAAAAGTTCAGCCAGCGAGCCCGCCAAGGAGCATGCCAACAATGTACGCAGCTGAGGCGGCCACACCGCCGACCAGCAGCATTTCAAGGCCGCTTTTGAACCATTTTTTGCCTGTCAAGATTGTTTTTAACGCGCCGAGTCCGAAGAGCGTCGCGCCAGTGAGAAGGCAGGCGAGGGTAAACCGCAGAGTGTCGAGGGCAGGAATAAACAGCGCGAACACATAGGCGGAGATCGGCAGGAATCCGAAGAGCGCGAAGGAAATAAAAGTCGCGAGGGCGTTGGCTATGGGCGATTCGTTGGATGGCATAATGCCTAGCTCTTCTACCATCATGGTGTCGACCCAGGCTTTCTTATCCTTGGCAATGATCTCAACCGCGGCGTGCGCGTCTTCTCGCGACATGCCTCGAGCCTGATAAATCTCCTCGAGCTCCATCTTTTCACCCTCAGGGTAGTTCTCAACCTCCCACTCCTCACGCGCGCGCTCGGCGGCCTCATATTCATCCTCGCTCTTCGAGGAAAGGTAGTCGCCGATGGACATCGAGAGACCGTCGGCCAACAGGTTTGCCAATCCCACAATGAGCACTATTCCGGCAGGGAGCGATGCGCCTGCCACTCCCGCAGCGGCTGCGAAAGTGGTTATTGTGCCGTCGAGGCCGCCGTAAATGATGCTTTTGAGATATTTGCCCCGCGTGGTTGTGTGTTTTTCTTCGGCACCTATAGATTGTGAGGGTTGGTGGGCGCGGCGCGTGGCTTCCATATCCTTGCGTTTCCACGCTTCTTTTGCTTCATCAAGTCTTCGTGTCAGCATGGTAATCCCCTGTGGTGATAGTATGCCACACGAAGCCGCCGCGCGCCACCTGAGGATGGCTGGGCTCAGCCGCGAATGTTGTAGAAAGCTTTTCTACCCCAGTACTCAGCGATGCCTTCCATCTCATCCTCGATACGCATCAGCTGGTTGTACTTTGCGATGCGGTCGGTGCGCGACATCGATCCAGTCTTGATCTGGCCGGTTTCGAGACCGACAACGAGGTCGGCGATAAAAGTGTCTTCGGTTTCACCGGAGCGGTGTGAGACCACGGCGGTGTAGCCAGCGCGCTTCGCCATATTTATGGTCTCGATCGTCTCAGTGACGGTTCCGATCTGGTTGAGCTTGATGAGAATCGAGTTACAGGCGCCCATCTGGATTCCTTTCTCGAGGCGCTTGGTGTTCGTGACGAAGAAATCGTCGCCCACGATCTGAATTTTGCTGCCTAGGGCCTTCGTGAGCTTGACGTAGCCATCCCAGTCGTTCTGATCAAGACCATCTTCGATGGAGACGATGGGGTATTTATTGACCCACTTCGTATAGAGTTCCACCATCTCTTCGGTAGAGAAGATCTTATCGGGGTTGGACTTCCAGAAGCGATAGCCCTTGCCGCCACCTTCGTCAAAAAGCTCACTTGCGGCGGGGTCGAGGGCAATGGCGATTTCTTCGCCAGGTTTGTAGCCGGCCTTCTCAATTGCACGCATAATGTAGTCGAGCGCGTCTTCATTGCCGATATTCGGGGCAAATCCGCCTTCATCGCCTACAGCCGTGTTGTGGCCTTCGGATTTGAGAATGCTCTTCAGAGTGTGGAAGACTTCTGCGTTCATGCGGACGGCTTCGCGGATGGACTCGGCGCCGAGCGGCATGATCATGAATTCCTGGAAATCGATCTTATTGTCGGCGTGTTTGCCGCCGTTGATAATGTTCGACATGGGAACGGGGAGCACGGTGGTGTGTGCGCCGCCAAGATATTTATAGAGGGGAAGGCCGAGATATTCAGCAGCGGCGCGGGCGGTGGCCATCGAGACGCCGAGAATCGCGTTGGCGCCCAGCTTGCCCTTGTTTTCCGTGCCATCGAGCTCGATGAGCGTGCGGTCGATATCGACCTGTTCGAGAGAATCCAGTCCGCAGATTTCGCCAGCGATCGTCGTGTTGACATTTTCGACCGCGGTGAGCACACCCTTACCCTGATAGCGCTTTTTATCGCCATCGCGGAGTTCTACGGCTTCGTATTCGCCTGTTGAGGCGCCAGACGGAACCGCGGCGCGGCCAAGGGTGCCATCTTCGAGGACAACATCGACCTCAATGGTAGGATTGCCTCGCGAGTCAAGAATTTCACGAGCCTCGACATATTCAATGATGCTCATGGATATCTCCTTTAAAATAGATATGTATTGAACGATACCGATATGAAATAGATTCGTCAAGACTTGGACGATTTTGAGCCATCTGTACTTTGGCAGGCCGACGCATGGATGAAGTGCTCTCTGCCATCACTGCCCGCTTTTAACGAGGCGTAGTTCCGAGGGAATTTCGTCGATATTCCAGGGGATTGTGGCAGGGGCTATGAGGTTTTGGGCAGACGCGGCGCCAATAAACCAGTGCAGCAGCGCCAGAGCCTTGTTGGAGGAAGATTCGAACACCCGATCCTTTCCTATGAGGGGCGGCTTGATCGAGGTGACAAAGTAGAGCAGCGTACCCTGCAGCGATGGCGCGACGAGAAAGCCCGTTTTGAGCCCGCCTCGCGGGAGTACCGGAATTCCAATGAGCCGCAGCGGTGTGGCGTTGCTGTTGGTCATCAAGAAGGTCGAAGCTGTCAGGGTGCTCCGCACTTCAGTAACGATACCATCGAAGGTCTGATCCTTCTGATATATATAGCTAGGTTGAGAAAGCAGCGATAGGAACTCGTCTACCGTTGAGGGATCTTGCAGTTGTTTCTGGTCTTTTGGGTTATCGACGCGGTAAGCCGCGGTATAGAAAGTGCGCATTATTTTTCGACTTCCAGACCAGTACTGGATTCCCTGGAGAGAACTGAACTTGTTAAAAAGCAAGCCATATTCACGTAATGTTGAGGCAAGATCGAACGATGAAGCGGCACGCGGCTGGGCTGGGAGGAAAATGAGTGCTTCAATGATAAGATTCGAACCATTTGATGCGCTCGCGATAAGATCGACGATTGTCGAAATACCATCGAGGGACGGAGCCAGCATAAGTTTTCCGCTACTGTGCTCAGCAGTTCTGAGTATTGGAGACCCTTGCGCGAGAGAAATCCCCGGAGGAAGTGCGTCCTGCAACTGAACGGGTAACGCGTCTCGCATTACGGTCAATTTTTGCGCATAGGTCGCGGGTGGAAGGAGAATGAGCAGGAATACGAGCGTCCAAAGTGAGGTTTGTATCTTCATATGTTCACTCAAGCCTGAGCACATCATAGATGCGCTGAAGATCCTCTTGCGAGTAGTACTGAATTTTAATGAAACCGGTGTCGATGTTGCCGGAAATCTCCACCTTTGTGCCAAAGCGCTCGATGAGGTGTTCGCGAAGCTCCTTGAGGAGAGGATCCAGCGGTGCCTCGGAGCCCTCCGAACCGATATCGCGCGCGCGCTTCCGCGCCCCGTGCGTGCCCGCCGCGGCGCCCTGAAGCTTCTGGGCTTCCTGCTCTGTCTGGCGGACAGAAAGATTGTCCTTTCGGATCCGATTGAAGAGGGCATCGCGAGCGTTGGGATCGTCGATCGCGAGAAGCGCGCGCGCGTGTCCCGACGTGATGACACCCTGCTGTATCGCAGCCCGAATGGATTCGGGGAGCTTGAGGAGGCGCATGGTGTTGGCAACTGCCACGCGGCTCTTGCCGACCATCTCTGCGACACGCTCTTGAGTTGCGCCGGAGATTTCCATAAGTCGTGCGTAGGCGAGCGCTTCCTCAATTGGATCGAGATTCTCGCGCTGGATATTTTCGACGAGCGAAAGTTCAAGGCGCTGGTCGTCCGGAGCGTTGGCCCGCACAATGACGGGCAGCTGTTCAATGCCCGCGATCTGAGCGGCGCGATACCGTCGCTCGCCCGCGATGATACTGTACTTCCCGCTCTTGAACTCGTGCACCAAAAGCGGCTGCAGCAGCCCATGACGCCGTATGGATTCGGCGAGTTCATCGAGCGATTCCTGCGAAAAAGTCTTTCTCGGCTGTTCGGGGTTGGGAATGAGCGCATCGATTGGCACAAGCCTCACGATCGATTCAGGATTTTCTTCTGAGGTCTGTTCAAAAAATTGCTGATGTTCGGGGATGAGGGCGCCGAGCCCCTTCCCAAGGCCAAATTTAGCCACGGCTGATGATCTCCTTTGTCACGGCATCGTAACTCTTGGCGCCGATGCAGGTGGGGTCATATACGATCGCCGGAAGACCATGGGAAGGCGCTTCCGAAAGGCGCACATTGCGGGGAATGATGGTTTTGTAAACCTTATCCTTGAAGTATTCGGTAACCTGGCGCACAACCTCCTGCGAAAGCCGCGTCCGCGCATCGAACATCGTAAGCAGGATTCCGCCGATTTTGAGGTTGGGATTGATGCTCTTTTGCACGAGGCCGATGGTTTGAATGATGAGCGAAAGCCCCTCGAGTGCAAAGTACTCACACTGAAGCGGGATGACAACTTCGTGGGCGGCTGCGAGACCGTTCAAGGTTAGGACTCCAAGAGAGGGCGGGCAGTCGATTAGAATAAAATCATAGTCGTTGGCGATGGGCTCGATAGCGCGACGGAGATAGTCATTGCGGTCGGGCCGATCGACGAGCTCGATAGTTGCCCCGCTCAAATCCACCGACGAGGGGGCCAGAAACAGCCTGGGCACAGAGAGTGGCTGAATAATGCTCTTGATATCAGTAAGCCCGGAGATGACATGGTAAATATTGGCGTGCGTCAATTTCCCGCCGATGCCCGAGGTTAGATTGCCCTGCGGGTCAAAATCGATGAGAAGGGTTTTCTTGTGGAGAAGAGCAAGGGAGGTGCCGATGTTGATCGCGCTCGTGGTCTTCCCGACGCCGCCCTTTTGATTGACAAATACAATAATTCGTGCCATTTTGCCTTCCCGGTGAGCTGCGTTGATTCTAACATATCGTGGGACATTCAGCTATATGGGCTGCCTTCTTGACCCTTTCTCGGCAACTCGATAATTTAATCCATACAGAGGAGATATTCATGATTTTTGATGAAGTGAAAGCAGCCGTTGAAAACGTTCGGCCATCGCTCATGGCGGATGGCGGTGATATAGAGCTTGTTTCTGTCAGCGACGACGGTGTGGTGAAGGTAAGGCTCACGGGAGCATGCGGGTCCTGCCCTTACTCGCTCATGACACTTAAGCAGGGTGTCGAGTCCTATCTTAAAAAAGTGGTACCTCAGGTTAAAGAAGTGCAGCAGGGCTGACGCGCTTTTCTTAGCGCAGCAATCTCTTTTGAGGTGCTGATGTGAGCCGCCCAACTCGAACCTGTGTCGAGTTGGGCGGCTCACCTATTTTTGGTAGCTGTCTCGGTGTTTTTAATGGTACACTGAGGTGGATGTGGCGACGCAATGAAGCGGCCTGGGCAAAAATTCGACAGCGCCGAAAGTGTCGCCCCCTCCGAGAGTACCATCGTGGGAAGGGAGATACCAAATGGAAGTTCGTGAGTACATCAATTCCGAGTACGCGAAGTCGCTCGACACCAGCGGACTTCGTAAAGAATTTCTAATGGAGCAAGTATTTATCGCTGATAAAATGACAATGCTCTACTCGCATGTCGACCGAATGATCATCGGCGGAGTAGCTCCCGCCGCGGTCTCAATATCGCTCCCTGTCAGCAGCGAGCTTGGCACAGAATATTTTTTGGAACGGCGCGAAATGGGGATCATCAATATCGGCGGAGCAGGCGCAATCGAGGTCGATGGCACTCACTATGATATCGCGCCTCGCGATGCATTCTACATTGGGAAGGGCGCAAAATCGGTGATCTTCTCGAGTAAAAACCCCGAAAATCCTTCAAAGTTTTATTTCAACAGTGCGCCGGCGCATCGAAGCTGCCCCACGAGAGTCGTTACCTTCGATCAGGCCAAACACCTCGAGATGGGTTCGGACAGCGAGTGCAACAAGCGCGTGATCAACCAATACATTCATCCTTCGGTGCTCGAGACCTGTCAGCTCGTGATGGGTTTAACCTCCTTCTATGAGGGAAGTGTGTGGAATACAATGCCGGTGCACACGCACGAGCGTCGCATGGAGGTGTACTTCTACTTCGACATGCCGGCAGATCGCGTGGTTTTCCACTTCATGGGTAAGCCGCGGGAGACTCGTCACATAGTGGTGCGCAATGAGCAGGCGGTTATCAGCCCAAGCTGGTCGATTCACTGCGGGGTGGGTACGGGGAAATACACATTCATCTGGGGAATGGCCGGAGAAAATCAGACATTCACCGATATGGACGGGGTGGCGATGGAAGACCTGCGCTGACGCACGATCGCATACTCATGGTGTGCGTAGGGGAAAGATCCACAAAGATGAGGAAGGTTTAATATGATACTCGACAGTTTCAGGCTCGATGGGAAAGTCGCCCTCGTAACGGGGAGTTCTGCCGGATTAGGTCAGGCGATTTGTGTCGCGTTCGCCGAGGCGGGAGCCGATATGGCGGGTGTTGGGCATGCGCGCTCGAATGAGGACACCGAACGGGAAGTCCGTGCGTGCGGCAGGACCTTTTTATCGATTTCCGCCGATCTCGGTTTAACAGCCTCCGTTTCTTCGATTGTTGAGAAAACAATTGCGAAGTTCGGGCGAATCGATATTCTGGTAAATAACGCAGGCATTATTCGGCGGGAAGACGCGATCAATTTTCAGGAGAAAGATTGGGACGATGTGATGAATGTCAATGTGAAATCGCTCTTTTTCTTGAGCCAGGCGGTGGCGAAGCAATTCCTCGCGCAGAAGAGTGGGGGGAAGATCATCAGTATCGCGTCGCTGCTCTCGTTTCAGGGAGGCATTCGAGTTCCTTCGTACACGGCATCAAAGAGCGCGGTGATGGGGCTCACGAAGCTTATGGCGAATGAGTGGGCGAAATATGGCATCAACGTCAATGCAATCGCGCCGGGGTATATGGTCACCACGAACACGGAGGCGCTGCGCGCCGACCCTGTCAGGTCCAAGGAAATTTTAGGTAGGATACCTGCCGGCCGGTGGGGAAATCCGGGCGATATTCAGGGCATTGCGGTATTCCTCGCGTCATCTGCCAGCGATTATCTCCATGGCGCCACCATTCCTGTCGACGGGGGATGGCTCGCGCGATAAGATGGCTCAGCGGTTCGAGGCGCGTGGATACACGTGGCCGTGCATATGCATTGATGTCAATAAAAAGGGAGGTCTGTATGATCGTGACTATGCTTAGTGCATTATCGAGATATCGGGGGCTCTCAAAAAACCTGGACATTGCGTTCGACTGGCTCAGTCAGAAGTCGTGGAAGAATCTCACGGCGGGGAAATATCCGATTCAGGGAGATCAGGTTTTCGCCCTTGTGCAAGAATACGAGACAAAGGACCCTGCTGTGTGCCGTTTCGAAACGCACCGGAAATACATCGATATTCAAATGATGGTCGAAGGTGAGGAGATCATCGAGTCGATACCCGCCGCATTTTTGAAAAGTGTTGAACCCTATGTCTTCGATATCGAGTACTATTCGGTGCCGGTCGTCCATCGCGCCTGCTCGCTCGCGATGAATCCCGAGTGTTGCGCCGTCTTTTTCCCTGAAGATGCGCACCGCCCCGGGCTGAGAATGGGGACGGAGTCTCGTCTGGTAAAAAAGATTGTGGTAAAGGCCACCTTATAATTCTGCAAATGTTGTGAGGAGGTTGATCATGAGTGTCGCGACGTTCGGCGAAATCATGCTGAGGCTGAAATCGCCCGAACATGAGAGGCTGTTTCAGTCGCCTGTTTTTGAGGCTACGTTTGGTGGAAGCGAAGCCAATGTGGCGGTCGCGCTGGCTCGGCTTGGTATGGGCGCGCGCTTCCTGAGTGTATTGCCCGACAATCAGATCGGTAGAGAGTGCACACGAATGCTTCGCGGCCACGGTGTCGATGTTTCAGCGTTGAAATTCAAAAAGGGAAGAATCGGCATCTATTTTTTTGAGAATGGCTCAAACCAGCGGCCAAGCAACGTCATTTACGATAGAGAAAATTCTGCGCTCGCGAAGATTGAGGCAGGCGATATCGATTGGAAGAAGGCCCTTGAGGGGATGGAGTGGTTTCATGTTTCGGGCATTACTCCAGCGGTGTCGAGGTCATGCGCCGATGCGACTATCTTGGCGGTTCAGACCGCAAAAGCGATGGGCAACATGGTTTCCTTCGATTTGAATTTCCGCGCGAAACTTTGGAATTATGGCGCGGATGCCAAATCGGTGATGTCGGAAATTGCGCGCTACGCTGATGTCCTCATCGGCAACGAAGAAGATTATCAGAAGTCCTTGGGAATGGAAGGGCCCGCGCCTTCGTCGGGTGGGGAAACGGATCTCGATGGTTACCAGACAATGTGTGAGCGCACGCTGCGCGCCTTCCCGAACGCGCGTCTCGCGGCGGTCACGCTGCGGGAGAGCCACTCCGCGGACAACAATCATTGGTCTGGAATGCTGGTGGCGCGGGGGCGGCGATTTGTGTCGCGGAAGTATCCCATTGCTGATATTGTGGACAGAGTCGGCGCGGGCGACAGTTTTTCGGCGGGGCTCATCTATGGCCTCATCAACTTCAAGGATGAGCAGAGGGCGCTCGAATACGCGGTGGGGCTTTCCTGTCTCAAACACACGATTTCTGGGGACTTCGCACTTGTGGAACCTGGAGAAGTCGAAAAATTAATCGGGGGAGATGTTTCCGGCCGCGTTCAGCGATAATTCGTCAATCGCGTCCGAATTCCGAAAAATCAGCCATGCATACAAGGCGCGGAGGTTTCTGCCTGCCGCGCTTTTTTCTTGTTCGAGGAGGAGCGCGCTATTCGAGTATTTCAGGCAAGAGATAGACTTCGGAGGGCGTTTCGATCAGGATACCCTGCATTCCCAGGCCCAGCGCAGGCTCGATATCGACCGAGTATCTGTCGCCGATAACAATGCAGTCCTCCGGGGGCCGTCGCGCCACGTCCAGAAATGCGCGGTATGGGGCGGGATGTGGCTTGGATTTGAAGGTGTCATCGAGCGCAATGATATTCGTGAAGCATGCAAGAATGCCAAGCGCACGCAGACTCTCCGTGGCTACGCTCTTCGGGTTGTTGGTGATGAGTGCGAGCTCATGGTGTGTCGAGAGTATGGTAAGTATACTTTGAAGACGCGGATCTTCCGAGAGCCAGTCGCGAGGGTGGATATTGTCGCGGCGCCACTGGACGATCATATTGTCCGATACACCGAGTTTCCTAAAGATGTCGCCAAGGCTCGCGGCGGGCAGATTTCGCGCTGCGCGAGCCTGCCTGATATCGCGAATTCGAGCCGCCGCGCCGCTAAACGACAGACCAAGAAATTGGGCGAGCTGCACCACTTGGCTCTCTTCTTGTGCGCGAATGTAGTTGGGATTATCGTAAAGCGTCCCATCCAGATCAAAGGCCAGCACACAATCCCGCCGCAGAGGGGGATTGAGAAAGAGTCTCATTGCTTGTCCGCGGCTCCGTAGGGAATAACCTCATTGGGGCTTGCAGAGCTGTCTTTGGCAACGCCCTGCAGTGTAGATGAAGGCGTCTTGCTCGATGAACCAGATGAGCCAGATGAACCCGATTCCAGCTTTCGCTTAATGAGGCGTGCCACCACATCGCGGTTGTCGAGGAGCGAGCTCACCGAGCGATTGTGGTGCAGGAGGCTGATAACTTGCGCGAAGAGGCCCGTGACATCGCTCTGGATGTACCACTCCTTCTTGAGCAGTTCGTTGTGGAATATGGCATTGGTACCAATAATCCTGAAGAAGAGGCCCTCTTTGTAGGCAGCGTCGAAATCGTCGATCGCGGTTCCGGAGAAGAGAGGAAGGCTTACGGCGCAGATAATCTTGTTGGCGCCGAGGTCGCGGAGGTAGCGCATTGCCTTGATCAGGGTTCCGCCAGTACCGATCATGTCGTCGGCCATAAATACGATTCGATTCGCGACATCGCCTAGAAGGCGCATCTCGCTAATATTCGTGTCGGCCGCGTTTTTGCTGATTTTTGAGTAATCCCGCTCTTTGTAGAGGAGGGCGAGGGGTTTCTGGAGCGCGTTGGCGTAGAATTTGTTGCGGTCTACTGCACCGGTATCCGGCGCGAGCACGACCATGTCTTCTTTCCGAATGTCGACAATGGACATCAATTTGTCGATGATCTGGAAAGATGCGTGAAGGTTTTCGACCCTCAGCCGGTCGAAGGCGTTTTCAATCTCCTTGGAGTGGATGTCGAGGGTGATAATGCGCTCGACATGAAGGTTCTCGAGCATGTTGCCGATTCGGGCGGCGGAAAGTGCTTCTCTGCCTTTTTTCTTGTGCTGCCGAGAATAAGGATATATGGGAAGGACGAGATTGATGTTTTTGGCTCCTCCTTGCATCGCGGCGTCAATCGCCACGAAGAGGTTGAAGATATGATCGTTGACCGAAAGCACCTTGTGGATGGTTCCGTCGTTGAAGGAAACAGGCTGATGGTTTTCGACATCCTGGAAGATATAGATACTCTTACCACGCACCGATTCCAGGATTTCGGTCTTTATCTCGCCATTCGCGAAGAGCGAGTGTCTCGTGTTGATTTTGAACTGGGGTGGACGGTAACGGTCCGTACTCCCCGGAAGAAAAAGCATGCTGGTATTGCAATCGTTGGCGAAATTGATTTTTCGTATCACCAATTCGGGAGAAATGTGGTATCTCCCCGCGATCGCCTGCGCCTTTCTCTCAAAGCGGTGTTTGTAGATTCCAGACAACTTGCGGATAACCTGATTGGCGAACACCTCAGCGCCGGGACATGCGATAATGCCCAATTGGGTCGGATCTGAATAGCTCATGCAAAGCCTTCCATTAGAAAATTTTAAAGCCGGCAATCGCCCAAACGGAGAAGATCAATGGTCTCTGTACCAAGCTGTAGTATAGCGGAAACATGACGGAATGAATAGAATCTGCAAAGGGGCGGATGGATGAAAGTGCCGCGTATCGATGAGCATTATATCGAAATTAAAAGACGATTTCTCGCAGAAGGGCAGCGATTTGTCCTTGTTGAGGTGCGGGCCGGGGAGGGATTCGATCCAGGCATAGGTGCCGATCTTCAGTACTACAATGGAAAGCTAATCGTGGATGCGAGCGGGAATCTGTACGGTACTAGCTTGACCCATGAGCTCGATGAAAAAATCCTCAAAGAGGCGCTCGGGTGTATTTCTGCAAAAATGAGCAAGGCCATCACGATCGATTCGGTCCAAGTGTCCTTTGAATATGTGGCGCCGCCGCCCAAGCTCATTATTATCGGGGCAACAAGTGTGGGGCTTGCGATTGCGCGCATCGCTTCTGGTTTAGATTTCAAGGTGATTCTGGTGGATGAGAATGATGGCGAACATCGAGAAGACAATGTTGCGTGTGTCGCTAAGCTAAAAACCCTGCAATTCGATGAAGCGACCTACATTGTGGTCGCGCATCCTCTCGGGTATCTTCGTGCCATACGCTATAGTCTCGATATGCCCTGGGCGTACTTCGGGGTAGTGGGCTCACGGGCGAAAATTGAAGAACTATGGAAAAATCTCAGCGCGCTCGGGGTGGCGGATACGTTGCGCTTTAAGGTCCACGCTCCTCTTGGTTTCGATATTGGTGCGCAAACATCTGAAGAGATTGCCATTGCCACGCTCGCTGAAATCATTGCCGTGAAAAATGGCGTACCGTGTGGCAGGGTGGCACAAGGCGGAAAGGTGTAAAGTAGTATGTCGCGCCGCGGGCGAGGCGCCATACGAATAACGTTATCCAACTCATTTTGCACTTTACGGATTCATTTCAATGATGCGATAATGTTCTAATTATTTATACTATAGGAAAGGCAACACATGAAAAGAACCGTCCTGAGAATGCTCAAGGAAGCGGAACAACTCTACGCGGATGTGCCCTATGCGCTCCGCAAAACGGACACCGGTTATAGTGGTGCGACTTTCAAACAGGTGCGACAGAAGGCGCGCATGTTCGCTTCCTGGATCGTGGGGAAGCATTTTCAGAAGGGCGACAGGGCAGCGATCATCGCTGAAGGTTCACCGGACTGGATCATCGCGGAACTCGGCATCTTGTCGGCAGGCATGATTTCGGTGCCGCTCTCAATCAAGCTGCTCTCGGACGAAATTCCCTTTCGACTTCAACACTCAGAGTCTAAATTCATCTGTACCACCCATAATCAGCTCGAAAAGGTGGCACACGCGCTCACGAGTGCCAAGCTTCAAGATGTAAAGATTGTGTACTTCGACGACGACCTCGCTTGGGGTTACGCAGTTCTGGAGAAACTTGGATTACAGAAATCTAGTCTGATTTCCTTCAGCGAAGCCCTCGTAGCTGGAAATGCCGACTTGGCCGGGCGCACGGAATCGATCTTGGACGCGATCGAAGAGCAAGCGGAAGAGAATGATATTGTGACAATCTCGTACACTTCCGGCACCACAGGTAACCCCAAAGGAATTATGCTCACGCATCTCAACTATTGGTCGAACTGCCACGACGCTGTGGATCTCTTTGACAATCCGATGTACTTCAGAACACTTCTCATCTTGCCAGTCGATCACTCGTTCGCCCACACCGTGGGCCTCTATACCGCGATGCTCTGCGGCATCTCGCTCTATTTTGTGGACTCGCGCGGAGGAGGAATCGCGACGCTGAGGAATATCCCCACGAACCTCAAGGAGAGCAACCCGATATTCCTGCTTACAGTCCCCTCTCTGTCAGGCAATTTTATGAAAAAGATTATCGCTGCTCTCGAGGATAAGGGCGGTTTTATAGAAAAGCTGTTCAAGAGCGGTATACGGGCGGGAATCAGGTGGAATGGCGATGGTTTTACGAAGCCGCCACTAAGGGTTCGCGTCGCTGCGTTCTTCCCCTATTTTATCGCGAAGGTACTCGTTTTCAACAAAGTGAAAAAGACTCTCTTCGGCGATTCGATACGGTTCTGTGTCGGGGGTGGTGCGGTGCTGGATATCAAGCAGCAGCAGTTCTTCGCAGCGCTCGGCGTACCTGTGTATCAGGGCTACGGCCTGACCGAAGCCGCCCCCGTCATCTCTTCGAATTCGCCCAAAGTTCACAAATATGGCTCCTCAGGCAGCATTGCGCCCTCGGTTTCATGCGCAATTTTGGACGATGAAGGGAAGGAACTTGCGCGGGGCGAAGTCGGCAACATCACGATCACCGGTGAAAATGTGATGCTCGGTTATTTCAAGAATCCCGAGGCTACCGCAGAAACCCTTAGAGGCGGGCGCCTCTGGACCGGTGACTTGGGCTACATCGACAGCGATGGTTTTCTGTATGTCATTGGGCGCGCCAAGGCCCTCCTAATTCGAGAGGATGGAGAAAAATACAGCCCTGAGGAAATTGAGGAAGCAATAGGGATGTCCACTGATATTTTTGAGCAGATCATGGTCTGGTGTGACCACAGAAAATATACGACCGCGCTCGTGGTGCTCGACGATACAAAAGTGAAGCATCTCGTCAAACAGAGGGGCATTACCTCGGCGGAAGCCTTGCTTAAAATCGTTCACGAAGAGTTCTACCGCTTTAAGAGCGATCCAAACGCAAAGAAGGTTCAGGTCGCGTGGATTCCCTCTGTCTTCCAAATACTCCCGGAACCATTCAACGAACAGAACGGAACTATCAATTCGACCATGAAATTGGTCCGCCATAAGGCCTCGGAGGTGTATCAGGAGTATATCGACTACTCCTACGAAACCGAAGGCTCAAATACCTTCAACCCAAGGAACCTCATGGTTCTTGCCCAAAAGTACTCTTTGGGACAATAGTGGAGATGCCGCGAGAGTGCGTACCATAGAATAGATCAGCATACACAATGTTCGTGGCATTTTGAGGAGTGGTAAATATGACGCTGGTGATTTCGCTGGGAGGATCGATTGTGGCACCTCCCAATGGTCCCGATGGGCACTTTCTTTTAAAATTTAAGGCGTTGCTCAGATCGTGGCTTGCCCAGGGCGATCGGAAGGCCATCCTTGTTGTGGGAGGAGGCAGCGCCGCTCGACTTTGGCAGAGTGCGTATCGAGAGTACTTGAGATTGGCGAGATTGGCGGGCACAGAGCATGCGGCTGTCTTCGACGAGTCACTCGACCGCATCGGCATCGCAGCGACTAGACTCAATGCACAGCTGGTTAAAGAAGTGTTTTACGAAGACTGCCTTGATCCAGTGGTCACCGACCCCACTTCGAATTTCGCGATGTCGGGGGGAATCCTCGTCGCGGCGGGGTGGAAGCCCGGTTTTTCGACCGATTACGACGCCGTGCTCCTTGCTGAGCGCTTCAACGCTAAGAAGTTGATCAATCTCTCGAACATAGCCCAGATCTACACTGCCGATCCAAAAGTGGACCCCAGCGCCCTGCCGCTTTCCTCCATTGCCTACGACTCGCTGAGTCAGATTGTCGGCACTGAGTGGAATCCGGGTGCGAATGTGCCCTTCGACCCCATCGCGGTCAAGAAGGCGAAAGCGCTTGGTCTCGGCGTGATATTCGCATCGGGGAAAGACCTGGAAAATTTTTCGAATATACTCAATGAGCAGCCCTTTGTGGGCACCATTATCAGTTGAAGAAGGTAGGTTGAAATCGCAGCGATCAGAATATCGGTATGCATGTCGCCGAGGAGCGTGGTATGGCAAGAGAGCGATCGAGAGACAGAGCACGGCGGTCTGAACAGCTTCCAATCGATCCTAAAGAACGGGTGTTGGATGAAATAACCAATCTCTATGTGAAAGATAAAATTTCTCTGGATCAGTATGAAACGCTTGCGGCGCAGGTGCAGCATTCTTCGGATCCGGAGTCGGTACTGCGATCGGTGCTTGTGTCGGTTCAGCCAGAGGAGCGACGAGCCTACGAGAACCAGCCGGATGCCTTCCGTCCTACGGAGCGATCACAAAGGGAGCATAATCCTTCGGAGCGACACGAAAGGCGCGTACCCTCTTCTCCGATATTCTCGGAGAATTCATTTCCGGCGTTTCGGCCAAATGGGAGATCCGGCGATTTTTTTCTCTGCATCATGGGTGAGCGACGAGTCGATGCCAGGATGCTCACCTCCAGGTCGAGCTCCAGCGTGACATTTATGGGCTCAACGACGATCGATCTACGCGATGTCGAGATACCTGAGTCCGGGCTGCGGATCGAGCTGATTGCGGTTATGGGTGAAATTCGAGTGCTGGTCGCGCCGGGCACACCGGTTCATTTTTCGGTGGTGCCCATCATGGGCGAGGCGGTGAGCAAGGTGGATTACCCCACGTCCGGCACACGGGCAGGTATACTTGAGATCTCGGGGATGGCGCTCATGGGTTCTGTATCTGTGCGCGTGGTCTCTTAAGGTCGAGGCTGCTCAGATTTTATCGATCAGCATCGAGCATTTGCCCGACGGAATTGGAAGCGTCTTCTTCTTTTTACCCAATACATTAATAGTGAAATAGTAGAGTTTCTCGCTCTCCATGTGGATTTCCCAGCCTCTTCCGGATTTGCTGGAGAGGATGGTGATCATATTGCGCTTGAGCGAGAGGTTCTCGATGCCCATCACTTCGAGGTTGGGGATGATCCAATCGACTGTCTTTCTTGGGAGTGAAATGTAAAGCCCGATGATATTCTCGATGATGAGGGTCACGGTGCACAGGCCATTCGAGGGGAAGTGGTTCTGCAGCGGCCAATCGGGATGGTTATCCCACACAGCCTTACCCTCATTCAGTGGTTGATAGGCGCTCCAGACGGTCGGATGCGAGCTGTGCCTGTTTCCCTCGTGCTCGCCGCTGTGCATAGAGTCGAGAATGTAGTAGAGGTGGCGGATCGCAGAATCGCGGGCTAACTCATAGAAGTAATATTTTTCGAGTCCTTTGATAACCATGAAGGTGAGCCATGGGAATACGCTGCCGTGGAAACCCTGCCCCTTTTTATCGAACTCCGGGTGGTCGACCGAGAGCGAGGGGAAAGGATTCTCCGTCCCGAACACCTGGGGATCCTTGAGCTTCGCGACGAGTTTTTCCGCACGCTCCTCGTTGGGAATTTCGGCGAGGAGAAGCCAGTAAGTGCCAAGTGTTTTGACGGGCAACTGTTTTTCCTGTTCGTCGAGGTCGTAGTAGAACCCATCCTCGGCATTCCACATTTTCGAATTGATTCTGGTTTTAATTGAAAAGTAGTCGCGCTTGAATTGGAATGATGCATCTTTGTCGTTTAGAATATCGCATAACGCGGAAAGGTACAGGGCGTTCATGGCCATTGCCGCGTTAAAGTCGATGAAGTAACGCGCGTCCTGACGGGGCGAATTTTCCATGCCTGTTGAGCTAAGCGGCGTCGCGAAGAGGCCATTGGGCATTTTAAAATTCGCTTCAAGCCACTTGTAGTGTTTTGTGAGGGCGGGCACTATTTCCTTGACTCTTTTTTTATTCGCGGATTTATGGTAGAGGTTGAACTCCGCCCACGCGAGCAGCGGGAGTGTAACGCCAAGAGGATTACCGGGAACAGTAATCGCTTCTCCGGATTCGATATCGTAGAGAGAGGCGATGGCACCGTCCGCGCCCTGGAGCGCGTAAAGCGCGTCAAGACCGTTCGAGGCCGAGTAGATACGGTTACTGTAGACAAGGAAAAAGCTTGAAAAAACCTGTTCAAGGAAATCGAGTCTATTTTTCCCCGGATAATAGAAAAATTTCAGTTTGCTTATCTTAGTCTGGGCGCCTCCAGTTGCCCAACAGTCTGCAATCCACGCCCAAGTTCTATCATAAACATCAACAAAATCTTGGTCATAGAAGTGGATATGAGGAAAATCCTTCTTGTTCAAACAGCTTACCCTCTTGTTGTATGCTTCAGATTCAAATTTATTAAGTGAACCGGAGAATCTTACACGAAATTACATGAAATTCAATCGTATCGTAACTTACTATACTCATTCAATCTGTATTTGTCAAATTCGATGGTACTTTGAGGCATTTCTACTACAGGATTGATCTTCCTCGGAATGACCGAGCGAGCGTCAGGCGGTCGGCGTACTCGAGGTCGCCTCCGACGGGAATGCCGGTGGCGAGTCGAGTGACCCGCACAGGGTCCTTTTCGAGCAGTTTCTTGAGATAGAGCGCGGTGGTGTCGCCTTCGATGGTGGGGTTCGTGGCGAGAATCACTTCCTGGATTGGCTCGCTGTTGAGTGAAATTCGAATGCGTTGCAGCAGCTTGGCGATGCTGAGCCTATCAGGGCCTACTCCTTCGAGGGGAGAGAGGAGGCCGCCGAGGACATGGTAAAGCCCTCGATATTCTTTCGATGCTTCGATCGTGATGACATCTTGGGGCTGCTCGACCACGCAGATGATGTGTCGGTCTCTCGAGCTGTCCGAACACACCTGGCAGAGCTCAGCCTCTGAATACGAGCCGCACTCGGCGCAAAAATGGATGGTGGAACGGAGCGTGCGGATATGCTCGGCCAGAGCCTCGCTAAACGCGATGTCGGATTTGAGGAGCGCGTACGCGATTCTGAGCGCACTCTTTCGCCCTAAACCAGGCAGGTGTGTAAGGAGCGATACCAGATCTTCTATGGCTTTCATTTAAAATTGCCAAACGGCGGCATGCCGGTCAGGCCGGAATCAAGGCCTCCCAGCGAGCTCGTCACTTCGTTCTGAAGCGCCTCTTTGATCTTCTCCGAGGCGTTGTGATGTGCGGCCTTGATGAGATCCTGAATGAGGGGGATGTCCTTAAAATCGGCCAATTCCGGTGAAAGGACGCACTCAAGTAGCTCCATATTTCCCGAAAGTGTAATTTTTACCATGCCGCCGCCAGCCTGACCAGTGGCGCGGATGGAGCTCATTTTTTTCTGCATTTCTTCGGCTTGTGCCCGAAGCGCCTGAGGGTTTTTAAGCATATCGAAAATATTAGAAATATCCATTTTACCTCCAGTGAACGGTCGCGATGTTCAACTAATCATACTCTTCTTCAGTGTTGAAGTACTCATCTATATCTTCAATGGTGTCGGATGAAAAGAAAGACGGGGGCGAGCCTTGGGCTTCGACCTCTGACGACTCCACGGAGGCAGCTCCGGTGGCAGAAGCCTCCAAACTACCAGCCGTATCTGACAAGCCGGTTAACCCTGCCACGCCCTCTACGTCCGCCATTTCCGCCACGCCCGCCACGCTCTCCACGTCCCCCGAAGCAGCCGTAGTCAAGATCGTCGCGGCTGCGGTTGTGGCCACGACCTTACCTTTGAAAAGCTTGCAGATAGTCTCGATGGTGTGCTTGTCTTCCTTAGGGACTGTAGATCCGGGGTCAGAGAGTTCCTGCGCACGATATTCACTCGTGGATGTACGAGAAAGCTCGCGCTGTGGGGCGAGGGAGGAGCCCTGTTCGGCGGAAGGTGCCATCGGGCTCGTTGCGCTGCCAGAAGAACGCGGCACGATTGAGGCGGTAGCCTCCGCTTCTGGTGCAGATTGTGGCACGACTGCTTCTCCTAGAGGAGGGGCGCCGGGCGCACGTGCTGGGGCAGAGGTTCGCGGTTGAAATTGCGGTTCGTAGCGTGCTTGGCGAGTAGTGCCTTGTTGGCGCGCGCTCTCATGCGCAGTGGCAACCAGCTCGAGGTTCTTCGCGGGGTGGACTTCGATGGCGCACGGCGCACCGAGTATGGATGCTCCCGTTTCCGCGATGACGGACGAAAATCGTGCGATGAGATCCATCTCGACCCGATTGAGTACGGGGATAATGTATCCATTGTGTTTAGGAAGCCATTCGCCCGATTTTTCGAGTGCCGAAGCGAGGAAAAGGTTCTGACTTCTCAATTTAGAGATAATTTTTTTTCGTAGATCGGTCGATGAGAGCACCTGCGGGGGGTTGCTTGACGTGGCGATCTCTGGTTGCGACGCCTGATTTTTGGGAACCGCTGTGGTTTCGCGCCCTCGGAATCCTCCTGGGGAGGGCGATTCCTGAATATTTTGCTGATTTTTAGTCAGCCGTGAGGAAAGATCGCGGAGAAGTGGCGCGGTTTGTGGTGCATTATCTTTCACCTGATGGCGAAAAGGGAGTGAAATGGCCTCCTCGCTTGAAAGGCGCGGTGTCCCCGATGAAGACTCCGTTGACGCAGGCGAGACTGACTCCGATTGAATTGATACCGATGGCGCTGAACTCGTACTCAGCGCGGCACTCGCTTCTTTCTGCAGCGCGCGCAACACGCTGAAAAGCTCGCTGGGGCTGATGTACGAGCCTATGTGGCTGAGCTTCGCGATTGCCAATTCAACTTCGTACCTTGGATCGATGGTCTCTTTGAGGTGGCGATATGTATCGAGCAGAACCCCAATGGCGTATTCGAGCTGCTGACTCGAGAGCGACTGAAGAACGCTCGGTTCAAAACTATTCCGGGGACTGCTCAGAAGGCCCTCTTTCTGCACTCCATACGACATGAGGAGCGCAGAGCGGCAGTAGTCGACAGCATCGGTTAAGAATTGTTCAGACGAAACCCCTCGTTCGAAGATACCGTCGAGAATATCGAAGGCATCTTTCGAGGCACCCTGGGCGATCGCACGAAACAGCGTGTTAAGTTGATCTATGCCCACGAGTCCAAGGGTTTCGCGGATGTTCTGCGCGGTGATGTGGTGGCCTGAAAATGAGGCGATCTGGTCGAAAAGCGTATAGGCATCTCGGACGGAGCCTGCGGCCTCGCGTGCGATCCACAACAGCGCCTCCTCTTCAGCTTCAATACCGGTCTCTTCTGCGGCTTGCCGGAGGAGCTGGAGAATGGTTTCGATGGGCACGAGCCTGAAATTGAATTGCTGGCAACGGCTTTTTATAGTTGCGGGAACCTTCTGCGGCTCTGTGGTCGCGAAGATGAATACAACGTAGGGGGGAGGCTCCTCGATCGTCTTGAGCAGCGCGTTGAAGGCGCTCAACGAGAGCATGTGCACTTCGTCGATGATATACATTTTATAGCGCGCAGAATTGGGGGCGAAGAGCACTTCGTCCTTGATTTGGCGAATATTGTCGACCGAAGTGTTCGAGGCGCCGTCGATCTCAATTACATCGAGAGAGGTTCCGGATGAAATCGCAACGCAGGAGGCGCAGGTTCCGCAGGGCGTCGCAGTAGGCCCGTGTTCACAGTTGAGGGCTTTGGCCAAAATGCGCGCAGTGCTCGTTTTTCCGCATCCACGAGGTCCCGAAAAAAGGTACGCATGAGCAATACGCCCTTGTTCAAGCGAAGAAATCAGGGTTGCAGCGACAAAGTTCTGTCCGGCAAGCTGTTCAAATGTTTGGGGACGCTTTCGTGTCGCGGTGACTTCAAAGGGCATAGAAGAAAAATAGCATGACGGGGTTGAAGGGTAAAGCAGTCAAAGCGCATAAAGCCAGGCGCTCTGCGGCACCGCACCTACTGTATACCGTTGCTTCCTTCCGGACCTGGCGGGTTTTTACAGCGGTTACGAGCACAGTGCCTGGCTTTATGCGCTCTTTACTGCAATCGGAGAGAGAGGGATTTGAACCCTCGGTACCCTTACGAGTACACGCGACTTCCAATCGCGCACCTTCGGCCGCTCGGTCATCTCTCCAGGGGTTGAGACGCTCACAGCTGTGGGCGAACAGAGAAGAACCGAGGCCCCCTGCCATTGGTTCTTATCTCGGAGAGAGGGGGATTCGAACCCCCGGAACCCAGAGGGTTCAACGGTTTTCGAGACCGCCCGATTCAACCGCTCTCGCATCTCTCCAATAAAAAAAGTGAGGCTAAGAGGATTCGAACCTCCGACCTTCAGATCCGCAATCTGAAGCTCTATCCAGCTGAGCTATAGCCTCACGAAAAACGGAGAGGGAGGGATTCGAACCCTCGGTACCCTTTAGAGGTACAACTCCTTAGCAGGGAGCCCGATTCGGCCTCTCTCGCACCTCTCCTTAAAAACCTTGTGGTTTTTCCCGGAGCAGGGGGGATTCGAACCCCCGGTACCTTGCGGTACAGCGGTTTTCAAGACCGTCTCCTTAAACCCCTCGGACACCGCTCCAACC
>DYLX01000022.1 GCA_020721875.1 Leptospira biflexa
AGCGAATGGCTGGTACACTCGTTGATATTTTCAGAGTCAAGGAACTGAAGGATAGAATACTCTTTACTCTGTTCTGGCTCGCGATATTCCGCCTGGGTGCGTTCTTGCCCATTCCTGGAATTAACGCGAGCGCGTTGCAGTCATACTTCGCGAATCAGTCCAGCACCGGAACCGGTATCACCGATTACCTCGATTTCTTTGCAGGCGGCGCTTTTAAAAACTTCTCGCTTTTCATGATGGGTGTCATGCCGTATATCAGCGCACAAATCATCATGCAGTTGTTGATCGTCATCTTTCCGAAGCTCAAGAATATTGCCGAAGAAGATGGCGGGCGTCGCAAAATCGCGCGTTGGACAAGGATTGGGACGATAGGCGTCGCGGTGATCCAGAGCTTCTCGGTCACCGTGTGGGCGGACCGTATTCCTAACGCGATCGCGATGTCCAACAGAACACTGTACACATTTATCGCGATCATCACCGTAACGACCGGAACCATGCTGCTCACATGGATCGGCGAACAGATCACAAAGCGTGGCATCGGAAACGGTATCTCGCTCTTGATCTTTGCCGGTATCGTGGCGAGATTGCCGAACGCAACCTTCGAGCTCATTAAAAAGGTCCAGCTCGGCGAGATCAACGCGGTGTACGCCATTGTGGTACTCATCATGTTTGTCGCGGTTATCGCGCTTGTCGTGCTCGAACAACAGGGGCAGCGAAAGATTCCGGTGAATTACGCCAAGCGAATCGTTGGCCGAAGGATGTACGGTGCGCAGAACACCTACATTCCCTTCAAGATCAATCCCTCGGGCGTTATCCCCGTTATCTTTGCGTCGAGCCTCCTGACATTCCCCTTGCAGATCGCGCAGAGTTTCGGCGTTCAGGCCAAATGGCTGAGGGATTTTTCATATTGGCTCAGACCGAACGGATTCTGGTACAGCTTCTTCTACGTGGTGTTCATCATCTTCTTCGCATACTTCTACACCCAGGTTACTCTGAACCCACAGGAGATTTCTAAGAATATCCGTGAGAACGGCGGTTCGATTCCTGGTATCCGCAGCGAAAAGATGGAAGAGTATCTCACGAGAGTGCTCAACAGGATTATTCTGCCAGGATCGCTCTACCTTGGCCTCATTGCACTCATTCCGACGCTGGTGCAACAGCTCTTCAACTTCCCGTCCCAGATGGCATATCTGCTTGGCGGTACCTCTCTACTGATTCTTGTCGGTGTAGATCTCGACACGATGGCACAAGTTGAGGCGCTCCTGAAGATGCACCACCACGACGGTTTGGTCAGAAAAGGGCACATCAGGTCGAGGAACCTATAGAAATTTTTGCTGGAATAGTATTTAATTGCGTGTTTGCGAATAGGGGGAACCCATGAAGGTTAGAACAAGCGTCAAAAAAATTTGTGATAAATGCAAGGTCATACGGCGCAACGGTGTGGTGCGGATTGTGTGTAACAATCCGAAGCACAAGCAGAAACAAGGCTGAGAGCAGGAGGAAGCTCATGGCGCGTATCGCGGGAGTTGACCTCCCCAATAAACATGTTGACATCGCCCTCACCTATATCTTTGGAATCGGGCGATCCAGCGCACTCAAAATTTGCGAAACCACCGGAATTGATCCGGCGAAGAAGATGAACGATCTCACGAATGAAGAGATCAACGAGCTCCGCAAAGTCATAGAGAACGACTACAAAGTCGAAGGCCGCTTGAGAACTGAAGTTGCATTGAACATCAAGCGTCTCATGGATATTGGCTGCTATCGCGGCCTACGCCATCGCAGAGGTCTTCCCGTTCGCGGCCAACGGACGAGAACGAATGCGCGCACGCGCAAAGGTAAGAGAAAGACCGTTGCGAACAAGAAGAAAGCCGTCTAACGGAGGGGCATAAACGTGGCTGCTACGACAAAGACGAAGAAAAGAAAAGAGAAAAAGAGCGTATATGAGGGTAATGTTTACATTCAGGCGACCTTCAACAATACGATTGTGACCGTGACCGACCTCAACGGCAATGCGATTTCATGGTCAAGTTCAGGAAGCCATGAGTTTCGTGGAGCAAAGAAATCGACGCCGTTCGCCGCCCAGACCGTAACGGAAGCCGCCGCGCAGAAGGCACTTCAGGCTGGGCTACGGGAAGTACACGTGTATGTGAAAGGACCCGGCATCGGCCGAGAGTCCGCGGTGAGACAGCTCGGTGTAATGGGGCTTAAAGTCAAGTCTATTAACGATGTGACACCGATTCCCCATAACGGCTGTAGGCCCCGCAAGGCCCGCCGTATATAAGAGGGGGTTACAAGAATGGCGAGATATATTGGACCTGTGTGCAGACTTTGCCGCGTAGAGGGAAGAAAGCTCTTTTTGAAAGGCGATCGCTGTAGAAGCGACAAGTGCCCCATCAACAAGAAGCGCCTTCCACCTGGGAAAGCGCCGAAGACACGTCTTGGAAAGAAATCAGAGTATGCGATACAGCTCCGCGAAAAGCAGGCGCTCAAGCGCAATTATAGTCTCATGGAGCGCCAGTTTCACAACACGTTCGAGAAAGCCCTTGGCCTCCCCGGAAAGACCGGCGACAACCTGATCATCCTTCTTGAGCGCAGACTCGACAATGTGGTGTTCAGACTCCACTTTGCGACTTCGCGCGCCCAGGCACGCCAACTCGTGAGTCATGGCCACATTGCGGTAAATGGCAAGCGCGTCAATGTCGCCTCGTTCAGAGTGAAGGCTGGTGATACTATCTCGGTGATCGGCGCGGCAAAAAAGTTCGATTCCATCCGCCAGTCTCTGGAAGAAGTCCAGAAGTCGGGCGTTATGCCATGGCTCGAGGTCAATGCGGACGATATGACCGGTCGCTTCGTGACCAACCCGCAGCGTCAGGACGTTACGGATACTCTGGATATCAAGGAACAGCTGGTCGTCGAGTTGTACTCGAAATAAGGAGAGGAAATGGCGCGTAAAAGCCTTCTTAAAGGGTTCAAGAGACCAAAGGGTATCACTTACGAACAGAGCGAATCGACAGACACCTATGGGAAGTTCGTTGCGTATCCCTTCGAGCCTGGCTATGGAACTACTATCGGGAATACCCTGCGCCGCATCCTGTTGTCATCCATTCAGGGATATGCGATTACCGCGGTTCGCATCACTCGGTACGATAATGAAGGTGTACCTCATGTGATCACGAGCGAGTTTGAGACCATTCCAGGGGTGGTTGAAGATACCATTGAAATTCTCAACAACCTCAAGAAGCTCAGATTACGGCTTCCCAACGATAAGGAAGAGCTCACGCTCGATTACGAGATCAAGGGGATGGAGGAGCTTCGTGGGAGTTTCTTCGCGGAGCAGGGCTCCCTCATGGTGCTCAATCCTGACCTGAAGATCGCGACCTTTGAACCGACCGTGCACCTAGGGATTGAACTCCAAGTAAATCTCGGCAGAGGCTATGTCCCGAGCGAAGTGAATGAAAAATACATTGATGTCGTGGGAACAATTCCGATGGATGCGATTTTTACTCCGGTAACGAGAGTAAAGTATGCCATCGAGCCGACCCGTGTTGGTCAGCGTTCAGATTACGACAAACTCGTACTTGAGATTTGGACCGATGGAACGATCCGTCCGGAAGACGCGCTCGGCGAAGCAGGCAAAATCGCCAAAGATCACTTCTCCATTTTCGTCAACTTTGATGAGAATGAGACCGGTGGTGAGGAGACCAGCGACGAGATTGAAGAGCGGGTCCGCCAAATCCTTAACATGCCTGTCGAAGAGCTTGAACTCTCTGTCCGCTCGTTCAACTGTTTGAAAAACGCAAGCATTAGGACCATCGGTGACTTAACCAAGAAGTCCGAAGAAGAGATCACCAAGACACGCAACTTTGGCAAAAAGTCCCTGCAAGAAATCAAGGCCAAGCTTGCGGAGTGGAACTTGACACTCGGTATGACGGATTATTCCGCGCTGAGAAATCACATCAAACTCAATATGAAGAAGGAAGAGAGCGATGAAGCATAAGATCGGCTTTAACAAACTGAACCGAGTCGCCGCTCACCGCAAAGCGCTCGTTCGCAATATGGTCACGGTGCTTCTCAAACAGGAAAAGATCGTGACTACCAAGGCAAAAGCAATCGAAGTCAGGCGCGCGGCTGAAAAATTGATTACAAGGGCAAAGGTTGATTCTGTACACAATCGCAGAATCGCTTCTGCACGACTGTACGGAGAAGACGCGGTTGCAAAGCTTTTTACTGACATCGGTCCACGCTTTAAAGAGCGTAACGGTGGCTACACGAGAATCCTGAAACTTGGTCCCCGCGCGAACGATGCGGCCAATATAGTGGTGCTGGAGCTTGTCGATCAGAAGGCCGACGAGAAAAAGGCTGCGCGCAATAAGAAGATCGCCGAGCGCAAAGCCAAGAAACAGGCCTGAGGGTCTCAGGGAGGAACTTGAAATGTCTAAAGCTCATAGAGGCAAAGGATTGCGTGAAGTTGTGTCAAGTGGCCGCGGGACCTGCCCGGTGTGTGGACGCACTGGTGTAAAAGTGATTTACGAACAGGAAATCGATGGTAAGAAGACTAAGATCTGCAAAGTGTGCAAGGCGAAACTCGCGAACGCGAAATAAGCGCGAAGCGAAATCAACGCAACTGAAGCTGCCCGCGGTGATCCGCAAGGCAGCTTTTTTATCGGCCCGAAAAGTGGAGCGCGGGCGAGTTTAGTGCCTCGGGAGGGCCTATAGCCGCGAGTGAGGTTAGAATTGCGGACGGGTTCAGAACCGCGTGTGGGTTTACACCCGCGAGTCAAAGGGCGCAGCATCGAGCGCGTTGCCGTTTTTCCAGACGAGAGCGCCACGCTTGTAAACCTCAACGACCAGATTCATGCCACTGTGGTACGCGAGATGTGAGGGAGATGGGGCATCGAGGAGGAGAAAGTCGGCGTCCTTTCCGATTTCGAGCGTACCTACCCGATCCGCGATTTTCAGCGAAGCGGCTCCGTTGAGGGTGAGCCCGGTAAGGGCCTCTTCAACTGTCATGCCCATTTGCAGCACCGCGAGCGCGAAAATCAGTGGAATCGATTGGCTATTGCAGGAGCCGGGATTGAAGTCGCTGGCGAGCGCGACCGCGCAGCCCGCGTCGATAAAGTGCCTGCCGTTCGCGTAGGGCTCGCGCAGGCTGAATGCGGTGAGGGGCAGAAGGCAGGCAATGGTACCAGCCTTGGCGAGTGCTTGGATGTGTGCCTCTGAAGCTTTGAGAAGGTGGTCCGCGGAAACGGCGGCGAGCTCGGCAGCAAGCCCGGTTCCACCGAGTGGAGCGACCTCGTCGGCGTGAAGTTTAAGGGCGAAGCCTGCTGCACGAGCACGCTCAAGATACCAACGGGAATCTTCGAGTTCAAAGACTCCCTTCTCGCAGAAAATATCGACGAAGGACGCGAGGTTTTGGGCGCGCACGGTCGGCAGTACCGCATCGAGTAAATAGGCAAGAAAAGCACGCGGCCGACCCGCGAATTCGTGTGGAACTGAGTGCGCGCCGAGAAAAGTTGATACGATGTCCGGCACAGCGCCGAGCGGCAGGACCTGATTATTGCCCTTGAGCGCGCGCATTGCGTAAAGCTGGCGAAGCTCAGTGTCACGGTCGAGGCCGTAGCCCGATTTGCCTTCAACCGTGGTGACACCGAGCGAGAGCATACGATTGAGGCGGGCGCGCCCTAAATCGATAAGCTCGCCTTCCGTGGCGGCGCGGGTTGCCTCGACACTGCGGAGGATACCGCCGCCGCGGCGATGAATCTCCATATAGGGCACACCTTGGGTGCGCCAGTAAAACTCATCATCCCGCCAGCCGGCGAATACAAAGTGTGTATGACTGTCGACAAAGCCGGGTACACAGGCGCGTTCCCCGGCATCGATCCGGGGCGCGAGCGCAGCTTCGCGTTTGAGGGAATTCGCCGCCGGGTCAGATCCCATCGCAGCTAAGGCCGATTCTTCGCCAACCCACGCGATGCGCCCGTCGACGACATAGAGGCATGCATGGTGCAGCTTCTTCAGCCGGGCCATGGCGGCACCGGCGGCTGCTAGGCTTCCTTCCGGCGTCCAGAGTTCACTGATGTTATGGAGACAGTAACGATTATAGACTGAGGGCATATCTCAGCATGCCACACGAGCGCCGCGTGCGCAATGTTGCCGAGCAACGTGACCGTGATTATGAGAGCGATGATATAGCCTACAATGCGGTGTACGCGGCATCAATCAGCGGATCGGAACAAACGCGCCTGCTTGTTCACTGCTTTTTTTCTACTCTGTACAGCGGATCAAGTCCAATGGTACCCCAGATGCGCTCGATATAGTTGGGTGCAAGAAGCTGTTCGAGGCGGCTATGCGCATTTGAGAGTCCAGCTTGAACCCTTCGCTCCGTGAGACTCTTCGGCTCAGCACGCTCCGCGAGGAATTTTCGCAGGTATGAGATCGAGGACTCAATGTAGGCAATCTCATGTTCGCGGTAGCGATCGATTCTCGCCTTGTACCACTCGGAGGCGAGCACATAGTCGCGGTTGAAGAGCGCGCGGACTTCGGGGTCCTGAAGACTTTTACCCTCATAGTGACCGTACGCCATAACAGAGAGCACCGCTTTGAGCGGTGGAATCGCTTCCTCATAGGAGCCATCCTCGAAATATGCCTTCGCGGATTTCTCCATCGCTGCCGCGATATTCTCCACACCATCGACGAACTCTTCGAGCGACTGAAGCTCGGGCCTCAGCATATCCTCGGGGAAAATGACTGAGGGAGTATCAAAGAGGCGTCCTAAGTAGGTGGCGGCGAAGAGCGGTGTGATGCGCCAGCCGAGTCTCGAGGCGGGGATGAGCCGCCCCTTGTAGGTAAAATCTTCGACGCGTTCGAGGTAGCCATGGCTCTTGAGGAATTCAGGGTCGCGCTCCTCTGGTCCGAGACGTGCCCAGAGCTCTGGCATCATGAGCGAAATGTCATGGTCGACCTTGTACTTGTGGCCGATATGCCCAGCTGCAGTGGTGAAACCAGCATACCCAGTCAAAATAAACCCGAGCAACGCGTTGTTGAGGTCGGTAGTTGGGACAAGTGCGTTAAATGGGCCCTTCGTGAGCGCACCCTCACTGCCTGCGCCAGTGGTCGAGGGGCTCTTGCCCGTCAGCGAGCACACGAAATCCATAAAGAGCTCAGGGAGCTCCTGATAGTGGATGGGCCCGTACACTGCGAGTGGTCTGATGCCTCCTTTAGGATCGGGCGGGTTATTGCGCCTGCCAGGGAGCACTGCACCGACGGGTTGCAGCAGAGCCCTATCCGCCGGAATGCGCCTGTAGAGCTGCGGCCCGAGCTCAGCGAGGTAGCGGGCTTCGGCATTGACATAGGTTGGATCAAGCTGGAGGTAGCGCGGATTCTTAGAGGGCGAGCCGTCGACAAGCCTGAAACAGTTGGATGCAACAAAGTATTCGAAGTTCGGGTCCTTTTCGGTTTCCTCAATGAATTTACGCATCGGCTCGGTATATTCGTAGAACTGAATCGTGTTCTCGATGATATTCGCGGCGTCGGATCGGGTAAGGGGCTCAAAATTCGAAATGAAGTTGTCGCTGCGCGAAAGATCCTTTTCGGTCTGTTTGTCGTACCCACGAATGATCGCATCGTCCGGACGCTGGAAGAAGCGTGCCTCGCAGTTCTTTGCGAACTTGAGGCTCAAGTAATTCGATGACCACTCGGGGAGGTTTTCGAGCTGATTTACCGGTACAATGATGGAGGCTGAAATATCGTCTTCCCACTGAAGCTTGAAGGCGGGCATAAAGTCTTGGCGCAGCTTGAAGAACCGGTTCATACCTTGTTGATTTTTGCCGACGCGCAGGTAGGAACCCATAATCGGCCTGCCTTCGAACTTAAGGATGTTGCCCGTGGTGCCATTTACCGCATCGACTGAGAAGTGGGACATCCAGTCGCTGCCCCAGTCTGGCCGGTAGAATCGCTTCACAAGGAACACAAGACTCTTGATCCGTTCCGGAATCGAGCGCAGCCAATCGTTGTACTCGTCATTGTAGACGGGCGAGGGTGAGAGGAGCTTGATCACCGAGCCGAGCGAGCGCTTGGGTGAGAGTATTGGGCGAGCGTCCTTGCCGTGATTCTCGGATTCGTCTCGAAAGCGGTTGCCATAGTCTTTCTCGATAATCTCTCGTACGGCTTGCCAGTCCTTCTCGAAGTCGGCGATGATGATCGGCATGTAGGTTATCGCATCGTGAATCGATTTGGCGATTTCGGATTTGCCGCCGCCCGACACCGTGCAGGGTTTGTGGCAGAGAAGCCCCTCAGCCGAAGTACCAATGAGCCTCCATGCACCAGAGGCGGGGTGCCGCTCCATGTGAACGCGGTATCCAGTAGGGTGCACATAAGTGCAACCGGGGAGGATCCGCAGCGATTCCTCGCGCCCGTCGCTCACCCAGTGAGCCTTCTGATCCTCCAGAGAGATAATCGCGTCTTCCGGAAGGTAAACGATAGTGGGGAAAGTGAGATCGACTGCATAGCCTTCGGGCTTCATCTCGATGCGGCCGCGCATCACCGTGTACACGTCGTGGAGACTATGACCTTTCGATTTGAGGTTGGTGTCGGGAACGAAGCGCGTGCCGAGGTTGAAGGAGGGAAACACAAGGGCGCCGCCGGCGTGCTCTTCCTCTACAAGGCCAAGGAGGTTGGCAGAGTAGGAGATGTGCGATTTGATCTCTTTTTTAGAGTAGCCAAAGTAATTGTCGGCGATGATGGTGATGATGACACCGGTCTCGTCTCGGGCGGTGATCTTGAAGGCTCGGCCGTCGTTGTACTTTTCGGTGGGTTCGCGCCAGCACATTCCGTCGCGTCTCTGCCGCTCGCTCGCTTGATCCCAGTGGGGGAGGCCGAGCTCTTTCTTGGTGAGCTCGGTAAGATGCGTCGCCAGAATGATATAGCCCGTGGTGCCCGTCCAGTGAACAGGGTCGATCGACGCGTCATTCTCCGGGAGGAAGGGATCGCCGGAATTGCCGAATATGCTCTCCACGAAATCAACATTGGCGACGAGGGATCCTGGTGCAATGAAGCGCTCTTCCATCGAGCGCTCTTCGCAGTAGCCCGGGATTTCAGGCCGAACGATAGGCCGTATAAGAACCGACACAAAGGCATGCGCCTTTTCGCTCTCGCCCGCCGTAAAGGGAATCTCGAGGAGCTCCATTGGAGGATTGAGTGCTGCCTCGAGGAGCTTGGCGAAGGTGATTTTAGGGACAGCTTTTTTATCGGGAGGAATGGGGAGACCGCCTTCGGCGATGTGGAAGACCCCCTCGGTGGTACGGCGGTCGCTCTTCGGGTTGTGAAGCACGCCATTGCGGACGCGGTAGGAAGTGAGGGTGGGCGAAATGTGTTTGTGCCCATCTGGAGGAAGCGAAAGCTCGCGTGCCATCCCACAACGGTCCAGGATGAGCGTGCTTGAGGGGAGCTGCGGCACCCGGGCGAGGCCAAGGTCGGCCAGATAGCGATCTATGAAGTTTTGTACGCGTTGATCGGCGGGGGAGAGTACTCTGGGAAGAAGCCGCCCCTTCTGGCGGAAGCCCTCCAGCATGTCAGCTGCAAGCTGCACAAAGCCAGTTCCTTCCTTTGAATAAATGGGAAGACCAAGGCTCTTGAGTTTGATATTGATGTATGCAATGAGTTTAGCGCGTTCTTGGGGTGAGCTTCTATCGAGATGGATGCCGTGATCACGTTTCGTCACCATAGGTCATGCTCCTAGATATGGAAAGGTTGAACAATTGTAGACTTATTCTTCCAACGGGACAACGGGTTCGGGATTCCAGCACCAGCGCTCTGAGCACTGTGGCAGCAGAGAATCGCTGAGGAGTTGAACCACCGCATCGAAATCCGGATACATCGTCCGGTCCCTGTCGATGAATTTTACGACAGAGCGCACAGTGCGGTAGGCCGAGGCAGTGTAGGGCGAGAGCGAGTGCTCAATTGTGGGGAGAGCGAGCTGGATAGCGCGCAGATCCAGCGCCTGGCAGGCGGCAAGCGTCTCCATGGCGACAACGCGGCGCGCGTTCTCCACAATCTGCCTCGCCTTGCGCGCGGCGATGGTGCCCATCGAAACATGGTCTTCCTGGTTGGCACTCGAGGGAATTGAATCGACACTGGCGGGGTGCGCGAGTACCTTATTTTCAGACACGAGGCTCGCGGCACTGTACTGCACGATCATAAAGCCAGAGTTGAGGCCACCATTAATGGTGAGAAAGGCGGGCAGCCCCTCGGAGAGGCTGGGGTTGACCAAACGCTCGAGCCTTCGCTCTGAGATATCCGCGAGCTCAGCCGCCGCGATACCGAGGTAGTCGAGGGCGAGCGCGATCGGCTCACCATGGAAGTTGCCGCCTGAGAGAATGTCGCCGCCCTCGCGGAGGGAATGTGGAAAGATGAGCGGGTTGTCGGTGACTGCGTTGAGCTCTGAGGCCACGACCTCCCACACATGCTGGATAGCCGCAAGGCAGGCGCCGTGCACCTGGGGCGTGCACCTGAGCGCGTAGGCATCTTGAACACGGGTCTCCGTGGCTGAGGTAGTGAGCAGCGAATCTTCGAGGAGACGTCGTAGGTCGCGGGCGGCATCGATTTGGCCGCGCTGGCGTCGGACCTCATGGATACGAGAGTCGAGCGCCTCGGTGATGCCCCGAAGAGCCTGGAAACTAAGGGCGGAAGCGACTGTCGCGCCACGGTAGAGCATGAGCGCGTCATAGACCGCAAGTGCTCCTACCGCCGTCATTGCCTGCGTGCCGTTGATGAGGGCGAGCCCTTCCTTGGGGCCGAGGGTGAGGGGTTGCAGCCGCGCCTCTGCGAGCGCAACAGCGCCGGCGACGCGCGTGCCTCTGAGGTAGGCTTCTCCCATGCCGATGAGGACGAGTGCCATGTGCGCGAGCGGGGCAAGGTCGCCCGAAGCGCCAAGCGAGCCCTTCTCCGGTACAACCGGCACAATATCGGCGTTGAGGAGCTGAAGGATACGCTCCACCACAAGGGGTCTGACCCCGCTATTGCCCACGGCGAGCGCGTTCGCCCTAAGCACCATCATCGCGCGCACAATTTCCGGGGCGAAAGGATCTCCCTGGCCGCAGGCGTGGCTCATTATTAAATTCTTTTGCAAGAGGGCATTATCTTCTTCCGAAATGATCACGTTGCAGAACTTTCCGAATCCCGTGGTAATGCCGTATTTGATTTGTTTTTTTCGTACGGCGAGTTCGACGACTTCTCTCGACGCGCGCATTCTCCGCTCCGCCTCCGGATCAAGACGCACCGGAACATGATTCCGTGCGACCTCGACTAGGGCCGCGATCGAGAGCGAAAAACCGTCGATGATTACTTCATTCATGGCGAAAGTATAGCATAGAAAGGCCCTATGGACACGGCTAAACTGGCTGGATAGCATGGTGCGTCATGAGACAGCGGAACAGAGCGGCGTCGCTCTTCGGGGTGATCGTCGCGGTGATATGGGGCATGACCTTTCTTTCCATCAAAGTAGCCCTCCGAGAATTCGGCCCAATGAGCCTATCGCTTTTCAGATTTACCCTCGCTTCCGCACTACTCGCTGTTTTGATGGCGGGAACAAAAACCTCATTTCATCTTGCGCCTCGCGATATTGTACCTATGTCGCTGAGTGCGTTCATTGGAGTAACGCTCTATTTCTACTTCGAGAACAACGGAGTACTGCGGCTCACCGCGTCGGAGTCGTCGCTCATTGTCGGGACAATTCCCGTGGTGACGATTCTGGCAGAAATACTGTTTTTTAGGGCACGGCCGGACAAGCTGGTGGTACTCGGCATTGGGCTTTCATTCGTGGGTGTAGCGCTCATCGTGCTGCGCTCGGAGAGCGCCACGAGTTCGCCCATCGGCTATCTCTTTATGGGAGGAGCAGCGCTCTCGTGGGTCGCCTATGGGTTTATCACTGCGCCACTCTCCGAGCGCTACCCCATGCTCGCGATCACCTTCTGGCAGATGGTACTAGGCGCCATCGGCTGCGTCCCCTTCGCGTTCGTTGAACAGCAAGATTGGGGTCGACTCTCGGCGGTCGTCCTCCTCAACGCGTCATTCCTGGGAATTTTCGGCTCAGCAATCGGCTACTGGCTCTATGTGATCGCCCTCGAGCATCTTGGCCCGGGGAAGTCGAGCGTGTTCATCAATCTGATACCTGTTGTGTCGGTGATCGCCTCATTCGTCATTCTGGGCGAACGACTCAGCGCACTGCAGATCCTTGGTGGTGCTATCGCAATCTTGGGCGTCTACCTGGCGGGTAAGCCCGCCCGCAAGCGCTAGCTCCGCCGAGGCAATCAGACGTGTCGAGTCGACGCTGCATTCACGCGCGCCAGGAGACAGGCTCCGGATACCGCGTCCGCCCTGGGTTCGGAAATAACGTGTCGTGGCAGAGAGGAGAGGATTCTCGCCTCGGTGTCGCGCCAAAGAAGCTCATTGTTCGAAATGAATCCGCCCGAAAAGGCGATATCCCCGCCCAACTGCGCCTGACCGAGTCTGATTGCGACCGAAATCGCAAGCGAAGCGAGCTCCTCCGCGGCACTCTTAAAAATTGCCACCGCTACCTCGTCGCCCCGCTCCCTCTCTTCGGCTACGATACGCGCGAAGGCAGCGATTTTTGCCTTGTCTAAGGGTTCATAGACCGCGGGGATGAGCGAAAACGGCTCTTTCTCGCCGAAATATGCGAGCGCTCGGCCTAAAAGGTCTGTTTGAGGCCCTCTCCTGTCATGGAAACGCACTGCAGCGTTAAGCGCGCGTAACCCCACCCAGTACGCAGAACCCTCGTCGCCTAAAATATGCCCCCAGCCGCCAGAGCGCACAATGCGCCCCGACCCATCGGAGCCCAAGGCGATGGAGCCGGTGCCCGCGATGAGGAGAATTCCTTTCAGTTCGCCAAAGGCTCCGGCAAGTGCGGGTATCGCGTCGTTCTTTACCTCGATGACCGTGTCGATACCGAATTCACCGGCGTCCCTTAAAATGGCTGTCATCATCGGAGCATCATCGAGTCTGTCGATTCCGGCGATGCCCGCGAAGCCCGCGGCGCAGGCTTCTGCCGAGAGCCCCGTGTCCTTGAACATCTGCGAAAAGAGCTTTTCGAATACGCCGCGGGCCCCATCCCAGCCCACCGACCTCGGATTGACACTCGTGCTCTCTGCCTGATACCGCAGTTCACCCTGTACGCTCTCCACTCTGAGGCGGACAGTCGTTCCCCCGCCATCAATACCAAAAACCCACTGTTCTCCCATGCTCGTTCCTTCGTTACGCAGTTTTGGCATTCCTGCCGAACTCAAATACTACTATGTTAATTCGCGTTATACCATGCATCTCCAATAATGCTACGAAGCTTGCGTATTTTTCGGCGTTTGTGGTCGAAAGCTGCTTGAGCTCGCTAAAAAGCTTCTTGAGGGTATTTTGCTGAATCATCATCATGACACGGTTGTGTTGAAGCGATTCGCGGCTCACATTGAGCGGCAGATCGTCTGAATCCATCACGCCGCGCACAAAGCGGAAGTAGGGTGGCAGAATCTGCAGCTCTTTTAAGCCTTTTTCTTCAGGTCCGATTGTAGCGATGTTATGGCGGTTCATACGTGAACGACAGTTTTTTGATGCTTCTCGGCACACTCAACCTCTTTGTATACAAGGTTCGTTGCAGTAATGATGGCATCCCCAAAACCATCGAGGGCATCATGATTCAAGACCAAATGATACCTGTCCGCGTCACCGTGTTGATCGGCATATCCTCCCGCTATGGACAATCCTGCGACTACGATATCGACGCGCTCCTCATGGACGCCGACCACGCGCTCTACCAGGCGAAGGGCTGCGGCCGAAACAGGGTGGAAGGGTGAGTTCGGAAACTTGTGTGTATTTCTTTTTGTGAATATTATTGAAACCGATCAGAGCTTTGCTGCGACTATTTAACGCCAGCGAATCAAAGGTTTCAAAGGTAAAAATCTCGCTTGCGTAAAGGAGAATCAGAATGAAAAAAAATGCGCTTGTGGTGGCAATTGTGCTTGGATTTGTCGTGCTGACCTTGGTTTCAGCTCAGACTACGCTGCCTCTCTACGGGAATGCGGCTGCGAAGGCGGATACCAATCTCACGGTGGAATCCATGCTCACCTACGCTATCCAGGATGAATATTTGGCCCGCGCAGAGTATGTGGCCATTATGGCGAAATTTGGGCAGATGACCCCCTACACGAACATAAAAAAGGCGGAAGAGCAGCATATTGCGTGGCTCAAGGACATGTTCGCGTCGTTCAAACTTGCGCTGCCCGCCGATGGCGCTGCCCCGTACATCCACGCTCCCGCAACGCTCAAGGAAGCCGCGCAGGCGGGTGTGCAGGCTGAAATCGACAATATCGCGATGTACGAGCGCTTCCTCGCGCAGCCCGTGCTCAGCGATCCGCGTTACGCGGCGGTGGTCGACCTCTTTACACGCCTCAGGAATGCCTCTCAGAACCACCTGGCAGCGTTTCAGAAGCAGCTGGCAAAGTACTGAATAAAATAATCGGGATAATGGCTAGGAGCCTGAAATATCACGAAGTAGCCGATAATTCAGGTCGCCTTTTTTATGCGAACATAATAATCTTACGTACGATTTTTTCTTACGTAAGATTATTTTTTGCGTCCTTGAACCCTCCCCAGCAGCGCCAACATCCCATTCAGAATCGTCATCGGGTGCGGAGGGCAGCCAGGCAGGTAGAGATCGACGGGGATCACTTGGTCGGCCCCACCACAAACCTCAGGAGCGCCCTCGAATATGCCGCCTGATATGGCGCAGGCACCAACCGCGATGACGATCTTCGGCTCAGGCATGGCGTCATAGGTCTTTTTGAGGGCGAGTTCCATGTTCTTGCTGACAGGCCCGGTCACAAGGAGGGCGTCGGCATGGCGCGGCGAAGCTGTAATTGCGATACCGAAGTGGCTCAGGTCGAAACCAACGGTCTCGAGCACATTAATGTCCGCCTCGCAGGCGTTGCAGCCGCCCGCGCTTACCTGGCGGATCTTCATGGCGCGACCAAAGACAGCGCGCATACGTGCATCGAGTGCTTCGATGAGCTGGCCTTCGGTTCGAGATCCGGGAAGAGCTGTCCTAGCTCCCACAGTTTCGTCGCGCACCACATCAGCCAAGGCCCGCGCGTTTGGCGGCCTGTCCGTGATCGGCGTAAGCTCCGCGCTCAGCCTGAGTCCATCTTTCATACGTGATCCCATGCGGAAGTTGCCTGAAAAGTGGATCGCGCCACTCGAGCATGCTGTTTCACACTCGCCGCAGAAGAGACATCGCCCGAGATCAAGGGAGAGTTCCGTCGCTGAATCGGTACGGCGGTCACTGTCCGTGCCATCTTGTGCGGCTGTCGACTCAGACGCTGCAGGCCTGCGCAGCGCGATCGCGTTGGTGGGACAGCGCTCAACACAGTCGCCGCAGGCGTCGCACCGGTTACCATCGAGCACTGGGAGCCCCCGATAACGCCCTGGGAGCGGCGGGTCGCGCTCAGGGAAGCTGTTCGTTCTGTATCCCTGATGAAGCCTCGATTGGATCGCTTTCAGCATCGAATACCTCGCTATAGATCAAAACCGCAGTACGAGAGGTTAAAGCTCTTATTGCACAGCGGAAAATCTGAGATTTGTTGGCCTCGGAGTGCGTACGCGAGTCCCGGCCAGTTGTGGAATGAGGGGTCGACGATCTTGTAGTAGCAAAGTTCGCCGCGACCATCCGTCATGGCGCAGTGGCAGATTTGCCCGCGCCAGCCCTCGATGAGCGACACTGCGACAGAATTTGGCGCGAGCGTAGGCGTTTGAATTTTATGGACCGCGCTCCTGTCCGTGCCGGCGGGGGGAATATTTTTAAGCCACTCTAACACCGCTTCTCCCGATCGCCTATACTCGAGCATCCGGACGAGCGCCCGCGCGTATACATCGCCCTCGCCGCTCACCGAAACTGGAATCGTCGAGAAACGATAGGCACCTGTCGGATAATCCACACGCACATCGCGCTCGATGCCGCAGGCGCGCGCACTAGGGCCTACCAAACCCAGCGCAAGGGCGGTCTCGCGCGTGAGCACTCCTGTACGTTCGAAGCGCGCGAGCACGGAGGGGCTGTCCCAGAGAAGGTCGACTGCCTCGTCGGTGTCGCGCAGCACGCGCGTGAGCCGCTCCGCGAGCATGGCGGCAAGCTCGGCGTCCAAGTCGATTCCGACGCCTCCCACGCGAACAATCCCTCTCCCAAACCGGTTGCCACAAAGTTCCGCGCTGAGATTTAGCACATCGCCGCGCAGTCGTCCGCAGAACGATTTCGTGGGGAGGTAGCCGACATCGCCGGCGAGCGCACCGAGATCGCCGATGTGGTTCGCGATACGCTCGAGTTCCAGCGCGATACCTCGGATGATTTCAGTACGTACGTCCAAAGCCTTCCCAGAGAGCGCCTCAAGCGCCACACTGTAGGCGAGGGCGTGCCCTACCGTTGTGTCCCCCGCGGTAGTCTCCATAAGATGAATGCGTTTTTTTTCAGGCCACTTGAGAATCGCGTGCTCAATGCCTCGATGCTGATAGCCAAGTGCGATTTCGAGGTGTTCGACTTGCTCGCCATAGCATTGAAAACGGAAGTGGCCTGGCTCAATGACCCCTGCGTGGACGGGGCCAACGGCCACTTCGTGCGTTTGCCCTCCCTCAAGCGCGTAAAAATTATAGTCCGCGATGGACCTGACCGGCTTGAGCCAGGGGTGTCCTTCGGGGATGATGCCCGTATTCTCGAATATCTCACGCTCAAAAAGGTGAACCTGGGGCAATGTCGGCGTTAGCGAAGGATAGGATCGATCGACTTCCACGCGAAGCCCGCCGATCATGCCACGCTCCGGGAAACCAAGAAACATGCAGAGCTGAGTCGAGCCGCCATTTTGAAACGCGAAAAAGCTGAGCAGTGAAGCCCCATGCTCGATCGCGCTGCGCGCCTGTTCCGCGAAGTGCTCGAAAGGAAGCATGGAAATGTCATCGAGCACCACACTCGTTCCTTGTGCGAAGAGTTTCATTTGAGACTCCAGAGCGCTTCGGCGGCGCGCCTCATAAAATCGCCGACGGTGGGCGGCATCCAGAGGCCGAAAAGCACGAGCGCGGCAAGAGGAAGCATAATGACGAGGGCTTCCACCTTGCGCGGTCGCCCGCCTGCCGGATGCATTTCCGCGCTCAGAGGCTTCCCCGTGCCCTCGCTCCCGCGCTTCCACAGCGTGGCGATCGCGTGCCTCGACATTATAAGAAACACGAGGCTCGTCCCGACTAGAAATATCGCAAGCGGTATGAATTGACGCGCATCGACCGCCGCTCGTGCCAACATGAACTCGCTCATGAAAATCGAAAACGGGACAATACCGATAAGAGCTGCCAAGCTCGCTGCGAAACCACCTGCATAGAGCCGATGCTTCGACCAGGCGCCCGCGAATTCGGGGAGCTTATTCGTACCGAGCTTTTTCCCGAGGCTACCCGCACTGAAGAATCCCGCCGTTTTCGCGAGCGAGTGGTTCAGCGTGTGAAAGAGCCCCGCGAGCGCTCCGATCGGCCCCAGCGCGTACGCGAAGGCGATGATACCCATGTGTTCCACCGAGCAGTAGGCGAGCATGCGCTTCGCGTCCCGCTGAAAAAAGATGAAAATGGCTGAGAGAACGATCGAGAGCATCGCGATGGCGAGGAGGAGAAGCTGCCCCTTCGAGAAAGCGCCGACCGCCACCGCATTGCCCGCCAGCGCGCCGCTCACTATCGTTCCGCTTGCCGCTACGCCGACACCTGCGGTGCCACCCGCATTTCCCCCGCTCACCAGCGGCAGAAAGCGCAGAATGCAGTAGAGTGCCGCGTTCAAGAGAAAGCCTGAAAACATCGCCGATACGGGGCCCGGCGCCTGACTGTGGGCGTCTGGGAGCCAGTTGTGCATCGGCGCGAGCCCTGCCTTTGTCCCATATCCTATGAGAATGAACACAAAGGCTGTGAGCGCGAGGTTTGGCTTGAGCGCTCCGCGAATCGCGTAAAGATGTTGCAGGGAGAGACTATCGCCTCCCTTAAGCCCCGCTTGCTGTCCCGCCGCAGCTATAAGCAGGGTGCCGATAAAGGCGAGCGCGACGCCCACCGAGCACATAATGATATACTTCCACATCGCCTCAAGCGAGGCAGGGTTTTCCTTCCGATAAATGAGAAAGGCGGTAAAGAGCGTCGAGGCCTCGAGCGACACCCACATGACCCCGATGTTGCCCGTCAGCATCGCTGCGCTCATCGCGGCGTACGAGCCAAGCCACAAGCCACCGAATCGCTTCGCGTACGCGAGATCGATGCTCTTGCCGCCCTCGAAGTACGCGAAGGCGTAGAGTGTGGAGGGCAAAAAAACCGCGAGCGAGAGAATGACAATGTGCCATGCCGAAAAGGCGTCGGCACGGAGTAGTCCACCTGCCGCATCAAGAGTGTTACCGCCGCCCGCCGCGCCAACAAGGACCAGGCTCAACGCCGCGTCCACCACCGAAACCGCGATCAATACCGCGAGTACCTGCCGAGTCGTTCGACAGAGTAGAGTGAGCGCCACCCCCGCGAGGGGCACAAGGATAAAACTACTCATCAAAAATGCGTTCATCGCTCACCCCTTCAACGAGTCCAGCTTCTGGATATCGAAATGCTCAAACTCTTCGTGAATCTTGCTCGTCGCGACCGACATCACAAAGACTGCCACGATCGCGTCGAAAAGCACGCCCAACTCGACGATCATCGGGATGTCGCGTACAAAGGCCAGCCCAAGGCAGTAAATGCCGTTTTCCAACAGGATGTAGCCGAGGATCTGCATGATCGCCAGCCTTCTGCCTACGATGAAGAAGGTCCCCGAAAAAATCGTCGAGAGCCCCACCGTCGAGAGCAGGAGCAGCGAGGAACCGATAAAGTCGATTCGGATGCTGATCCACAGCGATGCGAAGATAAGCATTAAAACGATCGCCACCGAGAAAAAGTACCCCACAATCGGTCGTAGCTCCCGGCTCGTTCCGGACCTGGCAATGCTCCTGCGCAGAATTATGGGAAATAGAATACCGCGCAGCGAGAGCCCGACAATCGCAATTGCGACGAGTTCGACGGTCATCCCCCTCTGAAATCCGATGACAAGAGGCAGCGTGCCGAGGGCGAGGCCTTGGATGGCAGCCAGATTGATGCAGGTGCCCAGGCGGCTATTCGAAGCGAGGGCAAGATTGGTGATCAGCACGACCACCAGGAGCATATTTTGAATTGATGTCATAGTATTTCCTCAAGCACGATGGCCAGCAGTGCGAACGCCACGGCCGAACCTATGAAGTCAGGCACCTTCTTCATCCTGAGGCGCGCGATGATCGACTCGATCAGGCCGATCGCCCCCGCGAGCGCGAAGATGATCGCAAAGGTTGCCGCGATCTGCAGCCAACCCTTGAGCGAGAGCACCGCCACCACGATGTTGGCGCAGAGCGTCAAATAGAACCAGACCTTGAGCGCGGAGGCGTACTCGATGTACGCGAGGTCTGGGCCAGAGTTGTCTAGGATCATCGCTTCGTGGATCATCGTAAGTTCGAGGTGGGTTGTCGGGTCGTCTACCGGGAGCCGGCTATTTTCAGCGAGAGCGAGGATGAAGAACGACACAAAGGCCAAAAGGGGCACAACGCCGTACTCCGTGAAACCAGAGCGCTGTCCCCATATGAGGGCATCCCAGAACGATGCGCTCCCGCTCGTTATAATGAGGGCGAAGAAAGCGAGCAAAGTTGCCGGCTCAGCGAGCACCGAGAAGAGTGCCTCTCGGTTCGAGCCCATGCCCTCGAAGGCAGAGGCTGTATCGAGAGAAGCCAGAATCGTAATGTACTTCGAGAGGCCGAACAGGTAGGCTATGAAGATAAACCCACCTCGCACGCTGAACATACCCTCGACGCTCGCGAAGGGCATCCACGCGCAAGCCATCGCCGAAACCGCGAGCGCGAGCGGTGGGGCGAGCCTGAAAATCCAGGTTGTCGAACGGCTGTAGACGGCGTTCTTGCGCATGAGCTTGCGTAGATCGCGGTAGGGTTGAACGAGGGGAGCGCCCTTTCGCCCTGCAAAGGACGCTTTTACCTTGATGATCACGCCGATTGCGAGTGGCGCGAGCGCGAACGCGAAGAGAATCGGTATGACTCTAATATAGGTTACCTTCATTGCGCGATACTCCAAAACAACGCCACAAGGAGGGCGACGACGATGTACAGCACATAGAGGTGGGTGTTGCCGTGCTGTATGACACTGAATCTCTGGAAGAACTTTGTGACCCATCTATAGGCGGGCGCGATAGCCCTGTCGAGGATGAGGTCAGGGAAACGGATGGAGCATTCGAGTTTTTCTGGAAAGAGCTCTGCCCCAACTTGTCCCTTTTCCTGGGGTGCATAGAATGGTTTTGCGAACGATGCGAGCGGCTGTGCAAAGGAAGACGAGGTGTACTGCATGCGGCTCGAAGGAGCGTGGTATCCGCAGCCCCAGGTTTCCTCTTGGCGCGGTGCGATTCTCCGGTTCCGGAGCGCGCTGAGCCCGGCGACGAGGGCGATGAGAATGAGCGCGCCCATCTGGATTGCTGAGAGCGCGGCGAGTGACGCGGCGGGGATGGTAAATGCGACCACGGAGTTCGGCAGGCCTAGAGTGCTGGCGGCTACGGTGCTCGGTACTCCCAAAGTTCCCGCGGTGCCTGCGGCGCTCATTACTCCCGCGAACATCGAACTATCGCTGAGCGCACGATCTACGAGCGCGAGCGCAGCGCGCGGTGCAAGCCCAATAACGGTGCAAAGCGCAGCGAGCGTGAGCATCGGCGCCCACATCCACGGCGAAACCTCGCGCGCATGCTCGGCGTGCTCGCTTCTCGGAGCGCCGAGGAGTCCCGTGCCTGCGAATTTGGTCAGCGCAAACACGGCGAGAGCACCAATCAGGCTAAGTCCCCCCAGAATCGAAATAGAGAACACGCTGTTTTCGAGCGATGAGGCAAAATCGCGCGCAAAAGCCGACGAGTACAGCAAAAATTCGCTGATAAAACCATTGAAAGGGGGCAAACCGCTCAATGCCACGCTGCCTACAATGATTGCCAGCCCGGAGCGTGGCATCCGTTTTAAGAGCCCGCCCATTGAGTCCAGATCGAGTGTGTGCGTGGCGAACTGCATCGCGCCCGCGCCCATGAATAAAAGACTCTTGAAGAGCGCATGGTTAAGCGTGTGGAGGAGGGCCGCTGCGAGCCCGAGGCCCGCGAGCGACGAGTTCCCGATCGCCGCCCCAAGCATCCACACGCCGAGGGCGATCGCAATAATCCCGATATTCTCGATCGAGCTGTATGCCAAGAGCCGCTTCGCGTCGCGTTGCACCGCCGCCATCGCGATGCCGAAGAGTCCCGACACGAGACCGACGCAGAGCATCGTGATGCCCATCCATAGAGCCGGGGTTCCGAGCATACTCTCGACGAGTACAATGCCATAGATTGCGGTCTTTATCATGACGCCGGACATGACCGCCGAGACGTGGCTCGGAGCCGCGGGGTGCGCCTCGGGGAGCCAGACATAAAGCGGAAAAAATCCGGCTTTCATGCCGAAGCCTAAGAGAGCGAGGATGAAGATAGAGCCTTTGAGCGCGGGAGCGAGCCTCGGCGCGGCCGAGCGCATCGCCTCGAATTCGAGCGAGCCGGCGGCGCTCGACATAAGAGAGAACATCGCGATGAGGCATGCGGCACCCACGTGCGCGAACAAGAGGTAGATCCAACCGGCGCGGCGCACCTCAGCTTTTTCGCGGCTGAACATCACGAGGAAGAACGAGGAGAGCGACATTGCCTCCCAGGCGAGCATGAAGAGCACGGCATTCTGGGCAGTAACCACAAGCATCATACTAGCGGCGAGGATACCGAAAAGTACCCAGTGCTTCTTGAAACGCTGCGCTGCTTCGCCGTAATGTTCGAGATATTTAGGCGCGTATATCGCTGCCAATCCACAGACAAGGGCGATAAGTCCGAGAAAGAATGAAGAGAGCGGGTTGAGGGCGAAGGTCACCGCGCCAAAGGGGAGCGGTAGCCTAAACTCATAGACGGCGCCAGCGCTGAAGCCGCCAGCGCTCGGCGCGCTAAGCGTGGTGTCATAGCTACTCGTGCTAGCCATGCCGCCTGTGTCGCCGACAGCCGCGCCCATCGCGCTGCCTGCGCTACCCGAGCCTGCGAGCGTCCAGATGGCTGCCATAAGCGTAAGCATGGAGCCGAGCGCTACAAGTATCGCGCCTGCCCTGTTGATCGTTTTTGAATTTTTAAGCGGGATCAACGCGGCTCCGCCGAGCGCCAACACCGCAATACCGAATCCGAAGAGAATCACAGTCCACCTCTCTGCTGTGCTATGGGCGTACGTTCCACGATGCCCGCTTCGGCGCGACGCACCGCCGTCAGAATATCGTTACGCGAGGAGATAGCCTTCAGGGCCTTCAGAACATCCTCGTCTCTGAGCACGAACATGAGGCGCGCGAGAAGGGCGAGGTGGCAGCGGATGTTGGGGGAAAGAATAAGGAAGACTTTGCCGACCGGCTCGCCGTCGAGCGCGCTGAAATCGACCAAATTTTCCAGAAAAAAGAGCGAAATCTGGGGTTTCTCGGAGTGTACCACGACCGGATTGCGGACATGCGGAATCGCTATGCCGTTGCCGATCGCAGTGGAGCCGAGCTTTTCCCGCGCGATGAGAAACTGGAGCAGCAGTTCTTTGTTGATACTCTCCGGTAGTTTCATGAGGGAGACGACTGAAGAGAGGATTTCTTCAGCATTGCGGCCCTCGATGCGATAGTGTATGCCGCCTGTGTTGAGCGCTTCCGCTATCGAGACATCGCACTCGCCAGACTCCACCGCGCCTTCGAAGAGTTCGGAATGTATGGTCTCGCCTCGCGTTGAGGACCACTCAAGGAGCTCAGAGTAGTTGAAACGGTACTGCCCGCCGACACGGTAGTAGGGGAGCGAATCAGTCTGTATCCAGCGGTACACCGTTTTTTCTGAAATATTGAAAAGACGGGCGACATCCTTGACGGAGAGTTTCATGGAGCCTCCAACTGTCTAACAATGTCCAAAATATGAGAAAAATGTCCAAAAAGTAGGGAGAGATTAGCATTTTTTATATTGATATGTCTAGTTTTAAAGACGTTTTTTTGCGGATTTTATCGTGAAGATCGACCGCTGCTGTCGCGTTCTATTCTTTCTCGTTTAGCTTTTATGCGGTATAATTTTTTCATATAGGTATGAAATGATAAAAAATGCCCGAATGATACTCTTAGTGGCACTCGTTGTCCTTCTGCCTTCTTCAGAGCTGTGTGCTCTGGAGGTTTTGCCAGGAGTTATAGACCTCTCTCCGATAAGCGGATATTTCTTCAACGCTGATCCTTCGCTCACTATCGAACAGGTGAGTTCTCCAGAGATGCGCTCGAAGTTCACTCCGGTAAATGGTCGTCCGATCTGGACCGGCAAACACGCCCCCGCCTCATGGCTCAGCTTTACGATCCCTACAGACAGACTCGGGCCAGGTTACGGGCCAGGGAGTAACCCTGAAGACCGAGAGATCCAATGGCTTCTCATAGTTCAACCCAGTTTTTCGATCATCCTCGACAATGTGCAGCTCTATGTTCCCCGGCGCGAGGGTGGATTTGATCGTTTTGAAACCGGCGCCAAAGTGAAATCAAATTCGTCCGGACCGTACTCTCGATTTTTTTTCTTCGAACTTCCTCGGGCGGCGTTCGAGAACACGACATGCTATCTGAGAATATCCAGTGACACCGACGTTCTTATGACGATCGGTCTTGCGAACGCGGTTTCTTTCGCGAGGAATCAAGCACAGACCAATCTCGGCTATGGGGTCATTTTTGGCATCATCATCGCGATGATCTTTTATAGCCTCTTCCTCCTTGTATCTCTCCACTATAGATCTTATCTCTACTACGTTCTCTACTGCTTGAGCGTGGGGCTATGGATCTTCTGGGTGCAGGGTTTCGCAAAAGTGTTCTTTGGGCAGATCCCCGGTTTCGATCAGGCGATGCTCTGGATGTGGATGGGGCAATTCATTACCTGGGGAACAGTCTTCACGATCTCCTTCCTCGATCTCAAGAAGACCGATCGTGTGTTGTTTTACATTATGGCGATTCCCGCTGTGCTCGGGGGGATTGTTTCGCTGGCGGGTATTATGGGCTTCGACGGAGTCGCCTTCGCGCTCTCGCACACCCTTGGGCTTGTGGTGCCGGTACTCATCATGGTTGCAGCGGGCGTGCGTCTGAGCCGTGGTTTCAAGTCGGCCCTCTATTATTTGATCGCGTGGTTCTTTCTCGCACTCGGCGGCGTGATATTCACACTCATGGGACTGAAGGTGCTGCCGGTGTCGCCCATTACCACGAACGCGTTGCCCATCGGTATTGCGCTCGAATCAGTCTTCCTGGCGATGGCGCTGGCCGATCGATTCAAGAACCTCGAAGAAGAGAACAAGAAGCTCGAGGTCACGCAGGCCCACTTCAAGGAGTTGAGCCTCACCGACACGCTGACGGGGCTAAGGAACAGGCGCTTTCTCATGCAAGAGCTCGACTCCGCGATGAAACACGCCGAGCAGAGCGGCGAACCACTCTCGGTCATCATGCTCGACATCGACAATTTTAAGAATATCAACGATCGTTTTGGTCACGAAGTGGGCGATGACATCCTTGTGTCGCTTTCGCATTCTATTCGGAGCTGCACACGCCCGAGCGATCCTGCGTGTCTCTATGGCGGCGACGAAGTGATCATTTTTATGCCGAAAATCAAGAAGGATCAGGCTCTGAGTGTGGCTGAGCGCATTCGGGCTCACTTCGAGGTTGAGAGTTTGAGGGTGATTCGCGGAATAAATCTTGGGGCGACAGTTAGTTCGGGTGTCGTGGAGTACCAGCGCGGCGAATCTCTTGATACTCTGTTCTCGCGCGTAGATGCTGCGATGTACCAGGCGAAGAGCCGGGGCAAGAACTGTTCGGTGCTCGGTTGAGCCAATGTCTACTGAGACGAACCTTCCTTGGCGAATCCGCTTCTGGTATGATAATCCGCGATGATTCCCATTTTATTCGAAAATGAAGAAATACTTATAATCGACAAACCTTCGGGGCTTCCTTCCCAGCCGGGCGAAGATGTTCGGGACGATGTAATCGCGGTACTCGAGCGCCAGCGAGGGCAGCGTTTTCTGCCGGTGAACAGGCTCGACAAGGAAACTGCCGGCTGCATGATTCTCGCGAAGAATAGCGGTGCCGCACGGCGATGGTCTGAGCTTGTTTCCGGGAAACTGGTAAGTAAGCGGTATTTCGCGTGGGTGGCTGGCAAGCCTGAGACGAGTTCAGGCGTCATCGAATCCGAACTCGAGGGGAGCAAAGGTGCCCAGCACGCGAAGACGCTCTGGTCTCTCAAGGGGACATGGTCGTTCCCACTACCGGACGCGGATCCCGTTGTGCTCTCACTCTTGGAAATTGAACTGAAAACCGGGCGTATGCACCAGATTCGGCGCCACCTGGCCGGCATCGGCCTTCCGATCCTCGCCGACGACCGCCACGGCGACTTTGCCCTCAACAAGGCGCTTCGGCGCGCCGGCATAAAGCGCCTCATGCTCTGGGCGCGCGAACTTGTGCTGCCTGCCTCGCCCGGCCGGCCAGGTGGCGCCTCCATTCTTTCCTCGGAACCTCCACACTTCTCGGCGCTCCGCAGCATGCTCGAACCGCGCATCGGCGCGAACGACAACCTTCCGACAAGGCGGCTCATTAATGAGAAAACCATTTGAGATCAACACCGGCGCGTGGTGGATCGTCCCTGACGGCCGCACGATTGCCGTGCCTTCTTTCCACGAAACCTGGCTCGCCGCTCACCCTGCGATCGCGGGCGGCGCGCTCCACACGGTCGATTTTGTCCAAAAAAGCGGTTGGCTCTCGGTGACCCTCTACACCGAGGGAATGCTCGAAGTCATTACCCGCGACGCTCAAGATCAGCGCCAGCGCGAGGCGATTCGCCAGCTTCTGGCGGTCAATGGTACCGAGATTAAAAAGCTCGTGGTCTTTGTGCCGGTCGTCGAAGGATGTCTTACGCTCGAGGGTGAACTCCTTGCCGATTGGGAGAAGCTCGCGGCTGCCCTCGATGAGTTTGTCGCGGGGCGGGAGTAGGCGCGCTCGTAAACAAGCAGCGCGCTTGAACTGGCCGCATACGAATGGCCGCGCCCGAACAAGCTGCACAAAACAAGCAGCGCGCTCGTCGTCCAGCGCGCCTAAAGCGCCGCACGCTCAATGTCGCGCGCCGCGCAAATTCACTGGGGGCATTCGCAAAGCCGGCGCGCCTAAAGCGCCGCACGCTCATTGTCGCGCGCCGCGCCAGTTTGCTGGGGTATCGCCAAACCAGGCGCGCCTAAAGCGCCGCACGCTTATTTCCCAGCGCCCTTGCGGTGCTTCGTGGGTGCCGCTCACCCCGCCTGATCGGCTAATATCGATTGCAGCTGTGCCGCGTTCCTGGGCGCGTTGCCCTTCGCGTGATTATTGAACGCCACAAAAAGAATTTTCGCTTGGCGGGACATGCCGCGCACAAGGCGGGCTCTGTCTTTGAGTTCGTCGGTGGAGTAGCAGTACTCGTAACGGCTCGTCGCGTCGCCCGACCACCAGAGGTCGGCGTTGCGCCCGTGGAGCCGATAATAGCAGATGTCGGAAGTCACGATGACCGATTCCGGCGGGAGCCCTGGGAGGTCGGGTCTGTCGATGGTAACGAGGCCGATCTTGCGCTCGCGAAGGGTGTCGAACACGCGCTCTTG
>DYLX01000023.1 GCA_020721875.1 Leptospira biflexa
ACTACAATTCTTTAAGGCATTCAACATGAAAGTGAATTTCGCACAACTCAATCAGGAAGAAAAGCGCGTGTTGGCACGGCTTAAAGCGACACTTGCGTTACAACTGGTAGAAGAAGCGTGGGAGGCCGACCCATGGTTAAGAGATGGATATACGGCGCGCGACATGGCGATAAAGATCAAAGTGGGAGGAGCTGGGCCCGCGATTGGGCTCGAAGTTCCTGCAGAAGCCGAGCCAGAGGGCAGAGGGGTGCGCTCGCGGAGCCCATCGCTGGAGCTTTATTTCCCCAACGCGGAGGCCGCCGTGAAGGTGCTCTCCGGGAAAAAAGGAATGGCGATTCCTCTTCCTCTCGGTGTGGGTGCGTTCAAAGCGCTCGCCTGCTTTAAGCGCGCCTCTTCAAAGGCAACCGAGATGCTGCACGATCCCGCCACACAGGGCGCCGTCAAAGCCAAGCTTCTCCTCACCGCGACACTCTTTGGCCTCCATGCGATCGCTGGAGAGAGCTATCTCGCGCGCCGGATGCATATTGTACCCGACGGATCGGTGCGCGTCAGTGTCGAAGAAATCGAATATATCATTATAAAAAATGGAAATAGTATCAATGTTTTCGGACCGCGCGCGGCAACCTTGGCAACTGCGCCGACCACCCATACACTGGGGAACGCGTCGCGAGCAGCAACTTCGGCAACCGCATCGCATGCGGCAGCCCCGGTGACCTCGGCTACCAAAGAAAAGGATATGGCGCCAGACCCAATTGACGCCGAGCTAAGCTTTTCGGACTACCGCAGCGCAATCGAAGTGCTCTCGGGCGCGCGCCAGGCGGTGGTCGCGCTCGGCTCAGGACAGGTCCGCATTGAGGGACTCTTGCCACTAGTTCAAGGCCTCTTCGCGGTGCTCGACCGTCTTTCCTGGTACCTTGGAGTTGAAGTATGAGAGATTTTAGTGCATCGAAGGCATATTTCGAGCGCGCGGCAAAAGTAATCCCGGGCGGCATTTACGGCTCGAAGAGCCCAGGCTTTCTTGTGCCAGGCCGCTATCCCTACTATCTTTCGCGCGGGAAAGGCAGCCGCATCTTCGACGTCGACGGCAACGAGTTCATCGATTATCTCTGCGGCTATGGCAGCCAGATCGTGGGCTATGGAAATCCGGCAGTGGACGGCCCCGCGTTCGAACAGGCGCGCAAAGGTGACCTCCTCAATCAGCCGCACCCGGCTATGGTCGAACTTGCCGAGCGTCTCGTCGCCCTGGTAGAGGGGATGAACTGGGCAGTTTTCGTGAAAAACGGCACTGACGCGACGACACTTGCAACCTCCATTGCGCGGGCTGATACGGGCAAACAGATCATCATCGCCGCGGACGGCGCCTACCATGGGGCGGCGAACTGGTGTTCGACCAACGTGTTCCCGGTTTTCACCCAGGCGGAGCAGCGCGACTTGCGCTTCTTTCCCTATAACGACATCGCGGCCCTCGAGGCATGCTTCAGAGAGGAGCGCGGTAAGATCGCCTGTCTCATTCTCACTCCCTATCACCACCCAACCTATAAACCCCAGCAACTGCCGACACCTGAATTTCTGCAGGCAGCCGAGCGCCTCTGCCGCGCCGAAGGCGCCTGGTTCATCGTCGACGACATCAGAGCGAACTTCCGCCTCGACGTGCGTGGTAGCCACGTGTACTTTGGCGCCCACCCCGACCTCGTCGCAATGGGCAAGGCTCTCGCCAATGGCTACCCGATCTCGGTTCTCATGGGAAGCGAAAAACTGAGGAAAACAGCCTCGAGCTTTTTTATCACGGGAACCTACTGGATGAGCGCCGTGCCGATGATCGCCGCCCTGGCGACGCTCGACGAAATGGAGAGAATGGGCGGAACCGCGCGCCTGGCACGGCTCGGCGGCATGCTGCGAGAGGGGCTGGAGAAGCTCGGGCGGGAGGCGGGATTTGGCGCGCGGGTCTCAGGTCCTCCGGCCATTCCCTACCTCACCTTCGACGAAGATCCCGACCTCTATCTCAATCAGCGCTTTTGTGCTGCCATGGCTGACCGCGGTGTGTTCATGCATCCGCACCACAATTGGTTTATGTCGCTGGCGCACACTGAAGACGATATCGCGCAAACCCTCGAGGCGGCGCGCGGCGCCTTCCAAGAGCTGAGGCCGCTGCCACACGCGTACTGAAGGTGCTCACCAAGTTGCGCGCCGAAAACCAAGCCGGCCGCGCCCGAATGAGACGCAGGTTCCGTATCCAATATCGAGTCGGCCTAACTAACCGCCTATGGCTTTGAGTAACTCCGCAAGCGCGATGCCCAGATAATTCCCTATGGCGTACCCGATAATACCCGTCGTAATGCCTGGCAGAATGAGCCTGCGTGCTTTGATCGATACCGCGGCCAGGCCCACGAAGGGTGGCGAGCAGATCGCCGAGACCGACACGATCAGCATCGAGTCCACATCGATCTTGAAGAGGGCGCAGAGCGCGGCATGGAGCAGAAACGAGCCAAAGAGCACCAGCGCCACATACACAAAATACGTCCCCGCGCTGTTAAAAATTTGAGCGATATTGCCCATCGCGCCAACCGCCACCGCGAACACGTAGAGAAAATACTCACCCGTCGCGAAGGTCATGGGGAGCGCGCGGACGCGCGGTACAAAAGATGCGCCGAGCGCCAGGCTCGTAATCAGGAGTATCGTCACCATCGTCTGAAAATCAGCCGGCACGAGCGACGAGAGCCCGAGCGATACACCCACAATCAGCGTCGCTAATCCAAAACCGACCAGAATTTTCTTCCACTGTCCCTTCTTGAAATATTCCGAAAACCCCGTGTCGAAATTGAGATTTGTGGGCGATGCGCCATCGCTGTCCCAATTTTTAACCGGGAGAAAGTGCCGGAGCACGGGCTTGGCGATGGTCATTACCGCCAGTAAATAAAGGGCTGAGAGAATAATGTCCGAAGTGTGCACAGCCAGGTACACGTTCATGTCAACATTGAGCGCGGTTTTTATCGCGGCGAGGTTTGGTGTGCCACCGGTGTAGAGCCCCGCCAGAAGGCCCGCTACCTTGTAGGCTTCAGCGTGGCTTGTTCTGAAAAACGCGTACGCGATGCCGCCGACCACGCTCACCGAGAACGCGGCGAGAACGAAGGTGAGAATCGCCTTGCCCGACAATTTCCTCCACTGCGCGATATCGACAGAGAAGAGCAGAAGCGGAATCGAAATCGCGACGGCGACGCTGGAGAGCGTGTCGAGCAACCCGGCTGAGGAGCTGGGGAGAATTCCGATGTTGCCGAGGGCGAGCCCGACGATGTAGCACACAATGAGCGTACTCCACCTCGACATGAAACGGACGCGCTCTTTTATAAAGAGAAATAGAATTGGAAAGAGCACTACAAAGATCGCAAGAATGATATTTGACATCGAATAATCCTTTCAGAGCGGGCACGGAATAGGTACGAAATAATCAAGTTAAACCCGCGTTACAGTCCTCCGTGTTTGGAAATTGAACGTATAAAGAGCCTTGGAGCGTGCCGCGAAAGGAACACTCCGAGCCACGCTTTGAAATCAAAAGCTACCCTGATATCGAGCGCGCCCGCGTCCACCCTGTTCCACACGATGCGCGCGGTTACGGCCGGATCCTGGCCCGCCTGCTGCAGCGGGTCGAGCTCGCCGTGTTTTAAACCATTGCCCGTAAAGGCATTCTCAGAGATCGCAGTGCGCACAAATCCTGGGTACACCATCGAAATTTGAATTCCACTGCCGTAGAGTTCAGCCCGGAGTGAGCCGAAGAATCCCGCGAGCGCGTGCTTCGACGCAGAGTAGGCAGTGCGCCAGGGCGCGCCCATCAGTCCAGCGATACTCGAGACGGCGACAATGGTGCCGGAGCTGCGCGCACGCATGCCAGGGAGCACCGCCCGCGTCAGCGCCACCGAGGCGCTAAAATTTGTGCGCATGATCGTATCGAATACCTCGGGCGATGTGTCGGCGAACTTTGCGCGCTGGCTTACTCCCGCGTTGAGCACAAGCACGTCGATACGGCCGAATATCGCTTCGGCGCGGCGCGCGGCATCGGTGCACGCCGAAATGTCAGCGAGGTCGAAGGGGAGAAGGGCGCGTTCGGTGTGCCTAGAGTTGGCGCCCCCATCCACGTCAGCCTGGGCGGCATTGCCGGAACCAGTGGCCGCGCCGCACTCGCGAGCGGTCTCGCGGAGCGCCGCCTCATTCCGCCCCGAGAGTATGAGCCGCGCGCCGCGCCTCGCCGCCTCAACCGCGAGAGCGCGGCCTATGCCCGAAGAGGCGCCGGTGATCCACACAATCTTTTTGTTGAGCGTCTGATGCATGATTGGAAAAGAATATGACGGTGTAGTGGCGCGGTCAAGGTAAGGCGGCTATAGTATTTTACGGGAGTAAAGCGACGTGGCTAAAATTATTGGATATGCGCGACTCGGTTTTCGAGCGTTCAGTGGGCGGGAACCCAAGGTCCCAGACTTTGATGCTGAGTCTCAAATCGCAGAATTGAGGGACGCCGGCGCCACGACAGTCTTCTCTGAAGGACAGCTCTCCAAAGATGCCGACAGACCAGAGCTCCGCCAAGCCCTCGACACCCTGACGCCAGGCGATACTCTTGTAGTCGTCTCGCTGGACAGGCTGGCGCGCACGCCAACTGAACTCTTTTATATTTTGGAAGAAATTGAAAAACGCAGTGCGATCCTGAGGAGTTTGCGCGAGAACCTTGTGCTGGGGGATGGGGGCGCGATAAAGGGCGAGCCTCAGTCCACAGTTACTGGCGACGAGGCTTTCATGCGCCATCTCGGTATCATCCTCGATTTTGAGCGCAGCATACTTCGAGAATGGCAACACAAATCGATCGATGCGGCGAGGTCACGGCGCGATTCAAGCTCTGCGAGGCGGCACCGTTAGCCTGTTGCCCAGGCGTGCTATTGGGTGACAGCGCCACTGAGCACCGAGGGACACAGGTGAGGCGCCGGCGCATTACTGAGCACCGAGGGACACAGGTGAGGCGCCGGCGCATTACTGAGCACCGAGGCGCGCAGCCACACTCTTTAGGTCTCTCTGATATCGACCACTTCCTCTACTACAGGTTTGATCGCTGCGAGCAGGGTGTCTTTGTCCACACCACCCACCTTCACCGTGCAGTAACCATTGGTCGGATCTTCACCCTCGAAGGTTGCAAACGAGATGATGTTGCCGCTGCATTTGGTGATCGCGCTGGAGAGCTTGGCGAGCTCTCCCTTCTTCTCGGGGAGAAGCAGCGTGAGCCTTAGACCCTTGTGCCGCGCGCCGAAGAGCTCGATAAAGAGCTTGAAAAGGTCGGTCTGGGTGATAATGCCGATGAGCACCTCACCGCGCATTACGGGGAGCCCGGAAATCTGGTAGTCCACCATGATGCGGGCTGCTTCCTCGATGGGCAGGTCTTCGCCGACGGTGATCACGTTTTTTGTCATTACCTGTTCGACTTTCAGCTTCGAGAGCAGGTAGTGCATCTCATAAATGTCGAGCGACGACGCCGATGAGGGCGATGCGTGGATAAGATCGAGCGAAGTAACGATACCCACGAGCTTGCCATTCTTGTTGACGACAGGAAGCCTCTTTATTTTTTCGCGACGCATGATAGCCTGAGCCTCAGGCACCGCGGTATCTGGAGTAATCGTAATAGGATTGCGTGTCATTCTCTGGCCGACTTTCATGACATACCTCCGTAAATGCAATGTGGGGGAATACCTCTTCTCTTCACAATATACTCCCAAAAACCCTATAAACCCAAATACGCCTTGCGGACTTCCTCATTCTCGAGCAGGTGCTTTGCAGTGTCGGACATCTTGATGAGTCCATTTTGAAGCACATAGCCTTTGTTCGCGATTTTGAGGGCCATATTCGCGTTCTGTTCCACAAGGAGGATGGTAGTCTTCCGTTCCTTGTTGATCTTCTGAATGACCTCGAAGATGTTTTGGACAACGAGGGGCGCGAGGCCGAGCGAGGGCTCGTCGAGAAGGAGCAGGTGCGGATTCGCCATCAGTGCGCGCGATACCGCGAGCATCTGCTGCTCACCACCCGACAGCGTACCGCCGAGCTGATTGCGTCGCTCCGCGAGTCTCGGGAAGATCGAGAAAACTTCCTCGATGTCGCGCTTGATGCCCTCTTTGTCCGAGCGCAGAAACGCGCCCATGTCGAGATTCTCCGAGACAGTGAGTTGCGGGAAGATGCGGCGTCCCTCGGGAACCTGCGACACCCCCATCTGCACAATTTTGTTGGGGCTTATTCTCGAAATTTCCTTGCCGTTCAGAAAAATCGCGCCTTCGCGAATGGGCGTGATACCGCAGATGCTCATGAGGGTGGTCGTCTTGCCGGCGCCGTTCGCGCCGATCAGCGTAACGATCTCTCCCTCTTCGACCGAAATCGAAATGCCCTTCAAGGCCTGTATGTTACCGTAGAATGTGTGGATATCTTTGAGCTCGAGCAATGCCATATTACTCTCCTAGGTATGCCTTGATGACCTCGGGATTCCGCTTAATCTCTCGTGGAGTGCCCTCGGCGATGAGCCTGCCGTAGTCGAGCACATAGATGCGCTCGCTCACGTTCATCACAAGGCTCATATCGTGCTCGATGAGCAGAATGGTGATCTTCTCCTGGTCGCGGATGACGTTGATAGTCTCCTCGAGCTCCTTGGTCTCCTGTGCGTTCATGCCTGCAACGGGTTCGTCGAGAAGAAGGAGAAAGGGATCGGTGGCCAGGGCGCGCGCGATCTCGAGCCTGCGCTGTTCGCCGTAGGGCAAGTTTTTCGCCATCTCGTTGACATAGGGATCGAGTTTGAGTTTTTTAAGAATCTCATAGCTCTCCTCGATGACGCGCTGCTCTTCTTGGCGGGTTGGGGAATCGCGAACAATCGCCTTGAAGATTCCCGCATTGAGGGAGTTGTGCCGGCCGATCATAACATTCTCGAGGACGCTCATGTTGCCGAAGAGACGTATGTTCTGAAAGGTCCGGGCGAGGCCCTTCTGGTTGATGATGTTGGGCTTAAGGCCGCTGATCTCTTCGGCATGGCCCTTCCGGTTGCGGATCTTTACAGTTCCCTCGGTAGGCTTGTATACCCCAGTGATGCAGTTAAAGATTGTGGTTTTGCCCGCGCCGTTCGGGCCGATGAGCGCAGCGATTTCGCCTTCGTCGATGTGCATCGAAACGCCGTCGATGGCGCGGAGACCGCCGAAGGTCATGACGAGGTCATCGAGCTCAAGAATTTCTTTTTGGTACTGAAGTTTTTCGGTGCTCATTTCGCGGCTCCCTTTTGCTCGAAGGTATACTGCTTACGCTTGCGCGGAATGAGGCCGTCGGGCTTGAAGATGATGACAAGAATCATCGCGATGCCGTAAATGAGCATGCGGTACTGGGCGAGGGCCCTGAAGTACTCGGGGAGCAGCTTAAGGAGAATCGCGCCACCGATGACGCCAGGTATAGAACCTGTACCACCGATGACCACCGCCATCAAAATGATAATCGACTCCCAGAGCGTGAAGCTGTCGGGGTTGATGTACGTTGTTTGCGCCGCCATGAGCACGCCGGCGATGCCCGCCCAAAAGGCGCCCATCGCAAAAGTGATGAGCTTGTTCTTAACGAGATTGACGCCCATCGCCTGACAGGCAATCTCATCCTCGCGCATCGCTTCGAGGGCGCGACCCACCTTCGAGTCCTCGATCCGCCGCACCACAAATATCGTGATGATCACGAGTACAAAGGCGATAAAGTAGATGTAGGTCGCCGCCTTGATCGGAGGCAGCTTTTGATTGAAAAACCACGGGCGTGGAATGAGGCTGATGCCTGTCGCACCGCCGGTAAAGTCGCTCGAGTTCTGCATCACCATGCGGAAAATCTCGCCGAACGCGAGTGTGATGATGGCGAGGTAATCGCCCCTGAGCCTGAGTACGGGGAGACTCAGGAGCACGCCGAAAAGCGTCGCGACAATACCCGCCAGTGGCAGCGAGATCCAGAAGAGCCAGCCCGTGTTGATCCCCGCATGGACGAAGGATGGACCCACGTACTTCCACATGAGGCCGTAGGTGTAGGCGCCCACGCCGAAAAAGGCGGCATAGCCAAGGTTCAGTAGACCACCCAACCCCACGACGATATTAAGCCCGAGGCCAAGAATCACATAGATGAAGGCGGTGATCATGACATTGGTGTGGTACATCCCAAAGAGGAATGGATATGCAACCGCAAACGCCATGAGTACGAGAATCGAGCCTCTGCGGACCACTGGGTTTGCGAAATATCCATTGAGACGCGCCTTCGTGGCGCCGAGCCCCGAGTCCGTCTGACCCTTTCCGCCCCGACGCTCATTCCAGTCGAGGGCGATTTTCCACACGAACGAGAGCACAAATGCCGCGATTCCCACAAGTGGCAAGTTCCCCCAGCGGAAATCAACCTTTGCCACGCCCATGGTCACATTGACTTTCATTACCATGAGCGGGAAAAGCAAAACCATGAACCACAGTGCGTTGAGAAGCGATTTTCCGATATCGGTGAGCAGTGATCGTGTTTTCATGATTTACACCTTCTGTCGCTGGGATCGACCGAGAATTCCGTCGGGTTTGACGAGGAGGATCAGAATGAGGATGATAAATGCGAAAGCATCCTCATAATCGCTCGATATGTAGCCGGTGCCAAGGCTCTCCGTCCAGCCGAGCACAAAACTGCCGAGTACCGCGCCAGGAATGCTGCCGATACCGCCGAGTACCGCCGCGACGAAGGCTTTGATGCCCGCGATAAAGCCGATGTAGTAGTTGATCTGTCCCATGTAGGAGCAGATGAGTACGCCACCTATCGCAGCGAGCGCCGAGCCGATTATGAAGGTCACGGAGATGACCTGATTAACATCGACGCCGACGAGTTGCGCCATGTGCATGTCCTGTGCGGTGGCGCGCATTGCCTTGCCGATTCGCGTGAACTTGATGAGCAACGTGAGGAGTACCATGATGACCGCGGTCGTCACGAGGATGATGAGCTGAGTCGAGTTGATATATTCTTTATATGACTGAAGCCATGAAAATTCCGGAAGATATGAAGGGAATGGAAGAAATTTCTCGGTTTGAGCGAGAAGCACAAAGTTTTGGAGCACGATGGAGACGCCGATGGCGCTGATGAGGGCAGAGAGCCTTGGTTTTTCGCGCAGCGGCCGATACGCGATCTTCTCAATCGTAAATCCGAATGCCGCCGCGTACATGATAGAGAGGAGCACTGAAAAGAGCAGGACAAAACCTACCGGCATGCCGTTGGAAAAGAAAAAACCGCCCAAAATGAGGGCAGTAAATCCGCCGATCATGTAAATTTCGCCGTGGGCAAAGTTGATAAGCTGAATGATGCCGTAGACCATGGTGTATCCGAGCGCGATGAGCGCGTAGATGCTTCCCTTCGCCGTCCCGCTCAAAAAAAGTTTTAAGAAATAATCCATGTGATAATCCTTGGAAATAGGATTCTTACAAAGAAGCCGTTCCGACTTTGTGGGCCAGAACGGCTTCAGAGAGGCTCGCAGAAAAAGGTGTTATTTCAGTTCTACGAACTTGCCGTTCTGCACTTGGTAGACGGAAAATCCGAATCCAATGATGTCACCTTTCTGGTCAAAACTGATGTGACCGAGTGGGGTGTCAACGTAGTTGGACTTCAGTGCGGCTACAATCTTGTTGTAATCGGTTGAACCGGCTTTTGCAATAGCGTTGAAGAGCGCCTGGGCCGCGGCATACGCGTTGAGGAAGAATGCGCCGGGCTCAGTACCGAACACTTTCTTATGTTCAGCGATCGCCTTAATGGCCAGAGCATTGGTCGAAGTGTCGGTCGGGCCGGTGGCGTAGACGCCTTCGGCGTACTTGCCGGCGACTTCGATAAAGGTGTCGTCCTTGACACCATCATCGGAGATGAAGGGGATGTTCATTCCCTTTTCCTTCATCTGCTGAACGAGCTTAGAGGCCTCGGGGTGATAGCCGCCCCACACTACCGCGTCGACCTTTGCGTTACCGATCTTGTTGACCACCGCGGAGTAGTCCGGAGCGCCAGGATTGATACCTTCAAAGAGTACAACCTGCACGCCGTTTTTCTCGGCATTCTGCTTGGCAAACTCAGCGAAACCCTTGCCGTAGTCGCCCTTGTCGTGGAGCACCGCGATCTTCTTTACTTTGAGCTTGCTAATAATGAACGACGCCGCGAGTCTTCCCTGCGCATCGTCAGTGGCGATCGTCCGGAAGAAATTCGGATATTCGCCGCTCTGGGTAAGAGGGGGGTTTGTGGCCGACGGAGAAATCGTCACGATGTTGGAATCTTTATAGATTCCAAGTGCGGCCTTCGTGGCACCGGAGCAAATATGTCCGATCACCGCAACTACCTTTGCGCTCACCAGCTTGGCGGCGGCATTCGTCGCGAGTTCGGGCTTGCACTGATCGTCCTCGATAACGAGCTCGATCTTCTGGCCGTTAATGCCACCCTTGGCATTGTAGTCCTGCGCGACAAGTTTCGCGGCATTGACCGTCGGAAGCCCATAGGAAGCCAGGTCTCCAGAGAATGCGCCGGCTACACCGATTTTAATCGTTCCAGCCGCAAACGCGCCCTGGGTGGCGAAAATGACCATGAGGCTTGCCATTACCAACAGTACCATATTATGTCGCTTCATCGTTTATTCCTCCTTTCGCATATACAAAACATGCGTATAAATAATGAATGAAGCCGATTTCTGGCAAGGATATATGTCAGAAACTTTTGTGTCAAGGTGTTTCTATGGAAAGCAAAGCTTTTTATTTATTCATGACATAATGTTTTATATTCTGCACATGTCGTTTCAATATTTAAAACTCTCCAGAGAGCATTGTAAAATACTCTTTTTTTGCATATTGACCAAATTCAGTGGAGCCGCTACAATGGCCCACGTTACTACAAATAGTAACAAAAAATATGTACTCAGCATTGCAAGGAGGATGTATGCGTCCCATTATTAGGCTCGTCGCCGCGGTAGGTTTGGTTGGATTGCTCTTTTCATGTGCTCCGAAGAACGCGAAGATCGTCGGTGTCGCAAAATTTGTGTCGCACCCCGCGCTCGATGCGATAGAAAAAGGAATCGTTGATGAGCTCACGGCCTCTAAGCCGGATTATAAGATCGACCTTCAGAACGCGAATGCCGATATGAATACCGCTGCACAGATCGCGCAGCGATTCAAGGATGAAAAAGTAGCGGTGGCGGTGGGAATCGCGACTCCGACCGCGCAGGCTCTCGCGAATCAAATTAAAGATAGACCCGTCATTTACTCCGCGGTCACTGACCCCGTCGCGGCGGGACTCGTGGCGAGCATGGATAAGGGAGGTGCCAATATCACCGGCACATCGGACATGACTCCCGTCAAAGAGCAGCTCGATCTTTTACGCGCGCTTAAAAAGGATATCAAGCGGATCGGCAACATCTACGCCTCAGGCGAGGCCAACTCCGTGACCATCGCGGGTATCGTAAAAAAATACTGCCAGGACAATGGTCTCGAATACGTCGAATCGACCATCACGAATTCCTCTGAAGCAAAGCAGGCGCTGCTTTCCATCGTGGGACGCATCGACGGCCTCTACCTCGGCAACGACAACACCGTATTCTCCGCGCTGAGCGGCATCGCCGAAGTGGCGCTCGAGAAAAAAATCCCTGTAGTTACCGCCGACCCATCCTCGGCCGAGACCATTCCCGTGCTCGCGGCGATGGGATACGATTACTACAAAATGGGCGTGGCGACCGGAAAGATCGTGGTGCGCGTGCTGAATGGCGAGAAGACCGAGAATATCCCGGCATATCTCCCGACCGACAGCGCCGACATGAGCTCTGTGCTCAATCTCGACACCGCCAAGAAGATCGGCATAACAGTCGATCAGTCGATCATCGACCAAGCGAAGGTGGTGATTTCGAACGGTCAGCTCACCAGGAAGTGATGTGATCAATGATAGAAGGAATTCTCGTCGAAGGACTCATCTACAGTATTCTTGCGCTCGGAGTATTCGTCAGCTTCAGAGTTCTGGATTTTCCGGACCTGACTGTTGAGGGGTCCTTCCCGGCGGGAGCCGCGGCCGGAGCCATGGTGGCTTCGGCCCTTAACCTCTCACCGAGCCATTTCGCGAAGGCGCTCGCGGTGCCCGCCGGCATGCTGGCGGGCTTTTTAGCGGGTGGAGCCGCGGGTTTCACGACTGCCGCCGTGTACCACCGTCTCAAAGTGCCCGCCCTCTTGGCGGGCATCGTTACGATGACAGGCTTCTATTCGATCAACCTCCGCATTCTGGGTGGAAAGCCCAACATGCCCCTCATCACGAACAACCCCATGCTCAACCTCGCGCGCACATTCACGGGCGGGCTGCTTTCACCAGATTTGTCGCTCCTCCTCGCCTGTATCCTCGTGGTGCTCCTGATTTTCGCCGTGCTCGACCTCTTTTTTCACACCGAGGTCGGCATCGCGATGGGCGCGCTCGGCGACAATGAAAACGCCGTCATTCAGGCGGGCATTCAGCCTGGTAATCTGCGCACCTGGGGCATCATGCTCGCAAACGCGCTTCCGGGGCTCTCGGGGGCAATGGCCGCGGCCTACCAGGGCTTTGCCGATGTGAACCTTGGGCAGGGTGTCGTGGCAGCCGGGCTTGCCACCGTAATGCTCGGCGAACTCGTTGTGCATTCGCAGTTCATTTCTGTGCAGCTACTGCGTGTCATCCTCGGATCGATCATTTTTAGAGCGCTGATGTATGCTGCGCGCTCCTGGGGCTATGTTGCAGGCATCACGCCGAATGATCTTCGGCTCCTCACGGCAATCCTTATCATCGCGTCGGTGGCCGTTTCGCGCTATGGGAGGAAACGCCGATGATTCGTGTTGAAGATATCGTGGTGAGTTTCAGCCTCGGAGGCGGGCAGGAGCACATGGTGCTGAATAAACTCTCGCTCGAAGTTGAGCGGGGGCAGACAGTCTCAATCATCGGGTCGAACGGGGCCGGAAAGAGTACACTGCTCAACGCGGTGGCAGGCACGGTGCCGGTGCGTGCGGGGAAAATTTTTCTCGACAGCAGGGATGTCACCGCGTTGCCGGAGTGGCAGCGAGCCCTCTATGTCGGCCGCGTACGCCAGGATCCCCTGGCGGGCACCGCGGGCGACATGACGGTGCTCGACAACCTCGCGCTGGCCGCCCGAAAAGGGCCCCGTCGCTTCCGCCTCGCGACGCCCCACAGGTTCGTGCGCGAGATGGAGGGCAAGGTGGCACAGCTCGGTATGGGGCTCGAGCAGCGTCTCAAAGAGAACGTGTCGAGGCTTTCGGGCGGCCAGCGCCAGGCGCTTACCCTGCTCATGGCGGTACTGTCGCAGCCCTCGGTACTCCTCCTCGATGAACACACGGCCGCTCTCGATCCTGCGAATGCTGAGATGGTCGGCGGTCTCACGCGTAAGTTCATCGCGGAGTTCGAGCTCACCGCGCTCATCGTAACGCACGACATGAAGCGCGCACTCGAGCAAGCAACACGCATTGTGATGATGCACGAGGGTGAGATTATCGCCGACCTCTCCGGGGCGGAAAAGGAAAAGATGGATGTCGCCGGCCTCGTGCGGCTCTTCAAGAGGGCGCGCGGCGCAGAGTATGCGGAAGACCGCGACCTTTTGAGTTAAGCTGCCTACCAAAGTACCCAGCAGGATGGATACTCAAGTATCCACCCTGCTTCATTTTTTTGCAGGTGCCGCGCGCGCAACGCAGCCACGTTCGCAGCTTCGCGCCTTCCTCATCGTGTCAAGTTTTGCGTTTTAGCCAATAATATCAAGCTAAAATAGCATACCGCGTTCACTCTTATCGCCCAATATATGATTTGGCATGCCCCTTGCTTATTTGTTTTCGGTTGTTAACCAATTTTCGGGACCCACAGCCGCGCTTCGCCACGCATTTCGTCCCGAGATAAAACCAAGGAGGATACCATGAAAAAAAGGTATTCAGTGTTCTTAGTCATACTGCTCGTGCTCCTCACCGTCGCGCCGGTATTCGGACAGGCGGGGAAAAAGCAGCTGACGTTCCTTTTCATGCCGGGTGTGCAGGATCCATTCTATACCACTATGGAAAAAGGCGTTCGAGCCAAAGCCAAAGAGCTCGGCGTTAACATCATTGTTGCGGAGTATCCGAAAGCTTGGGGCCCCGAGTATCAGGTACCCATCCTTCAAGCCTATGCCCAGCGAGGCGGCTTTGAAGGCCTCCTCATCGCCCCCACGTCGGTCGACGCGCTCAAGGCGCCGCTCAAAGCCATCTATGACAAGGGCGTCGAGATTATCACCGTGGATACCTTCCTCGGCGATGGCGATTATTCCAAGCCGAACACCGACTACAGCTTCCCGCTCTCCTACATCGGCTCTGATAACGAGCTCGGCGGCAAGATGATTGCCGAGCACCTTGCGAAGCTTGTCGGCGAGAAGGGTAAGGTGTTCTGCGAGGCAACAAACCCCGATGTCTCATCGGTTGCGGGTCGCGTAAAGGGCTTTACCGCAGGCATCGCGGAATTCCCGAACATGAAGCTGGTCGGCGTGGAGTGGTGCCTCGATGTGCAGCAGAAGGCGCAGGAACAGACCCTTGCCGCGCTGCAGAAGGATAAGGACATCGTCGGCATCTTCGGAACGAACGTGTTCAGCGCGCAGGGTGCCAATCAGGCTGTCGTGAACGCCGGACTCGTCGGGGCAATCAAGATTGCTTCGTGGGACGCCACCATCACCAACATCGACAACCTCAAGAAGGGCGTCGTCGATCTTGTGCTTGCTCAGAAACCGGGCGAGATGGGATCGCTGGGCGTCGAGTGGTTGTACAAGTACCTGACTCAGAAGGTTCAAGTGCCCAAGAAGGTCATTCCTGGATTCGAGTTTTTCACAAAAGATAATGTGAATGATCCTGGTATGCAGCAGTACATCTATCAATGAGTGCGCGTTCAAGAGTAAAAGATTAGTAAAAAGTCCCGGTTACGGGAACTCATGTCTCCTCTTCCTCGTGGAGAGGAGACATGAGATTATTTGAGCGAGAGGTTTATTGTGGCAGAGAGAAGTGGATTCTTCCAGACAGACTTCGGACGGTTCTCCGCGAGAAACTGGTCCGCCCTGTTTCTCGTGCTGATGGTGCTCATTTTCAGCGTTGCGGGGCCGGGGTTCTTCGACATTACGAACTTCCAGAACATTCTGCACCTCTCCACTGGCGCGTTTCTGCTTGCCGCAGCGGAGACACTCGTGGTCATCACTGGCGGCATCGATCTCTCCATAGGGTATGTATACGGGCTCACCTCGGTGCTTGGTGCCAAGGTGATGCAGATCCTCGGTGCGGGAGGCATAGCGCTTCCCGCAGTCATTCTCCTTGGATGTGCGGCGGCGATTCTCGTCTCGCTTCTGCCAGGCCTTGCAAACGGCATTCTCGTAACGCGCTTCAAAGTACCGCCTTTCATCGCGACCATGGGTATGTGGGGCATCTGCAATGGTGTGACCCTCTTTCTTTCCGACGGGTTTATGCCCGTAATGGGCGCTCCCCAGCAGATCAATGACATCGGCAACAGCTATTTTCTCTACATCGATCCCTCGAAATCAGTGAGCTTCTTCGCGAAGCCAGCCTATATTACGATGCTGAATGTACGGAGCATCCTGCGGCTCATTCCTAACTCGCTCTTCCTTTCGCTCGTGGTGCTCTTTATCCTCGCCTTTACGATGAACCGCACGCGCTTTGGTCGGCATACCTATGCGATCGGCGGCAGCATGGACGCCGCGATCCGCTCAGGAATCAATGTGGACCGTCACCTTGTGTCCATATATGTGATCTCTTCCTTTGTGTCGGGCATCGCGGGGCTCTTCAATCTTTTTCAGACGGGCATTGGAAACTACACGCCATCGGGCGCGAACTATGAGCTGATGGCAGTTGCGGCGGTGGTAATTGGGGGCGCCAGCTTGACGGGGGGCAAGGGGCGGATATGGGGAACTGCGGTGGGAGTCCTTGTCCTCGCGGTGCTGGAGAATGGCCTCCAGATCGCGGGCATCTCGGCCTTCTATCGCTATATCGGAGTTGGCGTGCTGCTGACCATCGCCGTGATCATCGACCGGGCATTCCCGGATCTGTTTTGAGGGGAGGGGAGTATGCCAACCACTCGTGCGGAGCGACGATCTTCACTCTCCGAGGTTCTTGGGCGCAATTGGATCGGCATTTTCATTCTAATCCTCATCGTCCTCTTTTCTGCGCTATCGAGGGCATTTTTAAGCATCGACACGGCGCAGCTCATCTTCTTTAACGGTACGGAGGTGTTTCTCCTCGCAATCGCCGAGCTTTTCGTGATCATTACGGGCGGTATCGATCTTTCGGTCGGTTTTGTGATGGGCTTTTCGACTGTGGTGTCGTCGAAGTTGATCGTGGCCTTCGCGGCGATGGGGATGTCACCGCTCGCGAGCATTCTCGCGGGGAGCGCAACCATGATTCTCATTGGGCTCTTGCCAGGGCTTGTGAACGGCTGGCTCGTCGCGTACTTACGCGTACCGTCTTTCATCGCGACCTTTTCGATGCTCGGCGTGACGCATGGCATCTCGGAGCTGATGACCCAGGGTATTCCAACCAAGAACCTGCCGGCTCTTGCCGGAAATATCGGCAACGGATCTTTCCTTTACATCCCGCCGAGCGGCGTGCTGAGTTTCTTCTCGCGCCCGCAGGTCGCGCGCGGTCAGATCGTGGTCGCGATTCTGCCCGATATGGTGGTGTTCGCCTTTATCTTCATCCTTATTTTTGCCTTTGTCCTCGGAAAGATGAAATTTGGGCGCCACCTCTATGCAATTGGTGGCAACATCGACGCGGCGATCCGCTCGGGCATCAATGTAAAGCGCGATCTTATCAAGGCATATGTCCTCTCATCGATGTTCGCCTCACTGGCAGGCATCAGCTATGTGATGAAGTACATCACCGGCAAGCCGGACGCGGGCGCCAACATGCTCCTCGAGGCGATCGCGGCGGTGGTGATCGGAGGGGCGAGCATGGCGGGCGGCTCGGGGACGGTGGGGCGGACCATCCTCGGCGCCCTCGTCATTGCAATTCTCGAAACGGGGTTGCGTATTCTCGGTATGCAGACCTTTATGACCTATATTCTGGTCGGTGCGATCCTCATTCTCGCGGTGATTATCGATCAGGTATTTCCGAACCGGAACCAGTAGCGCGCTGCCGGCGGATAAATTGTGCGGATTTTTCTGAGAGGTGGTGGTAAATATGGCTGAAATTAAGGCTGAAACCCAGGTGCACTTGCTCGAGGCGAAAAATATCACCAAACGATTCGGAGGACTCGTCGCGGTGGACGATGTCAGCTTCCATGTCGATGCGGGCGAAGTCGTCGCCCTCGTTGGCGACAACGGTGCCGGTAAATCGACGCTCATCAAGATCATCTCGGGCGTCCACCGCCCCGACTCAGGCGAAATCCTTTTGAACGGTCAAAAAATCCACATCGACTCGCCCATCGACGCGATCAACCACGGTATCGAGACCATCTACCAGGACCTCGCCCTCGCCGAGAATATGGATGTGCCCTCGAACATATTTCTTGGGCGCGAGACTACAAAAAAGGTACTGGGAGTCGTCCCCGTCGTCAACCAAGAGCATATGCTCAAGGAATCGCGCAAGGTGCTCGACCGCCTCGACATCAAGATTCCCTCGCTCAAATCGAACATCCGCAATCTCTCGGGCGGCCAGCGTCAAGCCGTCGCGATCTCTCGCTCCATCTACTGGAACGCAAAAGTGCTCATTATGGACGAGCCGACCGCCGCCCTTGGCATCTCCGAACAGAAGAAGGTGTTGGAGCTCGTGTATTCGCTGCGCGCGCAGGGAATCGCCATTATCATCATAAGCCACCAGATGTATGATGTGTTCTCGGTGGCCGACAGGATTATCGTGATGCGGCGTGGCATTAAGGCGGGTGAGCGTCTGGTGGCGAATACAACGACCGAGGAGATTGTGAGCCTCATCGTGGGAGCAGAGTCGGTCGAAAAACGATCGCAATGAGATTTTTTGCGAGAACCTTTAACTCTTTTATCTCGGTTATCGTGCTCCAGGCGGTGTTGGTTGCGCTCCTGGTGTCGGGAAGCGTGTCGAGGAGTCAGGAAGAAGATTCGCGCCAGGAGCTTAAGACCGAGGCGCTCAGCGTGTACGACAATTTCAACTCCTGGAAGCGTGTCATCTGGGGCTCCATTGTCGATCTCTCAAAATCTGAGAAACTGAAAGCGCAAATCGCCGCTCAGGCGCACATCGCGCCCGACAACGACCTCGAAACTCCGCTTAGGCACGCGGCGATCCAGGCCGGCTGCGAATTTCTTGTGATTCGGAATTCCTGGTCAAAATTCACCGCGGTGAGACCACTTACCGACAAGCCCATTCCCGCGCCTCGTGCCCACGATTTCATCATCGATCGCCCTCATCCCTACGTCGAAATGCTACTCACGGACGGCATCCTCTACTTTGTGGGCGCGGTCCGCGTAAGCGCGTTTGACGGCCGGTCCATCGATGTCTTCATTGCCAAGCGCGTCGATGAGGCCCTTATGCACCAGCTCAGCTTTAATCAGCGCGTTAAAGCACTCATCGCCCTAAACAGCCACTTTGTGGTGGGGTCGATCGCGGGCACGGCCTTTTCCGAGTGGATGCGCGGGCGAACCTTCAATACCTCCTACACCGTGCTGCCTGAGCTCATGGAGGGTGGAGTGCCCTATGGCGTCGTGATCCAGCAGTCGGGAAACGCGCGCCTTGTAGAGAGCGGCACCATGGGCGAGTCAACGCTCTACATCTGCACCTTCCTCTCGCTCGCCGAGTACCGTGCCCGCGTTGAATTCATCAACCGTTCGATTGTTCTCGTATCGCTGATTGTGGCGCTCTTCACTGCGCTCCTCAGCCTCGGGCTCAGCAAGGCGGTCACGAATCCCGTGCGCCAGCTGCGCGATGCGATGCGACGCCTCATGCGCGGCGAAAAGCCCGTCAAGATCGCCGGACCCGCCAAGGGCGAAATCGCCGACCTCTTTCATGGCTTCAATGAAATGTCCGCACGCATCGACCAAGACAAGCGCGCCCTCTCTGCGCACATTCAGGAAATTACGCGGATCAAGGAGTACAACGACAAGATTTTCAACTCGATCCACGAGCAGATACTCGTCATCAACGCGGTGTTTGCAGTGGAAAAGGCGAACCGGGCCTTCCTCGAGTACTGCGGGCGGAGCGAGACTGAAGTGATCGGCCGCAACATCGACGCGCTTTCTCCTGCGATCTTCGATGAACCGGTACATACGAGCATCCGCGCGGTCATCTCCGGCGGCCTCAACTCGGACACCCAGGTGCGGCGGACCTCGTCGGGAAGCTCTTTCGAGATAAAGTTCTATCCGCTCTTCGAGCGTGAGGGTGAGACGACCTCCGTGCACTGCATTATGGTCATCGAGGACATCACGGCCAAGGTCGCTTACGAGGAAAAGACCCGTCAGGCCGAGAAGCTTGCGAGTATCTCCATGCTCTCGGCGGGTGTCGCCCACGAAATCAACAATCCCCTCAGCTCTATTTTGACGAACGTGCAGAACCTCATGCACGCCGAGAAGGAGCTCGACCGTCTCGAAGACCTCCGCCTCGTCGAACAGGAAACCAAGCGCATCGCACGAATTGTACGCAATCTCCTTGAATTTAGCTCTTCGCCACGCGCAGGTGCTTCGGCAACGGACATCAATGCATGCATCCGCGCTACGCTTCGCCTTCTTGACTACGCACTCAAGAGCGAGGATGGTGTCTCCATCCACACCAGCCTGAGCGCTGCAATTCCGCCTGCGGCGATAGGCGAGGATGAATACAAGCAGATTCTGATCAATCTCATTAAGAATTCGCTCGAAGCCATGGGAAACAGGGGTGTAATACAGATTGAAACTTCATTCGAAACCGCGCGATCCATGGTACAATGCAGCGTTGCCGACACAGGGCGCGGAATCCCCAAGGAACTCTTGCCCCGCGTCTTCGATCCATTTTTTTCGACAAAGGGTAACGAGGGCAACAGCGGGCTCGGGCTCTCCGTGGTTTACGGTTTGGTGGCGAAGTTCAAGGGAACTATTGAGATTGAGAGCGAGGAGGGCGTCGGCACCACCGTGCGCATCGCGCTGCCCGCTGCCTACCCTGGAGTATGAACGATGACGAAAAAGGCGACCATACTCGTTGTAGACGACGAAGAGGGAATACGGCACGGTCTCTCGCGGTTCTTTGAGCGCGAGGGCTACGCGGTTGAGGTCACCGAGGATGCGAACAGCGCCGCGTCGATATGCGCTCGGGCAAAGATCGATATCGCCGTACTCGACCTGCGACTCAAGGGCCCAGTGAGCGGCCTTGACCTGCTCGCGCGCCTCAAGACCGAAGACACCGAGCTGCCGGTTATCATCATCACAGGCTATGGGAGCATCGAGTCCGCCATCGATGCCATGAAGCGCGGTGCTTCGGACTACATCCTCAAACCCGTCGACAACGAGGCGCTTCTTGCCCTTGTCCGGCGGAACCTCGAGGTGGCACAGCTCAAGCGCGACAATCGCTACCTCAAAAAGGAGCTCTACCAAAAGGAGTATCAACGCCAGATCATCACCAGATCGCCTGAGATCTTCGCCATCATTGCAAAGCTCGACAGTGTGAAAGACAGTGTTGCGCCCATACTCATCATGGGAGAGAGCGGCGTGGGAAAAGAGGTTTTTGCGCGCTACATCCACTTCACGAGTAACCGAGGCACGGCTCCGTTTGTGAGCATCAATTGCGCGGCGCTTTCCGAGGACCTCCTTTTGAGTGAACTCTTCGGGCACGAAAAGGGCGCCTTCACCGGTGCGATCGAGCGTAAAACAGGAAAATTCGAGCTCGCGCACGGAGGCACTCTCTTTCTCGACGAGATCGGCGACATGTCGCCCGCGATCCAGGCGAAACTCCTCCGCGTCATCGAGGAAAACAGTTTCGAGCGCGTCGGGGGAACCAAACGAATTTCGGTCGATCTGCGCATTGTAGCCGCGACCAACCACAACATCCACGAACTCATCGGCGCGGGTAAATTCCGGAGCGATCTTTATTACCGGATCGCCACGGTCGAGATAAACCTGCCGCCGCTCCGTCGCCGCGCCCAGGACATTCCCTATCTCGCCGAATTTTTCATTGGGCTTTACGCGGAGCGTTACCATAAGCGCATCGACGGTATCTCGCCCGATGTGATGCGCCGCTGGCTCGAGTACTCTTGGCCCGGCAACATCCGCGAGCTGCAGAATGTGATTCACCAGGCGGTACTCCTCTGCACAGGCTCGAGGATTGAAACCGACTCGCTGATGGAGGACCACGCGGCGCCAGACGATGCACAGGGTACGGCGCCAGCCGGTGCGGCTTGTCAGGCGGGACCCGTCGCCGCGCCCATCGGTGCGCTCCCAAGCACCTCGCCTGATCTGAGCCACGATGAGGCTTCTCTGAGGGCGGGCTCTAGGGCCACCGCGGCGCTCTATGAGAAGCGGCGCATCGAAGAAGCTCTCGAATACGCGAGCGGTAACAAGAGCCAGGCTGCGCGCGCCCTCGGCGTAACCCGCAAGACACTCGCGCAAAAAATGCGCCGCTACTCGATCGGCGAGCCCGCGCGCTCGAATAGCTTTTCCGAGCTCAAGAGCGCCGCGACCAATCACGGATATGAAAGCAGCGTGCACAACAGTTGCGCCCTGGATTCAAAGGGCTCCGAGCACGCCGCCCCAGGAGGTAACCATTGATCACCATATCGGGTACAGGCTGCGCGCTTATGGACTATCTTTATACCGATATCAGGTTCGATTCCCCTGCATTCTTAAAATATCGCTCGCGCACATCGGGCGATGGCGGGCTCGAACCCGGAAAACTTGTTTTCGTCGAGGATCTGGAGCGTTTCGCAGGAAAAGTGCGAGCGGAACGCGCACCGAGGATCATGGCACCGGTCAGGGCTTCCTCCGCATCCGCGACTGCAGATGCGGCCGCGGGTAGTCCCCCCTCATTTGACCACATTCTTCATGAGCTCACCGGCGGACGCGAACCGGCCCGCGCAAACCTTGGGGGGCCCTCGATCGTCGCGCTTATCCATGCGGCGCAGATGTTCGAAGAGGATGCTTCTCGAGATGCGGAGAATGATCGCAATTCACACGCTCTACGCGAACCACCTGGCGTGCGCGTGCGCTTTTTCGGCGCTCGGGGCAACGACTCCAGCGGTGACGAGCTCGCACTGATTGCTGCAAGGACTCCCCTCGATATGACGGATTGCGTCGTGCTCGACGGACCGACACCCTTCACGTGCGTCCTTTCCGATCCAACCTTCGACCACGGCCACGGTGAACGCACTTTTGTGAATGAGCTCGGTGTCGCAGCGCGGTTCGGGCCTGAACATCTCCCGGCTCACTTTTACAACGCCGACATCGTCGCCTTCGGGGGTACCGCCCTTGTGCCGCGCATCCACGAGAGCCTGGGTACGCTTTGCGAGAGGGCGAAACGCGGTGGTTCGATTGTGGTGGTCAATACGGTGTTCGATTTTAAGAGCGAGGCGCGGCTGGCCACGAGTTCGGAGGCGGAGAATATGCGGAATACGCGGAATACACGGAATACACGGAATACGCGGAATACGCCTGCCAAGATTGGTGCCCGCTGGCCGCTCGGCGCAAACGACGAGACCTACCAGTTTATCGACATTCTCGTGATGGACCGTGAAGAGGCGCTGAAACTGAGCGGTACGCGCGACATCGACACAGCGCTCGCATTTTTCAAAGCCAAGGGCACAGGCGCGGCGATCGTGACCGATGGTGCGCGCGATATCCGTTTTTTCTCGAGCGGCGGGCTGTTCGCGCCGATCGAATCCGGCCGATTGCCAGTATCGGCGGAAGTGACACGGTTGTTGCAGTCGGCCGAGCGCCCGCCCGGCGACACAACGGGGTGCGGAGACAATTTTGTAGGCGGGCTACTGAGGGCGGTGGCGGCGCAAAGGGAGGCGGGCGCTGCGAAGGGAAGGCTCGACATGGAGGAGGCCTGCGCTGAGGCCGTTGTCGCGGGTGGTTTTGCCTGCTTCTACATCGGCGGTACTTATTTCGAGGCTTCGCCAGGTGAAAAACGCCACCGTATCGAGTTGCTCGCGAAGCTCTATCGCGCACAACGCGGGAGGCAATGAGCGTGGGGTATGTCGTTCAGTTTGGTGCAGGCAAAATCGGCCGCTCATTTATTGGGCAGCTCTTTGCGCAAAGCGGCTACGAGGTGGTCTTTGTCGATGTGGAGCTTTCGATCGTGCGTGCTCTCAACGAACACAAGGGCTACAACATCGCGATCAAGCGCAATGACCATGACGATGAGATTATCGCGGTGCGTAATGTGCGTGCGATCGACGGAGCGGACACTGAAGCGGTGGCGCGCGCCGTCGCAGACGCCGACTACATTGCGACCAGTGTCGGCCTCGGCGCTCTCCCCAGCATCTTTCCCGCCCTTGCCGCCGGAATTGTGCGGCGCGCCTCGGCCCCTCGGCATCGTCCCCTCGACATCATCATCGCCGAGAATATACGCGACGGCGCGCGCTTCTTCGCTGCCTCACTCGCCCCGCTTCTTCCGCCTGGACTTTCGCTCTCCAACGAAGTTGGCCTCGTCGAAACCTCAATCGGCAAAATGGTACCTCTCATGCCCAAGCAAGATCTCTCCCGCGACCCATTGCTTCTCTACGCTGAAGAGTACAATGAACTCATTGTCGATGCCCTCGCCTTCAAAGGCCCGCTTCCATCGATTCCTTCCCTTCGCCCTGTCGGGAATATCCGTGCCTATGTCGACCGGAAACTCTTTGTCCATAACCTTGGTCATGCCGCAACCGCCTACTTCGGGTTCCTGGAGTCGCCGCATACAGCCTTCATTTGGCAGGCCCTCACACTCCCCGGCGTGCTCGACCGCGTACGTGCTTCGATGCGTGAATCCGCAGCCGCCTTGGCGCTCGAGTATCCTCGCGATCTCAGCCAGGACGCGCTCGAAGCCCACATCGAGGACCTCCTTCGCCGTTTTTCGAACCGGGCACTCGGCGATACGCTCTATCGTGTGGGGCGCGACCTCTACCGCAAGCTTGCACGCGACGACCGCCTGATCGGCGCGGCGCTTCTCGCGGCGCGTCACGACGCACCCTTCGATCACATCGCCGCCACGGTGCGCGCAGCCATACATTTCCGCGGCACCGACGAGGAGGGCCATCTATTTCCGAATGATGCGGCGTTCGTGGCAACAGAGGTGCCGAAGGGCCTTGAGGGTATTCTCCGCGATGTCTGCGGACTTCGGGCGAGCGATCCTATCGATCGCAAGGTTATAGCGCAGATTCTGCGCTAGCGCGCTGTATCGTGGTGCGAAGGAGACGCGACCGTGGCACCCTTACACGGCGGCATGTACTTCCTGCAGCGGCTTGTGCGGGCGGTTTTTGATCACCGATTTCCACGTTGTCCGGGAGATGAGCACGATGGCAATGAGCGCCGCTGAGTAGTTGGAAAAAAGATTGCCCCAAAAGACAGCATAAAACTGCAGGTATTTCTCGGTAAGGAGGATGAACACATAGCGCAGTAACCACACGCGGAGAATTCCGAGCATGAGCGGCACCTTGGTGCGCCCCAGCCCGATAAAGGCACCCTGAATGGTGATGGTTATGCCGAATCCAATCACGGAGTAAGTATAAATGTGAAGCGCATTGTTCGCGATCACGAGCACATCGCTCCGCCGTGTGAAGAGAATGGTGAGCGAAGAAGAGACGGGCACAAGTACCGCGATTATCGCCGCTGCCACCGCTGCACTCATCAACGTTCCGCGCACCATCGAAGATTTCGCCTTCTCGGGATTGCCGGCTCCGATATGCATAGAAACCATCGTAGTAACCGCCGAGCTGAAGGCACCCGGCAGTATGAAGGCGACTTGCGTGATGCTGTTGGCGATACCCTGACCATTCAAGACAACAGGCCCGTACTTTTCAACCTCGGTATTAATGAGAAAGAATCCAAGATTGAGAATAAACGAGTTGAGCATTGCCGGAGCGCCGATCCGAAACAGTTGGTTGGTAGCGGAGAGATCGAATTTAAATCCATGCAGTTCGAGTCGGTCCGGGTCCTTTTTTACAAAGAGATCCCAGAACATCCAGAGGGTAACGAGAAAGTTCGCGGCGAGCGAGGAGAGGACTGCGCCCACGATCCCAAGCCTAAGCGCGTAGATGAATATCACATTGAAAACGATTTTGAGCGCCAGCATGATGACCATCCGGATAAAGGGCGCTTCAGGTTTGCCATTTGCGTTCTTAATACCGTTGTAGATCGATTCCATGAAGGAAAAGGGGAGAACAATCGCATTCAGCGAGAGATAGAGAAACACATCGTGCGAAATCTGCGGATTGATGAAGCCTGAGACAAGCGCGGCGGCAATCACGAGGAAGGGCGCCGAAATAAGTCCGAGGATCGAGCCCACAACGATAATCTGCGTTGCGTTATGCTTTGCGCTGGCAAACTCACCGCTCCCATTGAGCTGGCCGATTATCGCCATTGCCGCGACGCTGAGGCCCTGTGCCAGTGACGTCGCCATGTTGAGTATTGGCCCGCTGTAGGTCACGGAACTCGCGACGATAGTGCCTGCGATATTGTTGATAAAGAGCCCATCGACGAGAGGCATAAGTGCCTGGACGATACCGAGCAGGAGTGTCGGCGCCGAGAGCAGCAAAAGCGTGCGTTGCAGTGATCCATTCAGTATGAGGTTGCGTCGTTCCTCGGTGGACTGGCGAAGTAGAGGTAATTCCATTATTTTCTAAAGATTAGGTGTATCCGGTTTTACATTGAGATTCAAGTGCTTAAGGAGATCTCGCTGAGCGCGGCCACCAATATGAGGCGCAATATGAGGCGCAATATGTTGGGAAATTGCATCGTCGAGCGATTGTAATAGTTAAGATACCAGATATCAGATTCTAATATTCTTGATTACAATACCACTTCGAGGTACTATGGTGGAAGTATCGCGGCTGACCTACAACGACTCGTGTATTGAAGGAATCACCATGCAGCAAGAAACTGAGCAAGTTATCGAAAAAAGAAGCCTCGCGGAGCAAGTGTATGCCTATCTTTGCAACTCAATACGATCCGGGAAACTCAAGTATGGCCAGACAATCTCCACCAAGCGGCTCGCGCAGGAATTGCAGATCAGCATGATGCCGGTACGCGAAGCAATCAAGCACCTCGAGATTGATGGCCTTGTCGAGATCAAACCGCGCTCGATGTGTGTGCTTCGTACCCCGACTAAGGAGACGATCTTGGCCGCGATCTCCGCGCGCGAGATGCTCGAGATTTTCAGTGTTCAGTCAATCTATGCCACCGTGGAGGTCGAACGCCTCGAAAACCTAAGAGGCATCATCGAACGCATGAGAGAGGCGATTTCAGGCGAAGAGGTGGATTTGAAGACATACATCGCCT
>DYLX01000056.1 GCA_020721875.1 Leptospira biflexa
ACGCACATTCACGCTCGCTTAAAAATTCGCTATATTAGAAAGGAATAACCGGGCGATCGGTTTCTTCTTTAACACCAGCTTTTCAGGAGATTCTCACATGCCAAATTTTACCTTTAAGACTGAAGTGAATCAGCTTCTGAACCTCATTACGCACTCGCTCTACTCGCACAAAGAAGTGTTCCTGCGCGAGCTCATCTCGAATGCCTCCGACGCGATCGACAAGCTCAAGTATCTCACCGTGTCGGACGACGCTTTCAAGACTCTGAAGTTTGAGCCACGTATCACAGTGAAGCTCGACGAAAACGCGAAGACCATCACCGTGTCGGACAACGGTATCGGAATGGACGAACAGGAGCTTGCGGACAACCTCGGCACTATCGCACGCTCCGGTACCAAGGCCTTCCTCGAACGACTCGGCGAGAACGACCGTAAAAACTCGAACCTCATAGGCCAGTTCGGCGTCGGATTCTACTCAGCCTTCATGGTCGCCGACCAGATCGAAGTCGTCAGCCTCAAAGCCGGCCAGAGCGGCGCCCATGTCTGGAAGAGCGATGGCAAATCGGGGTACGATATCGAACCGGGAATTCGCGCGGGCTTCGGCACCGACGTGATTCTCCACCTCAACGATGAGGGTTCCGAGTATCTCTCGCGCTGGAGCATCGAAGAGCTCCTCAAGCGCTACTCGAACCACATCGCCTGGCCGATTCACCTCATCTCCACGGAGAAAAACTACGCCAAGGATCCCGCCAAGTCTGATACGAAGATTGTTGATGAACAAGTGAATACCGCGACCGCCCTTTGGCGCCGTCCCAAGTCTGAGCTCACCGACAAAGACTACATCGACTTCTATAAATCGCTCACAGGCGACGAGAAAGATCCCCTCCTCTGGATCCATACCAAGGCCGAAGGCACCATCGAGTATACCTCCCTGCTCTATATCCCCTCGCACGTGCCCGCCGACCTCTACATCCCAACCCACGAGCAGGGTATCAAGCTCTATGTGAAGCGCGTCTTCATTACCGACAAAGAGCTGCAGATTCTACCACCCTACTTCCGCTTTGTGCGCGGCGTGATCGACTCAGACGACCTGCCGCTCAATGTGAGCCGCGAAATGCTTCAGCACAACCGTGTCATGATGACGATTCAGCAAAATACCCTCAAGAAGCTTTTTAGCGAGCTCGAGCAGCTTTCGACCACAAACGCCGAAAAATACACAAGCTTCGTAGCATTATTCAACGTTCAACTGAAGGAGGGTCTTCTCTCGGATTGGGCGAACCGCGAGCCCCTCCTCAAACTCGCACGCTTTAAAAGCACCGGCGCAGAGGGTTGGACAAGCCTTGCGGACTACAAAGCTCGAGCCGGCGAGAGCCGCAAATCCGTCTACTATTTGACGGGTGAGAACGAGTCGCGGCTGCGCGCCTCCCCCCTCCTCGAGACCTTCGCGGAGAAGGGCATCGAAGTGCTTCTCGGTACCGACGAAATCGACGAACTGGCCTTCAGCGGTATCGGCGAGTACGAGGGCATGCAGTTCAAGAACCTCCAGCAGCTCGACGCCGAGGATGAACTCGGGTCGGCGAAGAATGAGTACAAGGAGCAGGGCGAAAAAGCTATCGGCATTCTCAAGGGCGTGCTCGGCGATCGTGTCAAGGATGTGCGACTCTCGAAGCGCCTTGGTAAGAGCCCGTCCTGCGTCGTTGTCGATAAAGACGAGCCGACTCCTGCCTATCGCAAGTTGATGGAGCGACTTACCAACGACCCTATCCCCGAGTCGAAGCCGATACTCGAGATTAACGCAGGGCACCCCCTCGTCGAGCGGCTTGTCGCTCTCGATACCCGCAAGACACTGAGCGCCGGCGATGTCGCCATTACCCAGGAACTCGAAGACCTTGCGAACGTCCTCTTCTACGAAGCCATGCTCGCCGAGGGCGAGCGCTTCGAGGTGCCCCAGGACTTCTCCGAGCGCCTCAACAGGCTCCTCGCGAAATAATACACGGAGGAGGCGCGCTAATAGACCGCAACACAACGCATTGCAGCGCGACGCACTCTGGAGTATACCGCGCGCGAACGGCATCCGGTGCGCCGAGCCAGTCTTTGCGCCGGCACCCTACGCGCCGGCAACCCGCGCGCTGAGCGCGCCCCACATGGAGAACGACACATGGCAGCAGGTTACGAACGACCCGATTACTGGACACTCCGCGCAAAAAAAGAGGGCTACCCCGCTCGCTCGGTCTACAAACTCGAAGAAATCGTGCGAAAGTTCGGCCTGCTGAAGGGGATAGGCGGAGGTCGTGGCGGCGTCTCGGCGCGCGCTTCCGCAGTCGATGATGGTGCGGATCTCGGCCGCGGTTCGGATGCGCGCGGTACTTCGGGGCTTGTAAGCACGAGCATTGAGCGTAGCACGATTGAAGGCGGGCACGGCGGACACGAGACGACACTAGGTAGCCGCGCCCCCCGCGGCCTCACCATCCTCGACGTGGGCGCCGCTCCCGGCTCCTGGAGCCTCTGGCTCTTGCGCCAACTCAAAGAGCGCGGCACGCTCGTCGCGGTCGACATCCAGGACCTCGGGATCGCCCCCGCCGACTCCAATTTTTCTTTTTTGAAAGGAAGCATATTGGACGAACCGGTGCGCGCGCGCCTGCGCGAGCGCGGCCCCTATGACCTTGTAGTCTCCGACGCCGCCCCGGCGACATCCGGGAACCGGCTCGTCGACCAGGCCCGCTCGGAGGAGCTCGTAGAGGCCGTGATGGGACTCGCGCTCGAAGTGCTGGCGCCGGGGGGCGCGCTGGTGATGAAAATTTTCCAGGGTGGCGAAGAGAAACGGCTCATTTCCGAGCTGCGCGGGCACTTCGCGCAGGCGCGCGCCTTCAAGCCTGAAGCCTGCCGCGCCGAATCATTCGAGACCTACCTCGTGGCGACCGGCTTCGCGCATCAGAATTCCCAGAAAGCTCCGAACTGATCTGCAGAATTTTTGCAGTTTCCTCACCTCTTGAGAATCCGATTTGCATTTGGTATGTACTAAATGCAATTTCACTTGCGTTTGGTACGTATTGGAAGTACACTCTATCTATGATTATTCCTCGACCTTGGTGGGAAGCCCGCATCGCGGATCTTTGGAAACGGCGTTCTATACTGTGGCTTACCGGAGTACGGCGCGCTGGAAAGACCATTCTCTGTCAAAGTATCGAAAATGTGCATTATTTCGACTGCGAACTGCCATCCGTGAGACGCGAGATGGAAGACCAAGAAATGTTCTTGAAGTCGCATCGCGGACAGGTCTTGGCGCTTGATGAAATCCACAGACTCGATGATCCCGCACTCCTCTTGAAAATAGCGGCGGATCATTTCCCTGAAACGCACATCATCGCCACAGGCTCGTCGACACTCGGCGCCTCATCCAAATTCAGAGATACTCTTGCGGGGAGAAAGGCTGAACTCTACCTCACGCCATTGTGCGAAGCCGATTCGAATTTCCCTCACTGGGGCGACCGAATGCGGAGGCTACTGCACGGCGGACTTCCCGCTCTCTTTTTATCGGATATCCGCGATGAGAAGGATTACTCCGAGTGGATTGAAGCCTTCTGGGCGCGAGACATTCTCGAACTTTTTCGCTTGGAAAGACGAGCATCCTTCCTAAAATTCGCTGAAATGCTCTTCGCACAGAGTGGAGGAAGGCTTAATGCTTCAGTCTTCGCTTCATCCTGCGGGGTGAGCCGCCCAACAATCATGAATTATCTAGCAATCCTGGAAGCGACGCATCTCGTGTATGTGGTTAGGCCATACCACACTCGCGATGTAAAAGAAATTGTGTCGACTCCCTGCGTGTACGCCTTTGATACAGGTTTCGTCGCATGGGCACAGGGATTGCACGAAGTTCCAGCCAAAGAAAAAGGCCTTCTCTGGGAACATTTAGTCCTCAACGAAATCGCGGCACTTCGCCAAACAAGCAACATCCATAACTGGCGAGATAAACAAGGACACGAAATTGACTTTGTGATCATGTCGAGCGACACAACCCCCATCGCGATCGAAGTCAAATGGGATGCCGATGCGTTCGAAGTACAAGGTCTTCGTGCATTCCGCGCACTCCATCCAGGCAACTTGAATCTCGTCGTTTCCGCGAACATCGAACATCCATTTCAGAAGACCATGGGCGGATTCCTCGTCACATTCTGCCCGCTATCTGCCCTTGGCGACTATATTCTGTAGTGGTAGGATCCTGAAATTGATCGAGAGGAGCAAAACCTCGACGGG
>DYLX01000024.1 GCA_020721875.1 Leptospira biflexa
ACGCCGATGGTACTGCCAACCGGTGGAAGAGTAGGTCGTCGCCAGGTTTTTTTATTTTTTTGCATAAATTTGCCAAAATGGTGACAAAAAATTAAAAAATGTAATTGACAACGTGTACACCGCATAGTAACCAGATTAGCTTTTATCAATCATAACAAGATGGGATTAGTTTCATCCTTGTCCGGGACACGTTAAAATGATAGTATAAAAACAATGATTTCAGTTTTTTCATCGTATATAACCCGAAAAGATATGGATCTCGTTCTTAGCCGAATGGTAGAAGATGCCATCAGTGAGGATATTTACAGAGATCGTTTCGAGAAAGCAATAAAAGAACATTTTCAATTTGAGCAATCCTTAGCCTTTAGAAGCCCCTATAATGCGCTTATCAAAGCTATAGAGATCTGCGACCCGCCGGAGGGAGGAAAAATTGCGCTCTCAGCTTTAGCGCCTGACTGGCATAGACTCGCTGTCGAGGATGCCGGATATGAACCACTGATACTTGATGTGGATGAAGCATCGCTTCACCCGACGCTCAACGATATCCAAGCAGCTAATCCATCGATTCTTATACTCTTCGATGCCTTAGGAGTTACTCCTTCACCTTCGTTGCTGCACGAATTGAACATTCCTATAATAGAAGATGTTTCGCACACCTTAGGTAGAGTCAAAAGTGAAATCACCAGCATTCAAAATGCGCGCTTCTATATATGGAGTTTAGAGGCTGATTCTGCGATAGCGACAGGAGGTGGATCCCTATTGTGCGCAAAAGGAAAACGAGATGCGCAAATACTACGTTCATTGAATGAATCGCTGCCTTCCGTACTGAAAATGACGGATTACAACGCGGCGCTTGGATTATCTCAGCTCAGGAGCTATTCAGTGCTCATCGAGCGAAGAAAAGCGATTTTTGATATTCTAAAGGGACAATTGTCGCGGACACGGCACACCATTCCAGACGCTGTCGGCGAAAATGAAATACTCTACGCATTTCCTTTGATTTCTGCCGTTGGAACGAAAGATATCATCGATTACGCTAAAAAATATGGTGTGCAGGTACTGCCGGCTTTTCCAAACAGCGCTTCTATGCTTGAAGAGAGCGCCGAACGACGTTTGCCGCGCGCTCGAAGCCTTGCCCTTCGTTGTCTACTTTTCCCTATGCACCATAAACTTTCTAATCAACAAGTCGATCAGATAGGCAAGATCATCGCAACTTTGCCTTAGGAGCCAATATGACCTCGCGTATGTCAGCGCTCATTTTTACAAATCTCAATAAGGATAATGCTGGAGATGCGTCGAAGATCATCCAGAAGCAGCTTGAAGAAAGGAGTTGGAATGCGGATATTCTCGCATTTCGAGGTCCAATTTCCGAAAAACCCGACTTTTCCCGATATGATCTTTGTATAAGTCTTGGTGGTGATGGGACACTACTTTATGCTGCGAGTTTTTCGGGTCCCTTGGGAATTCCCATATTACCAATCAATCTTGGAACTCTCGGGTTTATCGCCGCCAATAAAATGGAAACATGGGATTCTACATTCGACGACTGGCAAAAAGGAAAAATTGCTGAATCGAAGAGACTCATGCTGAGAGTGCAGGCATACAGGGGGCGGACGCGTCTATTCAAGGGTATTGCATTGAATGATGTCGTCGTATCCTCAGAAGGCAACGCAAGGATGATCAGAATGTGCCTCTCAGTCAACAATGAACGCTTTGGCCACTACCGCGCCGATGGCCTTATCGTCGCGACACCAACCGGCTCGACGGCTTACAATCTAGCAGCTGGCGGTCCCGCGGTGCATCCAGAAATTGGCGCTTTCATCATCAATCCGATTTGTCCATTTACGCTTGCATCGCGGACGCTCTTGATCCCCGCGTCGACGCTCGTCGAGATTTCGATCGATGAAACAAGAAAGACGGGTGCCCTCCTTACGATCGATGGCCACGATATGATCGGTCTCAAAGTCCATGATTCAGTCAAACTACAGCGCTACAATAAACCAGCGCTCTTGGTAGTTCCTTCAGGGAACGTCTTTTTTTCTGCCCTTAGGACAAAACTTGGCTGGTCAGGAGACAATGATGCTTGAGCACTTGTCTGTCACGAACTTCGCGATCATTGACCACATTGAACTCTCGCTGGAGAGCGGGATGACCATATTTTCCGGCGAAACCGGTGCGGGTAAATCGCTCATCGTAGATGCGCTCGGTTTCTTATTAGGTGCGCGTGCGGACAGTTCCATCATCAGAGAGGGTGCAAAGGAGTGCACAGTATCTGCGGTTTTTACATATAGCCCATATGAAGATTTACAAAAGTGGCTTAATGAAATGGAAATAGAGTGCGAGCGAGATGAAGGTATTCTCATTCGACGAACATTGAAGGATAACGGTCGAAGCTTAGCGTGGATACAGGAACGGCAGGTCTCAAGGAACCAGCTCCTCGAATTCACCCAGTTTCTTGTTGATATTCATGGTCAGCATGAGCATCAGAGGCTCATTGATTCATCGACGCATATCGCAATGTTAGACGCATTTGCCGAGTTGAACGAGGAACTTCAGCAGTTTCAGACTGAGTACAGCGCATGGCGACAACTCGCGCACGAATATGCCCAGCTCTTGGAGCAGAAAGCCAAGCGCGCCCAGGAAATCGATTACTTGGAATTTGTGATCAAAGATATCGCATCAATCAAACCAAAGGCCTCTGAGGATGAACAGCTCGAAGCGGAGGAGAAAATACTCTCTCAGCATGAGAAACTTTACGGAGCGATTTCTGAAGCTTCAGCTCTGCTGGACGCGGCCGATTCCGCAAACGTGCTGCATTGGCTTAAGCGGGTACGCGCGGATATTGAAAGCGCGCGAAACATTGATGGAAGAATTGCTTCGATCTCCGACAGACTCTCTGCGGTGTATTACGAGGTTGAGGATATTTCGGAATCACTTAAAGACTATCAGTCTGGGCTGCGATTCGATCCAATCCGGCTCGAGTCGATCGAGCACCGATTGGCGGATCTGCAGCGCCTGAAGCGTAAATATGGCCCGCAGCTTTCCGATGTGCTCACTCGGTATGAACGCGCGCGCGCTACAGTCGAAACGTATTCGCACGCGGACGAGAGCGCGGTCGAACTCGAAAACAGGTTGAAGCATGCCAAAGTGAGTGTTCTCGAAAAAGCGGTCCGCATTTCAGAGAAAAGAATGGCCGCTGCTGCCGCGTTTAGCGCATCTATTGAAGAGATTGTTCGTACCTTAGGAATGCCTGAGGTACGAGTTTACCTTCGAGTCACGAGATCGACCGACGATCATGGCGCCTATCGAATTTCTTCGAAGGGTATCGATCAGGTTGAATTTTTTATCGCACCGAATCCTGGAGAACCGGAACGGCCTCTCTCCCGTATCGCTTCAGGCGGTGAACTCTCTAGGCTTGCTTTGGCGCTGAAAGCAGTTCTTGCGTCGCGCGATGTCGTTGAAACACTTGTATTTGATGAAATTGATGCTGGTATTGGTGGCCAGGTTGGGGTGGCAGTTGGTAGCTATCTGCGTCAGCTCAGCCAATTCCGGCAGGTGCTCTGTGTGACACACCTTGCTACGATCGCGGCTCAGGCTGATCATCAGGGGAAGGTGGAAAAAGTAGTCGAGAATGGCCGAACAAGTACTCAAATACATTTCTTAACGCGCACAGAGCGCGAAGCCGAAATCGCGCGTATGCTCTCAGGCACCTCCGAGAGCGAGGTTTCAAGAGTCCACGCGGCGGAGCTCCTCGACAAGGACACTCGTAGCAGTTGGTAAGAAGCTCTGGTCAATTTCTGTTCTTTGTCTCGATCGCAAGGGAAAAAACTCAGTTGTTGTGATTTAATTCATGCAGTGCATCGTGGGGAAGAAGTTCTCCTACCGTGGATGAGACGAACGATGTTTCGGAATTACCAAAGATAACCGGAGCCGTCGCTGGCATAAATTCTGAAATTACCTGTCGGCACGCTCCACAGGGGCTCACCGGGTAGTGCGCGTCAGGCGTTGCGATTACAAGCGCTTTGAAGCGTCTTTTGCCCATTGCAATTGCCGAAACAATAGCGCTTCTCTCGGCGCAGATGGTGAGACCATAACTGCGGTTCTCAACATTGGTTCCTGTTACAACCGACCCATCCTCACAGAGGAGGGCGGCGCCTACCCTGAATTTCGAATAGGGCGAATAACTCTGAGCGCAGGCATTCCGCGCGATATCGAATAAGGCTTTGTAATCTTGCTGCATATCGAGTTTCCTTTCACATAAATATATAGAATTCTGATCACTGATAAAAGCTCCACGATCCCTTGACTCTCAAGCAGTAGTCATGCACCATCAATGCGAAATGAAGAGACGATTAAGAGTTCTCATACTCATATTGCTCGCCTTCTTTTACCTTGTTTTCGCGGTACGAGATACAAAAAAAATGACGCGCTCATCTCAGCCCACCTTCTTGTCGTTTGCGCAGGCGCGATCAATATATGAAATGTCAGATCGCCTTCCGAATCGATTACCTTTCAATAGCGGCTTCACTTTCGGCTATATCGATACAGCATCAAAAATTATCTACTTTCAGCCGTGCACAACGAGCGTGGCGATCGATGAACTCGGATGGATATCCTACGCGCGAGTGCCTGAGTCACTTGAGCTCCACTCACTGAGGCAAAAGCCCTCGCAACTCTCTGCATTTGCATATCCATGGTTTAAATCCACATGGAGAATATTGCTGCGAGGGGATCAGATGGGAATCGCAAAAATTGATGACCAGGGCGCAATCCAATGGCAGAGAGAATTCCCTATGCAGATCACCGCGATCGATGCGAACTCGCGTTACTTTGTAGCAGGGCTCTTGGATGGGTCGATCTATATATTTGATAAAGACGGAAATAGAATAGTATGTGCTTCGCAAAGTTTTAGCGGGATTCGTACGATCTATGCGCTCGCGATTTCCGACGATGGGGAATATATCGTCGCCTTAAAAGGTATTTCTCCACAAAACTTAGAGACATTCAAGAAAGAAAAAACGATGTATACACTGGTGAAAACGAGAAAAGTTGCACATGTGTCTGTATCGCAGGGAAGCATATGTATTTCGAAAAATGGCGAGTACGCCATAGCTTCGAATGATAGTGATATAATATATTATAATATAAAAAATAATATTTCTCGAAATGTAGTTTTGCCGCAACAGAATCAAGCTGGGCAGGACGCAGTGGACAGGGCTCGTTATTTCGTGATTGGCACGGTTGGGGAAAATGGTGTGGCGCTGTTGCGCGTATCGGGATCGAATTCGGGGACATCGGATGTGATACTTTTACGGAATGGACTCTTTGAGCGGGAGTGGCCGGGGGCGACGGGAATCGCGAGTTCCGGCGATTCATTCGCGGTGCTTTTTCAGGATGGCATAGAACTACAATGAAAGGTACACGAACCGCTCACTTTATGAGATATGCTTTTATACTCACGATATTTTTTCGCTTTACTACTTTGGAAGCATTCGATTTCCTGCTCCCGCCTGCGAATGAAATCTCAGGTTTTGGATCATTTCTCGCGCAGAAGGATACGGAACAATGTATATTCGGTCTCGTACCACGGAGCAGCATTGAGCTGAGGAATCCGCAGGCTGGAATCCATGCTCCCGCGAGTGGGGCAGTGGTATACATTCAACATGAATTACCGCAGTTTAGTTCGATCTTCTCATTTCCTCTCGGTAATACCATCGCAATCGAGCATCCAGAAAAATACTTGAGCGTGATCGCAGGACTCGACAACTCAGCAATCACAACCCTCGAAGGCACATCTCAAGAGAAGCGTGAGATTGTGCGGGTTTCTGAGGATGCGATAATTTCAAAGAGCGCGGGATCTGGCGTATTTAAGGCCAATTTTTTTAGTGTTTCTCTTTACGACACAAATAACGCGCTCTGGATCAATCCAATACTGCTAGCCCCATGGATTGTTGATCACCACGCGCCTGTAATTCAAAGTATCACGGTCACAAGGGTCGGCGCGGCAAACAGTGCGACAAGTAGCGCTTCAATAGAACTTGTGCCAACTCATGGCTCAAAAGAGAATGTTATTTCCTGTGTGCAAGGTAATTATTCAATCGCTGTCTCCGCATACGATATCATTACTCCAACAACAAGCGCGTACTCGGCCCCCTATAGATTCGTTGCGATGCTCGATGGCAGGACCGTTTTGGACACTTCATTCCTTGGAGCAAAACGGGACGATAATGGCCTTTCGTTTCTGGAGAATCAGGCTCCCTCGCTGAATGCCGTCACTTCGAGGGGACTATTCAAAATCGGGAACATTATGCTGCTGAAAGGCAAACACGATCTAAGTGTGCATGTCAGCGATTATAGCGGTAACATGAGCTCCATCAAATCTCGCCTCATAGTACGCTGATTCTTGCTCAGAACTCTGATCGCTGATAAATTGTAGACATGTCTGATATCGCAGAACAGATACGAGATAATGTCGCTTTGATACAGGAGAGAATCGAGCGTGCGTGCGTGCGCGCGGGGAGATCGGCAGGCGAAATTTCTCTCATGGCTGTCTCGAAATTTAATCCTTTTGAATCAGTCCTCGCTGCATACCACAATGGAATCCGCCTCTTCGGCGAAAACAGAGTACAGGAAGCTTGGTTAAAATTTGCTTCGACGCGAGCGCAGATCCCGGATTCAGCGCTGCACATGATCGGCACGCTGCAAAAGAATAAAGTGAATAAGGCACTTATGCTCTTTGACGCGATTCAGGGAATCGATAGTGTGGAGACGCTTCAGGCGATACTTTCCCGAGTAAATCAACACACCACCGCATTGCGTATTTTTTTTGAGCTGCACACAGGAGAAGAATCAAAGGCTGGCTTTCCAAATATAGATGCACTTTTTCGCGCGTGCGAGGTTTTCGAGGCATTCATTTGTTCATCCCCAGAAAACAGTAAGTATATTCAGCTCAAAGGCCTCATGACCATGGCACCATTTACCTCTGAAACCGACAGAATTCGACAATCCTTTCGAACACTCGTCGCCGCGAAAAAGGACATAGAAGCGCGCTTTCATTTTAGTGAGTTTGACCAACTTTCAATGGGTATGAGCAATGACTTTGAGATCGCGATTGAAGAGGGTGCGACCCTCGTGCGGATTGGTACTGCCATATTCGGCGAGAGAGCGCGATAGAATGTTCAGAGCGTATGCGAAACTGCTCTTTCTCAGTTTATTGTTTGCATTCACCCTTGGAGCCGCATCGACTGTCTCTGCGCAAGAGACAAATCCGGCAACTCCGACGAACGATCCATTTACACAGACTGCTGCCGATCAGAATTCACAGGTCAGTCAAAACAGTGAACCAGACAGCACCGTTGCACAGAATCAGCCTTCGAGCACTGCGGAAAACGGGACACAAAAGGCCACCGAGGTAAATCTGCCATCATTTTCGTATAGCGACACCAAGGAAACTATGTTCGTGCGATCTCTGGTTCTCTCTATTGGATTTTTTCCTTTTACTTACTTCTACACAGGCTTTATACTGGATATTTCGCGATTCGCCGCCCATAATTTTTCAACTTCATATGCGCCATGGCCATTTAAGTCGCAATATTCTGTCGCGTTCACCGATAGCGAGATGTGGATCAAGCTTGGTATCGCTTCTGTGACTTCGCTTATCTTCGGTTTTCTTGGAACAATGATACAGTGATATACAAAATGGGGTGTTCTCTGTATACTGCAGTGCAACCTTTCTACAAGGGAGCGCCACCATTCTCAGTGAATAGAGAGGCGTAAAATATGGCCGACGACAGCATGGTCACCAACGAAAGTCAAGGTTTCAACCTCGACGATGTCATTCGGAAAGTACCGGATTTCCCCAAACCTGGAATTCTATTTTACGATATCACGAGCGTGCTTGCGAACAGTGACGCCTTTCATTACTGCATCGATTCTATGCTGAAATTGTACAAAGACATGGAATTTGACGCGGTTGCTGCTATTGAATCGAGGGGCTTTGTATTCGCCGCACCGTTCTGTTATAAACGCGATTTGCCGCTTCTCCTTGTCCGAAAGAAAGGCAAGCTCCCAGGCAAGACGATTTCCTGCTCATATGAGCTAGAGTATGGTTCAGCCGTGCTCGAGATGCACAGTGAAGATATACGGCCGGGCGCACGTTTTCTCATAATCGATGATCTCATCGCGACGGGAGGCACCATCAATGCCACCTGCGACATGATTAAGCGTCGTGGCGCGATTCCCGTACGTGCCTTCTCGGTGATCGGATTACCCTTCCTCAACTACGAAGAGAAGGTAAAAGATATAGGTATTGATACCCTCATAGAATATTTTGGAGAATGAAGCAGGAGAAGACCTTGGTGCTTACACTGAGGTCGGATGCTCATGCATCTACTTTTTTTCTTTGGAGTTTATATGGTGAAACCTCTCGAGAAAAATCCAGCGTGGCAAGGTAGGCGAGGCCCCGTGGTTCTCGTAATCATGGATGGCGTGGGATATGGATCCTATGCGGAGGGTGATGCTGTGCAAGCCGCGGACATGCGGCACTTCAGGGCGCTTGAGGCGAAATGTCCCGCCACGAAGCTCAAAGCGCACGGCACCGCGGTGGGCCTTCCCAGCGACGAGGACATGGGGAACTCCGAAGTCGGCCACAACGCGATCGGCTGCGGCAGGGTATTTGCACAAGGCGCGAGGCTTGTCAATCAGTCTATCGAATCAGGCTCAATGTTTGAAGGCGAAGTGTGGAAGAACCTCGTTGGAAACGTAAAATCGAACTCCTCGACACTGCATTTCATTGGTCTCTTTTCAGATGGAAATGTACACTCTCACATCGCGCACCTCAAAGCGATGCTCGAGAGGGCGCGACAGGAAGGCGTAACGAGAGTCCGCATTCACATACTCCTCGATGGGCGGGATGTCGGCAGCCAGAGCGCGCTCGACTATGTCCTTCCTTTTGAACAGTTTCTCGCCACGCTCAGGGAGACCGGCGTCGATTATCGAATCGCATCTGGCGGTGGAAGACAGTACATCACCATGGATCGTTACAATGCGAATTGGCAGATGGTAAAACGAGGCTGGGATTGCCATGTTCGGGGAATTGGGCGGAGATTCGCAAGCGCGGAAGAGGCGATCCGCGCATATAGACAGGAAAACCCCAGCATCATCGATCAGGACATTCCGGAATTTGTGATCGCCGAGAACGGCGCTCCAGTGGGTACCATTGAAGATGGCGACTCAGTGATCTATTTCAACTTTAGAGGAGACCGCGCGCTTGAAATAACTGCCGCATTCGAACAGGATACCTTTGACAAGTTTGAGCGCGTTCGTAAGCCTAAAGTGTATTACGCGGGGATGATGCAGTACGATGGCGACCTTCATGTACCGGCGCATTTTTTAGTTTCCCCTCCATCAATCGATCGCACGCTCGGGGAGTATGTTGTGGCTACCGGGCTCACCTCGCTCGCAATTTCGGAAACACAGAAATTTGGTCATGTGACCTATTTTTTCAATGGCAACAGATCTGGAAAATTTTCAGAGCAACTCGAAGAGTATGTCGAGATTCCCAGCGACCGTGTGCCTTTTGACCAACGACCTTGGATGAAATGCGCCGAGATCACCGATTATGTACTCAAAGCCATTGCATCAGGTACCTACGATTTTATTCGGCTCAATTATCCAAACGGAGACATGGTTGGCCACACTGGCGTGTATCAATCGGTTATCTGCGGACTCGAGAGCATGGATATTCAACTCGGTAGATTGCGCGAAGCTGTTGAAAGCGCAGGGGGAATCCTTATACTTACCGCAGATCACGGTAACTCGGATGATATGTACGAGCACGACAAAAAAACCGGCGCAGTCCAAAGAGACTCGGAGGGAGAACCCAAGGCGAAGACGAGCCACTCGCTCAATCCAATTCCTTGCATCATCTATGATCCTGAATACAAGGGGGAGTACAAGACACAACTCCGTAGCGGATTAGGAATTTCGAGCCTCGCTGCGACATGCGTGGAACTCCTTGGGTATATCGCACCCGAGGGCTACGATCCATCGGTGCTCGAGATGGTGTCTATGTGACCTACAAGGGAGGGATAAGGTGCCTGCTTCAGATCATGCGCATAGCATCGAAATTGAACTGAAGGCCAGAATTTCTGATAAGAAGCGTATTGAGGAAAAGCTTGCGAGTTTTATGCACTGCGTTGGCGAAATTCATAAAAGCGATGAATATTGGGAGATTCCTGGCGCCCTTTGCTCAGATACTACGACATTCCGCCTGAGGCTGCGTTCTGAACCTGGGCGCCTTTCCGCCACATTCAAAGAGAAGTCCTTCGATGGCAGTCTTGAAATCAACAGAGAATATGAGTTCACCATCGATGGTGAGGCCTCGTTCCGCGTACTCGTAGAGAGACTCGGGGGGAAACTCGTGTACCGAAAGCAAAAATACGGTACACGCTGGGAAAATTCGGAAGGACTCGTCGCTGAAGTCGTTGAGGTATCGACACTTGGGCCTTTTCTCGAAGTTGAATGCGTGTGCGACGATCGCGATGTGATCGCGCAAGAAGATGCGAAGTTGCGGCTCTACGATGTCATCGACCAATGTGGGATTTCACGAAAATCTCTTGAGGCGAGACCGTATTCGCAGCTACTAGGGTACTGAATGGAAAGAGGATGGGCGCTGACGGATTTGAACCGCCGACCTACTGGGTGTAAACCAGCCGCTCTGACCAACTGAGCCAAGCGCCCAAACAGACCGGGCAGAGAGTACCATAAGTCAAGGAAATGGGTCAAGTGAATGCAGAAATAGCTTCAGGAATCATAGGCCTCGGGCATGCAATGTGCGACATCAACGCAGAACTAGACGACGACAGCTGGAAGAAACTCGAGCAATTTTTGGATTGGAAACCCACGGATGCACCTCACCATGTGGATGGTGATAAAGCGCGAAAAATAGTGGAATTTATTGCAAAAAACATCAAAGAGAATCATTTGATTTCGTATAACGCTGGAGGTTCTGCGCTCAACGCAATCCGAATCGCATCGTGGTTGGGCTACCCGACTGCAATGTATGGGTGTATTGGTGATGATGTATATGGAAATGTGGTCCGTGATGGTCTGCGTGCATCTGCGGTTGTCGATAAGCTCAGCCTCGATACCGAAAAGAACAATGCGACTGGTATTTTCTGCACAGTGCGGCGCGCGGATTCGGGCGATGTGTCCGAGCAATCTCAAAAACTAATAATTGCTTCTCCCTCGTCGGCGCGGCGGATTCAAGAGATTGATCTGGATTCAATCGACCTGAGTGGTGTTCATTTTCTCCACACTGAGGGGCTTCTCGCCGATGCACCACGATTTCTCGAAGGGCTTATTCAGCATTGTAAGAGTGCGGGAACTTCGATATCGATAGATCTGGTGTCTTCGGAATTTGTACGGAGGCATCGCGATTCTCTTATTCAAGCGATTCACCACGGGGTCGATATCATTTTTTGCACGAAACGCGAATTCGAGGCGCTCGAATGTAATCCATTGGATATGAGTGAGCGTTTGACGTGGATTATTAAGGCGGATCGCGATGGGGTTGACTGTCGTTCGGAGGAGCGCTGGTTTCATATCGACGCGCCTCAATGTAAGATAGTTGATGATACTGGAGCTGGAGATGCGTTTGCGGGAGCCTTTCTCGCTGCGAGAATTGCAAGGAATGCAGTGCCTCGATGCCTTGAGATTGCCTCAGCCTCAGCGGCCTGTGCCCTCGGCGCCAAGGGCCCCAGGCCTGAACGCGCCTGTGTGGAAGCCCTACATCGTGAATTTCTTGCCGACTAAGGCGCCTTTTCCGTACATTACATATACAGGGTTTTAACGGTGTTAATGCCCGGCAATCAATAATAAAACTATCTTCGATAGGTGGTGCGCAATGTCGACGAGCGAACTCATACCCATTGATCAAATTCTTCCGAACAAACTTCCAATAATTACGTTAGTGGGTAAGCCCATATTCCCTGGTATTTTCACTCCAATTATGATTGGCAAGGAACCAGACATTCAGCTTATTGAACAGTCGATATCGACCGATGGGATGATTGGCCTCGTGCTACAGAAGGAGGATTCTGACAAGCCCAGCGCATCCAATCTCTACCAAGTCGGAACAGTCGCGAAAATTGTAAAAAAGATCAATCTTCCCGATGGCGGCATCAATATTTTTATCTCAACATTCAAGCGCTTTATGGTGAAAAAGTTCATCTCGAAGGAACCGCCAATCATCGCCGCCGTGGGCTATCTCGATGATCAGAATTTCGACACAGACGAGGTTAAGGCACTCACGCGCGCGCTCATAAGCGAGATGAAGCAGCTCAGCGAAAACAATCCACTTTTTTCTGAAGAGATGCGCCTCAACATGATCAATATTGACAATCCTGGAAAGATCGCGGATTTTATCGCGAGCATTCTTAATATTGAGAAGCGGGAACAGCAGGAGATTCTCGAGATACTCGATGTGCGCGAGCGTATGGAAAAAGTGCTCATCCACATCAGCAAGGAAAAAGAGCTCCTTCGAATTCAGAAAAAGGTTCAAGCCGAGATCAACGAGAAAATCGAAAAAAGCCAGCGTGAATATTTCCTTCGCGAGGAGCTCAAAGAGATCAAGCAGGAACTCGGTATGGCGGGCGATGCCCGCTCTTCGGATTATCAACGTTTTAGAGAGAAAATCGACTCTTTCCAACTCGATGGCGAAATAAAAGATATTGTTGAGCAGGAACTTGAGAAGTTCAATCTTATGGAACCCTCGTCGAGCGAGTACATGGTGACCCGCAATTGGCTTGATCTTGTCTGTTCTATGCCCTGGAACACCGCTCTCTCCTCAGATTTTGACATTAAACGCGCCAAAAAGATTCTCGAGGACGATCACTATGGGCTCAATGATGTCAAAGACCGCATCATCGAATACCTCGCCGTGCGTAAGCTCAAGAAGGACTCTCGGGGAAGCATTCTCTGCCTCGTGGGTCCTCCAGGAGTCGGAAAGACAAGCGTGGGCAGATCCATTGCGCGCGCCCTCGGCAAGCAGTTCTTCAGATTTTCGGTCGGTGGAATGCGCGATGAGGCTGAAATCAAGGGACACCGCCGAACCTATGTGGGCGCCTTGCCTGGCAAGATCATTCAGGGACTTAAAATCGTCAAAAGCCGTGATCCTGTGTTCATGATTGATGAGATCGACAAGATGGGTGTTTCCTATCAGGGCGACCCGTCGAGTGCGCTCCTCGAGGCACTCGACCCTGAACAGAATTTTGCGTTCAGGGACCACTACCTTGATTTGCCCTTCGACATCTCGAATATTTTCTTTATTGTAACGGCGAACACTCTCGATACAATACCGAGACCGTTGCTCGACCGCATGGAACTCATTCAGCTTCCGGGCTATGTCGATGTTGAGAAAATAGAAATCGCGCGGCACTACCTCATTCCACGGAGCCTTGAGCGCAATGGCCTTCAAAAAAATCAGGTGAAATACACGCGCGATGCCCTTCTTGCCATCATCGACGGCTATGCTCGTGAGGCCGGCGTGCGAAATCTCGAAAAAGCGCTTGATAAAATACACCGAAAAATCGCGAAGAACATCGTACTAGATGGCCGAGCGAGTGAAAAACTGAACATCGACAAGCACGCTGTTGAAAAATACCTGGGTAAGCCGATATTCCGCGACGATGAGCTCAAGCGTGCTACGCAGCCTGGTATGGCCATTGGGCTTGCCTGGACAAGCATGGGAGGTGACACGCTCATCATCGAGGCGGTCGCGAATCCCGGCAAGGAGAGCTTTAAGCTTACCGGTCAAATGGGCTCGGTGATGCAGGAGTCTGCGGGTATAGCCTACACTTATGTGAGGAATTTTTCGGCACAGCGCTATAAGATTCAGGCGCAATATTTCGAGACACGCCAGATTCACCTCCATATCCCGGAGGGTGCCACGCCGAAGGATGGTCCATCCGCGGGAATCACGATGGCGACCGCGCTTCTATCACTTGTACTCGGCAAGCGCATCAAAGATCGGCTCGCGATGACCGGCGAGCTCAGCCTCACGGGGCAGGTACTGCCGATCGGCGGGTTACGAGAAAAGACAGTTGCTGCCAAGCGGAACAAGATCAAAGAGATCATCATTCCCGCCGCCAACGAAAAGGACCTCGACGATATTCCGGAACATGTGAAGAAGGGTCTCGTTTTCCATCCTGTTTCGCGCATGGAAGAAGTGGTCGATATCGCGTTTTCAACGTGATACAATCGCGTTTGCATGCAGCATCTTCCTTATTTTTGTGGTAAAGACTGCGGTGGTGACGCCTGTCCTCTCTTGGCGAAAATTGAGGATGGTCGCGCGGTCGTCATGGAACACAATCCTGCCGCAGGGAAGTGGATCACTCCCTGTGGAAAGGGTATGCGCGCTCACATAGACCACTATGCTCCACATAGACTTACAACACCGCTCATCCGAACAGGGCCTAGAGGCTCTGGTAAATTCCGAGAAGCCTCGTGGGATGAGGCGCTTCATCTCATTGCTGGGACGATCGCGAGGATTCGGAAAGAGAGCGGACCCGATTCGATGATGTCGATTGCGAGTGCGGGATCTACCGGCGCACTGCATAACACCGAAGTGATGACAATGCGGTTTTTTAACGCGCTTGGTGGAGGTGTGGGGCTCTCGGGAAACTACTCGAGCAACGCAGCGAATTTTGCGATAAAACAGATGTTTGGCACATCGGCAGGAGAGTCTGGATTCGATGCTGCGACACTCGAATATTCCGAGCTCATTGTACTGTGGGGTGCGAATCCGCTTGAGGCTCGCCTCGGCGCGGAGCTTCCCATGCGTCTTTTGCATGCGCGCAAGCGTGGTGCGCATGTGGTTGTCATCGATCCGCGACGAAGTCGAACGGCGCGTGCGCTCAATGCTGAGTGGATTGGCATCCAGCCCGGCTCCGATCCAGCTTTCGGTTACGCGCTCCTTTACGAAATCATGCGCCACAAGGATTTTGACGAGTGCTACGTAGAGGCGCGGGCCGAAGGTTTTTCGACGCTCCGTGACTATGTAGATGGACGCCTTGATGGAATTGTGAAAGACGCTGAATGGGCAGCAGGTATCTGCGGCATTAAAGCCGAAACACTGCGGAGGCTCGCCGCATTGTGGTGGGAGCGCACACCCGTCATGTTGATTCCCGGCTATTCAATTCAGAGGATCGCGTACGGAGAAGAGTCATTCAGGCTCGCGGTGGCGATTCAACTCGCCACACAAAATAGTGGGGTTCGCGGTGCATCGAGCGGATCCATCAACAATCGTCTCCCGGGTGTTCGCGTGGGAAGATTGGATGAGATCCCTTCCAAGATAGATAGATCCGCGCTCTTTGAAAAAAAAGTGCCTATTTTACGATGGGCGGACGCAGTACTCCACCCAGAACGCTACGGTGTGCGTCGGATTCGTCTGCTCTACTCAGCGGGAGGAAATTTTCTCAACCAGGGGGCAAATATTCTTAAAAATATCGAAGCCTTTAACGCGGTAGATTTTATGGTGAGTCACGAGCTCTACATGACTCCTACTGCGGCGCGGAGCGATGTGATTCTCCCCGTGGCCGACAGCTTCGAAAAAGAAGATATAGGCATCCCCTGGGCTGGAGACTATGTACTCTACAAGCCAAAAATTTTTGATTCTCCCCCCGAGGTTCGTACCGACTATCACATTTTTACGCAATTATCGGAGATGAGCGGCGTGGCTGGAGTCTTCACGGAGCATAAAACCGAAGCGCAGTGGATTGATCAATTTATCTCGGAGTCCGAAATAGACGACGCTGATACGTTCAAGAAAAACGGCATTTTTATAAAACCACAGCGCTATCGGGCAGGATTAGACAACTTTTTTAAGGAGCCTCAACGATATCCGCTTGGAACAGAGGGAGGGAAAATCATTTTTTCTAGCCCTCTTTGGAGTTCTCGTAGGAGTGCTTTTCTAGAATCGCGAACCTCTCGTGATAAGGCTACTGGGAGCGATACAGTCGAATTCAGCCTGCTCAGTCCTAAGATCGCGGAATATGTTCACTCTCAGAGAAGGAGGGTCTCGCATCCATTAAACCAAGGCTCTGTGCACCTTCATCCCAGCGATCTCGAGCTTCTCGGCGGGCGAGAAGGCGATATTTTGGAAGTGAAGGGCGGTTCTGGCATTATTCTCGCTCGCGCCGAGACTGACAGCAACATGCGCCGGGGTGTAATTTGGATTGAAGAGGGTATCTGGACAAATCCCCATGGAAGCATAGATCCGAATGGTAGTGTGAATATGCTCACTTCAGAGATCGGTACCGAGGAGAGTACTTCATGCATTATGCACGATATTCGAGTCAGCGTTAAAAAATGTTCGTAGGCAACCACCGGCCTTGCTCAAGGCGCATGCCATAGATGTTCGAGAGGAGCCAATTCTGTCCCTCATGAAGCATCTTTGCGGTTGACTTTAGGGTCTCGGGCACAGCCTCATCGCTTAATCCGAATCCACTCGCGAGTAGCATCTCAACGAGCATTTTCGCGGCAACAAAACGTCGCTTTTTTTCGACCGCAAATGCAGCAAAATCCGGCAACAGCGACACGATTTCCCAAGTTACCTGTTCCGCTTGTAAATAGAGGCCGGCTTCTTTGTTCTGATCTGAAAAACGGGTGGGGAGCAGCTTTGGGATACTCTCAATATTCGACTCGAGCCAATCGAGATCGAATATCCCTGTGGCACAATTGAACAGGATGGGTTCGCCGCGAGACTCCATCAGATCCACTTCGCATAACTCTATGGCGGGGCCAATGTCCACAATATTTTTACGGCCATCCGCGGTTGAGATGAGAATGCCGCCTTTGACATCGATCGGTGTTTTGAACGCGAAATCGAATCCAGCCGGTTTCCCTGAGATGGCGAGTATCGCAAGTTCGATGGGATCAGGGTAGGCGCCGAGATTGTCGACATTACTTAACATCGCGAACCGAATTCCCTGGTGCCGCAGCTTCTTAAATACATCCCTAAGCACAATAAAGCTCTGCCCGTGGCCGCCAGGCAGCGGGAGACTGCAGTGCACCTTTCCATATGCGCGGTCGAAGATTTTAATTGATGTTCCCTCACTGGATCGTGAGAAGGCCGCAATCAGGGGCTGAATGCCGCTCAGCCAGTCCGCGGGGCGCAGGCCCAAATGCTCTGCGAGAGGGGCGAGAAGAGGAGAATTGGACAATTTTTCATACGCCTGCATAAGAGTCTCATGATTCCCCTGACTCGTCATCTGAAAAAGGGGCATGAAGGGTTCGCGGAGGGAAGAGCCGAGCTCGCGTTGACATTGCGCTGCTGCAATGAGCCTGCCGCGCATTTTTAGCTCGAGGAAACTTGCGCCGAAAGATCCATCTGGGTTTATGTACGCGGGAGTGAGACCTTTCGGCTTCTCTTTGTACATAGTAGAGAAGTCAGTAAAGAGTGGCTTGACCGCCGCGAAGAGGGCAGTGTCTATGGACTGATTCTTTTTCTGGTCACAGTAGCTCGTGGCCGACCCACCATTGAGTACTCCGAATGCACAGCGATCGAGGAGTTGAGTTCCGAGGGTTGTCAAGGCCCGCGCGCTAAACAGGAACGCTTCATCGCCTTCTTCTAAGGAAATTAGGTGGACTTCCGCGCGCGCGATTAATATCTTGAGCATTTCGAGAAGTTCAAAACGTTCAAGGTTGCGCATCGCATGGCGCTTTTCGAATTTAAAGATAATCTTTGTTGGTTCCGTGTCTCTGAGATCGATCACATTCACCCCATCAATCGCGGGCACTCCCGAGGGAATCACCTTAGGATACTGATGAAAATCGCCACGATTCGTGCGATTGAGAATCTCTAAGGTAAGATCGATATCGATGCGCTTGCGGAGCATGTCCTGGACCAGCTCAGGATGCAGATCTTCTTTCGTCATTGTCGATTCCGGCTTAAGAGTTGGTAGAAAATTGGAGCGCGGCAACCGCGGCTCCCATCAGGGAAATGTCATAATTTTTCACGATGAAGACAGGTGTTTGAGCGAGGAGTTGGCGTATATGTGGGGCATAATTTTTCTCAAACCAGCGCATAAAGCGGCTGTTTTGGAGGAGCCATTGTTCATTCTTTGAAGAGATCCCTCCCGCAAGCCATACGCCGCCTGCCGGCAGGAAGAGCGAAGTAAGGTTCGCCGCCTTGAGGCCATAGAGGTGAACGAATACTTCCATTGTAAGCGCACAGTACGGGTCCGTATTTGCACCTTGTGCGATGAGGGCAGGCCACTCGGTTCTTGCCTTTTCGAGAATAGAGCGGGCTTCCGAGGTTATTGTACCGGTAAATTGACTCTCTTTTGTTTCGTACATGCTGCCGAGCATCGTGGTATTGAAGCGCTCCGAACAGATAAATTCGAATATGTTCGCGATTCCCTGGCCTGAAATGGCGAGCTCTGCACCTGCAGGAAATCCCACGAGGTTACTGATCCATTGATGGATTTCGTGGCTCAACTGGTCGTAACAGGGCAGTTCCGAGTGGCCGCCCTCGGAAGCAAAGGCTGCCACCTTGCCTCTATTTCGGTCGACAAAGCCTACTCCGAGGCCTGTTCCCGCACCGATAACCAGCATTAGACCGTCCTGCGGTTCGGGTAGTGAACCATCGCAGTGGGGGATCCGTGTTACTTCGCGCTTATCGCGATAATCCAACAGAGTGATGGCGTAGGAGAGTGCGGTGAAATCATTGATGAGTTTTACAGGTGTTTTGAGCATGTCCTCGAGCTCGTCGGCTCGGATTGCCCAGGGAGCGTTGGTCAATTGAATGCTATGGTCGGGCTGCACCGGACCTGCGCCCGAAACACAGCAAAAATCGAATCTGCGGCCGGCGATGTATCCCTGCGTCTCTTTCAGAAATTGACGAACCGGATCGAGAAGGGAGTGCTCGTGCTGAGTTGAAAATCGCGCCTTTTTGATGAGCTTGATGCCGAACTCATTATACTCCGCGAGTGCTAGATTTGTATTCGTTCCGCCGATATCGCCAACCAGAAAAAGTCTATTCATATATACACTATAGCCGAGAAATCACCATGGTGAAAAGGCCGGTTTGTGTTTCGCAGAAGCGCGCAGAAAGGCGATTATATCGGTATTCCTAAGATATCTTTCTCTCGAGGCGTCGAAAATTTCTATGTGTAGATGGTCTCCACCACCCTTTTTGCGCGCATTAATACCTGAGTTCCCGCCGTGGCCTATAGGCTGACCACGCAGTACGATCTGGCCTTTCGTGACGTACACATCATACAGATGAAAATAGAAGTAGTACCGGTTTTCTGAAGGAGAATAGATGATGACGCCATTGCCGGACTTGGGCGAAATGCCGCCGTGGAGGAAAGAGAGTTCTTGGCTCTTTCGAGGGTAGCCGAGCCAATCGAAACCAGCGGCTACCACAAGCCCATCGCTGAGGGAGTGAATGAATGGGCCACGCTGTACATCTCCGCTGAGATATTCCACATCGCGAAGAAAAATATCGAGCGCGAAGGTGTGCGAATAAGCGAGATCTTGTGGTCGAGGGAAGGAAAAGAGGCGTGGGAGCGTTACATCGCCGCCCCACATGTCTGCCTTGGGCTCAATCCAGGTCGGAGGGATGGCTGGAGCGACTGCCTGGAGCATTGAGTAAAGTGCTGAAAAGAGGGCGTTATACCTTTTTCTAAGCGAGGCCATCTCTTTATGCATCGAGGCGATGCCTTTATACTCAAGTTCCGCCGGGTATGAGATTCCGCGCAGGTCTTGGTACTCTTCCGAATCTCTATCGTCGATGAGCATGGCAAGGATTCGTCCCGCAGACGGGATAAGTGTTTCAGCGCTCAATACGGGGTCGAGACCAGAAGAAAGTATGTGGGCAGTGAGTTTCTTAGCACTCTGTTGCGCGGACTCGGGGGGGATTTGTCCAATCTGCTCTGGAGAAAACCGATACATCTCGCTGAATACGTTGAGATTGTCAAGAGATTGAAGACTTGCGTCGGATGATAAAAAATCGCCCCTGGATGAAAAAGGCATATCGGGGTAGGTGTTCAACACCAGCATCGAGACCCTTGCGAGGGTAAGTGCCATGAAACAAAAAATTATAAAAATGGCATGCCTAAGTCGAAAACCCACATTGATGCCCTTCCGCGCCCGAGTGATGCTTCAACAGCGCTCTGTCAACGTCCTTATGGCGGCCGCGAAGAGCCTCATGCTGGTGAGCGCATCTCCAAGTGCTCGGTGCTGGGCACTGGACTCGAGGCCGAGCGAAAACGCCAATTTCCCGAGATTATACGAGAGCATTGAGGGAAATGCAAGTTTCGCGAGGCCGAAGGTGTCCGCCGCCTCATTCAGATTCGAGAGAAGACCGTTGCGCGCGAATTCCTGTTCGATAAATCCTAAGTCGAATTGAATATTGTGGCCAACCACCACTCGGCCTTCGCAGAGTGACACTATCTGGGCGGCGAGTTCGCCAAACAGTGGTTCGTTGGCCACCTCGGCATCGGTAATTCCGTGGATACGACTCGCCTCAGGAGGTATGGGTTGTTTTGGATTGATGAGCGACACAAATCTCCGCTCCTCGAGGAGCGCCCCTTCAGGATCGAATATGAACTGCACAAGGGCAATCTCAACCACTCTCCCAGAAATCGGATCGAGCCCCGTCGTCTCTACATCCAGTGCAACATACCTTCTACGCTCCCATGGTTCATCTTCGCAGAGTGGGAGGGGCCATGATAAGCCCTCCCATTGGCCCGAATTTTTCTTGTACCAGGGTGCAGTAGGTTTATAAGCGGATTCTCGAGGCGGCTCAAAGAGCGAGGCCCAGAGTGGCGCCCCCCGCTCCGGTATCATGCACGGTTCGCCGCGATTACGGCGCGAATGTCGGCTTCGATCTGCGCAATTTTTTGTTTGGTTATGTTCTTATTTGCGGCTAGATCACCACCATTTTCATGACAGAGGATGTAATATTTGATTTTAGGCTCGGTGCCCGAGGGGCGAACTGTGAGGAGTGTCCCATCCTCGAGTCTCCACTGTATGACATCGCTTTGAGGGAGATCGGCGCAAGAGCGTTCACCGCGGGAGTCCCACTCGGTGCCGAGCTCGATGTCTCGAGACCATATCACCCTAAGACCTCCAAAATGCATTGGGCGGGACTGGCGATAGGAGTTCATAATGTCTTTCATGATCTTCATGCCTTGTTCACCCTCAAAAAAGAAGCTGAGACCCTTCTCTTCGTAGTAGCCGAATTCGCGGTAGAGCTCTTCAAGCCTGTCGAGGAGACTGAAACCCTTAGATCGCCAATAGAGCGTCATTTCGGCGGTAATCGCTGCGGCGGAAATGCCGTCTTTGTCGCGTGTCTCGGTCTCAATGAGGTGCCCGTAGGACTCTTCAGTGCCGTAGATAAAGTCGAGCCCGTCTCGCTCAAAAGTGCGCATGAGGTCAGCAATCCACTTGAATCCCGTAAGGCACTCAAGACTCTTGACTCCATAATGCTCAGCGATGGCCTTCTGGAACTCTGTAGTGACGATGCTTCGAATGGCAGCGGGATGCGGCGGCATTTTCCCTAGCTCCTTAAGGGAGTGGGCGATGTAGTCGAGGTGAAGAGATCCGAGCTGATTTCCCGTCACGAGCACAAAACCGCCCTTTCCGTCGGGCACCGCGATTCCCAGCCGGTCCGCATCGGGATCGGTGGCCATCACCACATCGGCCTTTGTTTTCTTACCGAGTTCGATCGCCATGGAGAGCGCGGCGGACTCCTCTGGATTAGGATATGAGACTGTCGGGAATTCGCCGTTCGGTTCTCGCTGCTCGGGCACGGTGAGTACATTGAGACCGAGTTCCTTCATAATGCGTTCGAAGAGCATCGCCCCTGTGCCGTGCAGCGGCGTGTACACAATGTTCACTGATGAACCGAGCGTCGAGAAGAGGTTGGGGCGGAAAAGGTGCGATTTGACCATCGCGACATAGGCATCGTCGATCTCTTTATCGATGCTGACGAGAAGTCCACGCGCACGTGCTTCGGTTTCGGTCATGAGCCTGACAGATTTAACGCGGAGGACCTTGTCGATAATTCCTGTATCGTGCGGAGGCACGACCTGCGATCCATCGTTCCAATACGCTTTGTAGCCGTTGTATTGCGGTGGATTGTGGCTGGCTGTGACGACGACTCCGGTGTCCGCGCCGAGTTTTCGAATTGCGTAGGAGAGCTCGGGCGTTGGGCGAAGCGACGAGAAGAGATAAGCCTTAATTCCGTTGGCAGCGAATACGAGCGCGGTCGCCAGCGAGAACTCTTTAGATTTTCGCCTCGAATCAAAGGCGATCACCGCCGACAGTGGCTTTGTCGGGAATTGTTCCTTGAGGTAGTCGCAGAGGCCCTGCGTCGCTCTTGTCACTACGAGCGTATTCATGCGATTGTAGCCACCGCCGATGATACCACGCAATCCTCCGGTACCGAACTCAAGGTCTCGGTAGAAGCGATCTTCGAGTTCCTTCCAATTCTCCTGTTGGATGAGATTTCGCACCTCATTTGCGAAGAATAAATCCGATTCATGCTCGATATAATCTTGCGCGCGGGCAAGGACTTCATCTCTGTTCATAGAATCTCCTTTTATGTTGCTCTCAATGTGCCGCTCAGGCTAGTCTCACAAAGGATCATTCGATTCCGAATGCCGGACCTCATATCAATTTTTCATCATTTTCCGATAAAAGCAAGCGAGCCAAATGCTACAATACACGTGGCGCTCCTATGAGGTCTAGAAGCTCGAGCGGAGCTCCAATAAAATATTCAGCGTCCGCGCCTTGAAGTTCCTCGCGCGAACGGTATCCGTACAGGGCGCCAACCGCAGTCATCCCTGCGGATTTCGCGGTCAGCATATCGATGGAAGAATCACCCACAAAGAGACATCTCTCTGGTGGCACCCCCGTCATCATCGCGATCCGCAGCGCTGATTCTGGATTCGGCTTGCGCGGTCGCTTTGCGCTGTTCCCCCACACCGCGACAAAGTCTATGGTCTCGCAAAGGGCACGGATTATCGTTTGCGTCATTTGATCCGGTTTGTTCGAGAGTACCGCGAGTTTGTAACCTCTCTTACTAAGGGTCCTCAACAAACGCAGGACACCAGGAAAGAGCGAGGTCTCGACGAGGATGTTCTCCGCATAATCCTTGAGCGCCCGATCCAACGCGGATTGGATCAGGACTTCGTCGTTTGTGGCTTCTTTTGGAAGCGCCTTCTGCATCAGGGTTCGAAAGCCTTCGCCAACCATAAGCTTGTAGGACTCTGTTGGATGTTGAGGAAAACCAAAGTATGCCAATGTTCGATTAACCGCTGAAGCAATATCCGAGATGGTGTCTGCGAGAGTACCATCAAGATCGAAAATAATGAGCTCTGGCCGATACGGAAGATGCATCTTGTTTCCTGGATGTTGAAAATTTGAGTTTGATCTGCGCATTTGTTGAGCAGAGTGTGGGTGACGGCTCAGGGGCTATTTTCTGTCCTTTTCGTTCAGATCACTCTCTTTTCCACCTTTGGCTTTGTAGAGTGCTTCTTTTTCATCTATGAGTTTGTCAAGATGCGCGAGCTCCTTGATGATGGGCTCCACCTCTGGAGTTGAGGCTCCGATCATGGGCTCATTTTTTTCGATGAGGAGAGTGTACACTTCGGTACCCAACTTTGTCGTGAGCGCCTGTGCTTTTGATCTAAGCTGGAGAATTTCGATCTTTAACTTTCCCATTTCTCCCCAAATCTGTGCTTGGTCTGCCGCTTTTTCAAGGAATTCCTTCGACGCGTCGACACTATTTTCCATGAATTTTTTAAGTTTTTCAGAAAAATTCATCGCATCCTCCCCATTAGCACACAGAATATTACAATACACATCAATGCTACAATAATGATAAGACATTGAATAGGCAACATGATTTGTTGTTTTATGATCGATTCTGGATTAGACTAATAACGAAGTAGGGAGGCACAAAAATGTCGCTCATGTATATAGGATTCGCAGTACTTGCCGCATGGTGGATCATCTTTATCGTGATTGCGTTGATGCATAAACAGATGCCTGTTTTCTACTTTCTCGGTGCCTTGTTCATAATGTGGGTAGCAATCGAGATTCTCCTCATCATGTCATCGCCGGAGTTCGCAATTTCTCTCTTTGTGGTTCCATTTTTAATTCTCATTCAGATGATGCGCGTAATCCCTGAATATCAGCGCGGTGTGCTCTTTAGACTCGGCAGGATGCAGAAGATGGTCTTGCCGGGTTTCAATCTCATACTTCCTTTTGGAATTGATATTTTGCGAAAGGTTGACATGCGCACCTTTACCATCGATGTCTCCAAACAAGAAGTGATTACCCGCGACAATGTGACGGTTATCGTTGACGCGGTTGTGTACTTTAATGTATTCGACCCTGTGCTCGCGGTGGTAAAGGTAGCAGATTACACGAAGAGCACCAGTCTCCTCGCGCAGACGATTCTACGATCGGTGCTCGGTCAACATGAGCTCGACGATATGCTCGCAAAGCGTGCCGAGTTAGGACAGATTCTTCAGAAGCTCCTCGATGAGGCAACCGATCCTTGGGGTATAAAGGTTTCAGCAGTCGAAATAAAGGCGGTTGAGCTCGCTGAGACAATGAAACGCGCTATTGCACGACAGGCCGAGGCGGAGCGCGAGAGGAGGGCGAAGGTAATCGCCGCCGAAGGAGAGCTTCAGTCATCCGAAAAGCTCGCCCAGGCCGCGGATGTGCTCGCGCGTTCGCCCTCGAGCCTTCAGCTACGATATTTGCAGACTTTGACAGAAATAGCCGTGGAGAAAAATTCCACGATTATCTTCCCTCTTCCGATGGAATTCTTAAAAGCAGTAACGAAGCTTGTCAATCTGGAGGAGAAATGAAGTGTCCCTATTGTGGAAACCTCGACGATAAAGTAATCGACTCGCGAAGTCTCGCGAACGGCGAGGCGATCCGTCGGAGGCGCGAGTGTCTCTCGTGTGGATTGAGGTTTACGAGCTATGAGCGGATAGAGGAGAAACCACTTTTAGTTATCAAACGCGATGGGCGAAGAGAGCCATTCGAACGGCAAAAGATTGAGAGAGGACTCGTGCGCGCGCTCGAAAAGCGCCCCGTGTCCCAGATGTCGATTGAAAATCTCATCAATGAGATCGAAGATGAGGCTGCAGAGCACGCGAAGGCTTCGAATGAGATATCGAGTGAAGAACTCGGGCGAATGGTGCTGCAGAGGCTCTACGCACTCGATAAGGTGGCGTACATCCGTTTTGCGTCAGTGTATAGAAAATATGATACTCTACAGGAATTTATGCAGGAAATCGAGCGCTTGATCAACGAACGTAATGATTAATTACTGCTACGAACCTTGTATACGAAGTTGAAGCAAAGAGAGCGGAA
>DYLX01000025.1 GCA_020721875.1 Leptospira biflexa
TTTGACCGCGCGTCGCCCTTCATCACTCTAATGAGCACCATGTAGAGCGCGGTCCCGCCGATTATCGACATGAGCACATTCCGCTTCCAAAAGTGCAGCGTGGCGGTGATAAGCCCCGCGACGAGAGCGGGAATGCCGTGAGGCGCCGCACCGAAGTCGATGTCCTTGTACGACGCGAACACGAGCACGACCATAACCACCGGCGGTAAAAAGCGCTGCAGATAGTTGAGGAGGGGAGGCGGCTGCCGCTTCGAGAAGAAGATAAAGGGCACCGCCCTCGTGAAGTAGGTCACCGCGGTCATCACGAGCACGACGAGCAAAAAGTAGATCACGCGCCACCTCCGCCCTCATTGGACGCCGCAGAATCGGGGCTGGCCGCTGCCGCCCCTTCCGCGCGAGCCGCAGAGGAATCGGGGCCGGCATCAGCATTGCCTTCAGCGCGAGCTTCCCCTTCCGCGCGAGCCGCAGAGGAATCGGGGCCGGCTTCCGCCGCCCCTCCACCACCCTTTCCTTCTATTCGAGCGCGCAGCAGCGCCAGCACACCCGTCGCGAGCGCGAGAGCAATCAGCAGAAAATTGCGCGGGCTCACAAAGAGCGCAACCACGCAAGCCGCAATCGCCGCCGCGTAGGGCTCGACGCGCCTCACCGCGCGCACCTGCTCGACGAGGAGGACGATAAAGAGCGCGGTGAGCGCGAAGTCGAGGCCCGTTGTGTCGAGCGCGAGCGCCGAACCAACTATCGCGCCTATGAGACAGCCCGTAACCCAGTATGACTGATTGAGCGCCGTAATCGCCGCGTAAAATTTGGTCTCATCCACCGAGGCAGGCGCTTTGACCGTCGTCAGGAGCCCGTAGGTCTCGTCCGTCAGCCCAAAAACGAGGTAGGGCTTCCATGAGCCCGACTTCGAGAAGGGCCCGAGCATCGAGAGGCCATACACCGCGTGCCGCCCATTCATGAGGAGCGTGAGGAGGGCGATCTCGAAGAGCCCCGCCCCCCGTTGCATGAGCCCGATCGCCATGAATTGGGCTGCGCCCGCGTAGATGAAAATCGCCATGACGGGCGACAGCCACCAGGGCAAGCCAGCCGCCACAAGCGTGAGTCCGAAGGCGATGCCGAGGGTCACGTACCCAAGGAGCACAGGTACGCCCGCCTTCAGTGCCGACAGCAGCACGAATCGCCACTCACCGCGCATCGCTGAACTCGCCCTGAGCGTTGTCGCGCTCTTCTCCCGCGCTTTCGTCTACCGGTTCGGCGTCTTCGTCCGCAGGTTCGGCGCCTTCGTCCACCGCTCCCGCGTCTTCGTCCTCATCCGGGAACATCATCGAATAGTATCGATCGATCTTCGCCCCGAGCTCCATAATCCCAAAGTTGCGCGCCTCGCGGATGTACTCGCGGCCACCGAAGAACACAAGGACGACGGGCACAGAATATACAGAGAATTGCCCCCTCGCTTCAGGAACCGCCTCGGTGTTGATGTAGTAGGAGCGCATTTTGGGGAAATGCTCCTCGACAAGAGAGATGACCTTCGGTTTGAGGCTCTTGCAGACGCCGCAGTCTGGGGTCGAAAAGTAAAAGAGCGCCGTGGGTTCGTGCCGCGTGAGCTCTAAAAGTTCTTCGTAGGAATGTAATTCGCGCATAGGTATCTCACTATATAAAAATGAGGCTGAATCGGCAATCGAGGCGCGCGGTTGACGGCTTTTTCCACTTGCGGCTAATATTTATGAAAAGCGCGCGATCTCACGCTTAAAAAGAGGCAATTATGCGAAAAAACATCGCGATATTTCTATTCAGTCTGGTATTCTTCCTGGCCGCCGCAAGCGCCTTTGCCCAATATGGAACGACCCCCGCGACCATCAGCATGTGGAACCGAGGAGTGTTCAACCTCTACGAGAGCGCCGGCGGCACGACCAGCGTGGGCCCCGACTGGATGGGCTACATTCCGCCTCAGGGAGCATATAACGGACTCACCTTGTCGTATGCGTCGGAAAGCGTGAGTTGGGTCATGACCGCCGAGTGGGAGGGAGACTGGACTAAAGTCGACATCTCGAAGACTGTATTGAGCGAATTCACAGGTTCCTACGCGATGTTCGGTGGCGCTGTGCGTCTTTCCGCAGGAAAGGTAAGGTCGGACGGAGGGTATCGCTTTACCAATTTTGACACGGCGGGATTCTCAACCCGCATCGCCAATGCTGAGACAGGTATACTCCTCAGTGTGCTCCCGGCCCAAGGATTGTCGATCGGCACCTTCCTCCCCGTGCCGGTGGCGAGTCAGAGCGTAGCGACAACGTATCAGCACATGAATTTCGGGGCTTCCTGGGAAATCCCAAAACTCGCCACATTTAAAACATCCTTCCGCCTCGAGCCATACTCGATCTATGGAACTCTCTTTCGAGGAAAAGAATTCGCCATCGGCGGGCAACTCACGGCGGTGTCCAACTTGCTGGCAACGCTTGGATATCGCTGGTTCATCGATGTTAACGAACACGATTTTTTCACCAATGTTTCATACCGCTTTCCCACGACCAACCTGAGCGCATATGCCTACGCAAGCCTTCAATCTCCTAATGTGTATAAGGGTTTTAAAGTCAACTCTGAACAGATGCTCGGGAAAACTCCACTCGTCGCGGGTGCGTCTGTCGCCTGGGGCGAGGACCCGAATCTCTGGTGGCTCAACGGCTGGGACATCAATCCATATATTCGCTATGATTTTGGAGGTTCCTCCGTGCAACTCGGTGTGGATGGTACCTACGTAAGTTCCTTTGCCTATAGGGTGCAGCTTGCGTACACGATAGGATTCTGACCGCGTTTCACCTCGCTTTTTTCACCTCGACTCTTGAAGCATGGCGCCGTCTTTTCGCGTCTTCCTTATAGAGGACGCCATGGTTCGGCGCACGCTGCCTCTGCGCGTCTCTTTTGTAGGAGATGTGCTGGTTCGGCGCACGATTTTTATTGACGACTCAATTATTACGTTATACACTCTTAAATAAAATATGTTTAATGTGAGGTTTCAAACGAAGTAAAGTCTTTGCTAACCAAAGTATATACATTCTCGGAGGAAACGCGTTATGAAGCGGAGCTGTGGAAAAATAATTCTTGCGGCCGCAGTGTGCGCCGCGCTGTTTCTCTCGTGCGACGGGTTGGGGTTCGAGCGCTCAGCATCGCTTGAAATCAAACTTGATACCGATTCTCGAGTGAAGACCATCAAGCCCGAGCTCGATCTCGACATAGTCAGCTATGATATTTACGGAAGTGGCCCAGGCGAAGCGCGGTTCGAAGCGATGGGGATCAGCGCCGCGAGCTATGTGCGGGAGAAACTTGCTGTGGGCGACTGGCTCATCTACAGCGAAGGCAAGAACGCTGCGGGGGAGGTGCTCGTCCGCTCGCCGCAAACTTCAGTGAAGCTCATTGCGGGCACAACCGCGAGAGTTTCTTTGCTATGCCTTCCCCTCGCGGGTTCGGGGCAGCTTACACTCTCACTCAGCTGGCCATCGGACGCGGTTACGACACCTGCGATTGAGGCGACCCTCGGCGTGTCGGGAAGCGAAGACGCGCCGACCGCCCTCACCTTCGAGATGACGGGTGGATCGAGCGCCGCGTACACGAGCGGCATGGCGCTCACCAACGGCTTCTATGTGCTCAGCGTGAAACTCAAAGACGCAGCGCTCTCTGGACACGTCCTCTGGTCGAAGGTTGAGACAGTTCAAATCTACAAGGATAAGAGCACTGAGGAAACGTGGGCGCTCAGCGCGAGCGATCTGGACGATTCCTACCTCCCGTGGCTCGTGCTTGGGCTCGGCTCGAACACGAAGACGCCCGTCACCGTGTCGCTGAGCGGCGCGGCGCAGGAACTCTCGGCGGGTGGCGCGATGACCGTTTCCGCTACGGCGAACCCCTCAGCGTCGGCCTGGAGCTGGTACCTCGATGGAGACTCGATTCCCGGCGCGTCTGGGAGCAGCCTTGTCACAGGGGCCGAGCTTGCTCCGGGGACCGCGCACTCGCTCGCGGCGATCGCGACGAGCGGTGACTTGGCGGGGTCGGCCGATGCCCAATTTCTGATCAGGATGGTGTCGGTGTCCACGGTGGCGGGGTGCGGGACAGCGGGCGCGGTCGACGGGAGCGGCGCAACGGCTGAATTCAATTATCCTTCGGGGGTGGCGGTTGACAGCGATGGGAATGTATATGTGGCGGATCAATATAACAACAAGATTCGCATGATAGATTCAGCGGATAATGTCAGTACTTATGCAGGAACTGGTGCAACGGGCCAAACAGATGGAGATCTTACCACAGCAAAATTCAATCTCCCCAGCGATGTCGCCCTCGACGCGTCGGGCAACCTCTATGTTGCCGACACCGGCAACCACAAGATCCGAAAGATCACCCCCTCGGGCACCGTCAGCACCCTCGCCGGTTCCGGCAGCCCCGGCTCCCAAGACGGTACCGGCATCGCCGCGAGCTTCAGCTCGCCGAGCGGCCTCTCCCTCGACAGCGCAGGCAACATCTACGTCGCCGACACCGGCAACCATAAGATCCGAAAGATCACCCCCACGGGCACGGTCAGTACCATCGCCGGCTCGGGCTCCCCCGGATTCGCCGATGGAACGCACGATATCGCTCAGTTTAACCAGCCCGCCGATGTCGCCGTCGACGCGTCGGGCGCCATCTATGTGGCGGACAATGGCAACTGCCGTGTACGGAAAATCCTTGGCGAAAATGTCAGCACGGTGGCAGGCAACGGTACCGCAAGCAGTAGCGATGGACCCGCCCTGGAGGCAAGCTTCAACTACCCCACCGGCATCGAGCTCGATTCATCTGGCTTTATCTACATCGCCGACTCCGATGGCAACAGAGTGCGCAAATTCGGTCCCGCAGGCATTGTCATCACCCTCGCGGGAACAGGAGTCTCAGGCTCCGACGATGGCCCGTACAGCGCCTCAACCTTCTCCTGTCCGTCGCGGCTCGCGATCGACGCGCAGGGGAACCTCTATGTGCCCGACATGAACAACCACAAGATTCGGAAGATCACGCAGTGAGTGCCAGTCGCGCCACAAGCGCCGCGTCGTGGAATAACCCTCGACCGCGCATGCCTCCAGCCGCCCACCGCGAGGGGACCGCCTGACTCAGCCTCAGCGTGACTTCGAGGTCTCGTGAGCCGCGAGCATCGTGAGGAGGCGCTCCGCGACAAGACTTCGCAGACTCGCCTCGACCGCGAGCTTCAGCGCCAGCGTCCGGACACTCGACTCGTCGATGGTGGTTTCGCCCGCGTTCGATGAATCCCGCTCGGGTAGCATACCCAAGCCCGTGCGAATCTCGCCCGCCGCAGAATTCGCGCACTCGGTGAGCGCCGCGCGAAATCGTTCATAGAAGGTTCGGAAAGAATCATTGACAGCGTACTCTTTGAGAAGGGCCCCCATATCCTGCACCGAGAGCGACTTTTTTAGCATAAATATCGACAGAAGAAGGGCGATGTGCTCCTGACTATACTTCTTGCTCTTTGCCCTGGGTATAATCTTCGCCTTTGCGTAGTTATTGATCATCGAGGAGGTGATGCTCCTCTCTTTCTCCGAAGGAATAAGCGGACCGAGCTGGCGGTTCAGGTAGCCGATCACCTGATCCATATAGAGCCCGATATCGGGCAGTTGCTCCCACTCGGGCGGCTTTCCTGATGTGAGCGCGGTAAGATAGTTCTCGATCTCGTCGTATACTTTGTGATTCATCAACAACTCCTCTCGGCAAATTTTATCTAAACCATACAATAGGTTATTAAAAACCACAAGATATAATTTAAAACATCTTGACACATCAGTCACAACGTATTAAGGTTATAATATCTCTGTTATATGATTTTAAATACCACGTAATAGAGTAAAAACTACCTAGTGGGAGCATCAAAATGTACGCTCAAGAAGTCTGTTTGTTTGGAGATTCAATCGCTCGAGGTGTCGTGCTCGATGCGCAAGATGCATATAAACCCATCAAAGAGAGCTTCGCCTCCCTCGCCGCCGCGGAACTGGGAATCGCGCTCATCAACAAGGCGCGCTTCGGCTGCACACTCACGAAGGGACGCGAGATTATCGAGCACTATCTGAATCGCGATGATGTTCCAGCTCGCGAGACTGACGCCGACTACAATACAGATCGAAGCAAGCCCGAACTCGCCACCACCCACGGTAACGCCACAGCTCGCGCCGATGAAATCGGGGCGAGCACAGTCAACCCAGCCGAAGCGCGCCGCTTCGCCTTCCTCGAATTCGGTGGCAACGACTGCGATTTCCGCTGGGACCAGATCTCTGCGAACCCTCAGGCTGAGCATTTGCCCGCGACCACCCCCGATCGCTTCTTCACGATGTATGGCGAAGTTATCCATAAACTCAAAGGCAAGGGCATTCAGCCTGTGCTCATGACGCTACCGCCCCTCGACGCGGAGCGCTATTTCAGCTGGTTCACGCGCATGGGCCTTAACAAACACGCAATCCTTGGCTGGCTCGGCGATGTGCAGTTCATCTATCGCTGGCAAGAGAGCTATTCCAGTGCGATCTGGGAAATCGGCGAGGCATTCGGGGCACCTGTGGCGGATATCCGCAAGATTTTTCTTGAACAGCGAAATTACTCACGCTTTCTCTGCAAGGATGGCATCCACCCCAACGCCGAGGGGCATCAGCTCATTAAGACTGAGATCATCGCCTTCGCGCGCCGGCTTATTGCACAAAGTGCGGTGAATCGCTAGACTCGAGGGCATCCGATGGCGGTCGCGGTTCCCGCCTCACCAAAACAGGAGGCCCTCCCATGGAAAGGGAGCACACCACTCACTCTTCTCTTTTCCTTGTATTGTCAGCGCTCTTTATCACGTGCCTTCTCATATCGAATATCATTGCGAGCAAACTCATGCGGATCGGCGGCATCGTGCTGCCCTCGGCGGTCATTCTCTTTCCTGTTACCTATATCCTCGCCGATGTCTTCACTGAAGTGTATGGATTTAAAAAGACACGCCTCGTCATCTGGCTGGGCTTTTGCGCAAACGCCTTTATGTCGCTCATCTTCATGATCGCGATTGGCCTGCCGCACCCCGATTTCTTCCAGAACCAGGCGGCCTACGCCACCGTGCTCGGGAGCACGCCCCGCATTCTTCTCGCCTCGCTCGCCGGGTACTGGGCGGGAGAGTTCTCTAACTCTATCCTGATGTCAGTGCTCAAAAAGATCACCGTGGGGCGGTTCCTCTGGACGAGAACAATCGGGTCGACCATTGTAGGCGAAGGCTTGGACACCGTGCTTTTCATCGGAATCGCCTTTGCGGGTACGGTGCCCGCGGGCACGCTCGCCGGTATGATGCTCGCGCAGTACCTCTTCAAGGTAAGCTATGAAGTTCTCTTTACTCCCCTCACCTACCTCGTGGTCGGTTTCATCAAACGAAAAGAAGCACTCGACACCTTCGATACTGGTGTCGTGTACAATCCATTCACCTTGGGAGAATGATCATGTCCGAATATGAGTTCAAATCACTGGGAAAAACAACGCGCGCCCCTTCGCGCGAACTCGAGACATTCCCTACTCCGCCTTCGGTGAAAAAAGTCGTCCTCGAAAGCGACGAGGTAACGAGCCTCTGCCCCGTTACCGGCCAACCCGACTGGGAGACCGTACGCATCGAGTTCGAGCCCGGCGAGCTCTGCATCGAGTCGAAGAGCCTCAAGCTCTACCTCTGGTCCTTCCGCGAAGAGGGCGTGTTCTGCGAGGCCTTCGCCGCGCGCATCGCCAAGGACATCTACGACAAGATCACGCCAAAGCGCGTCACGGTGAGCGTGTCGCAGCGCCCGCGCGGCGGCATTACGATCTACGCTGAGGCGACGCTGCCAGAGTCCGCGTCTGGGGCAGCCGATGCGCCCCAAAAATAGAAGAGACGCGAGCGGCCCACACGAGGGGCGCCCTCACACAGACTCGGGCCACTCAAAGTCCCGCCTTAGCCACGAGCGCATCCACTACCTCTACGAGGACGAGGCGATCATCGTGGTGTCGAAACCGGTCGGGCTTCCGGTCATCGCGCCGGAAGGCTCGAGGGCGAAGAACCTCTACGACATCGTGACCAAGCATCTGCGCGAACGAAACCCGCGCGCGCGGCCCGCGGTCGTGCACAGGCTCGATCGCGACACCTCCGGCGTCATGATGTTCGCCAAAAGCGCCCTCGGCAAGAAAATCCTCATGTCGCGCTGGAACGAGCTCGTCCGCGAGCGCGTGTATGTCGCCCTGGCCGAGGGTGCGTTCGACGCCGACGCGGGCCGCTTCGACAGCTGGCTCCTGGAAAACCGCGCCGGCACAGTCTACACGGTCGCTCCCGAAACCCGCGGCGCGCTCCGTTCCATCACCAACTGGCACGTATTGCGCCGGTCTCCACGCTTCACCCTCCTCGAACTCAGCCTCGAAACAGGCCGAAAGCACCAGATCCGTGCTCAGCTCTCCGCTGCCGGCCACCCCGTGGCCGGCGACAGCCGTTACGGCGCCCACACCGACCCCCTTGGCCGCCTTTGCCTCCACGCATCCCTTCTCGCCATCGAGCACCCCTTCTCTCACCAGGTACTGCGCTTTGAGGATCCGCCGCCCGAGAGTTTTCTCACCGCGCTCAACGTACATGAAGAGCAAAGAGTGCGCGGAAAGGACGAAAGCCGTAATGATCCCCGCAAACGCAACCCCCGCGCATCCGGCACAACGCGCGAATTACGCCTCTAGCGCGAATTCATTTGCGCGCCGCGAATAAGCGGAGTATGCTGTCTCTCATGAACACAGCCATTAAAGGTGCACGCTCGACTTTCTGGATCATGTTTGGATTCATGCTCCTCCATCAAGCGGATAAGCTCCTCATCGGGCCGCTCACGACTCAGATTATGGAAACGTTCAAGATCAGCTACACGCAAATGGGCGCGGTCACCACGGGCGCTCTCGTGGTAGGCGCGATCTGCTACCCGCTCTGGGGCTGGCTCTACGACCGCTTTTCGCGGCCGAAGCTCCTCGCCCTCGCCTCCTTCCTCTGGGGCGCTTCGACCTGGCTCAACGCTATCGCGCCAACCTACTCGATCTTCCTTGTGACACGCGCAGGCACCGGCATCGACGACTCGAGTTATCCTGGCCTTTACAGCCTTATCTCGGACTATTATCCACCGAAGAAGCGCGGCAAAATCTACGGCTTCCTCCAGGTTGCCCAGCCTTTCGGCTACCTCGCGGGTATGGTGCTCGCCCTTGCTTTTGGGGCGATCTATGGCTGGCGAAATGTGTTTTACTTGACGGGATCGCTCGGCGTCGTGGTGTCCTTCATCATTTTTCTCTTTGTAAAAGATCGGCCACGCGGCTCGACAGAGCCCGAGCTCTCTTCGGTACAACACCTCGAACGCTTCAAGTTCAGCTGGAAGACAGTCGGTGGTCTTTTCAAGAAAAAGAGTCTTATTGTGCTTTTCCTCCAGGGTTTTATCGGCGTCTTCCCATGGAATGTCATCACCTACTGGTTTTTCGACTATCTCAAGACCGAACGCAGCTACAACGACACGCAGACCCTGTTGACGATGGTTCCTGCGGTGCTTATTTTGGCTGTCGGCTACCCGCTTGGCGGCGCGCTGGGCGATAGGCTCTTCAAAAAGACGCCTAAGGGGCGCGTCATAGTGGGTGCGGCTGGTGTGGCGATCGGCGCGATCCTCCTTTGGATCACGATGAGCATTCCCAATGCGTCGCTTTTGCCCTTCGGCATTATGCTCTGCGCTACGGCGCTCTTCATCCCCTTCGCGTCGCCCAACGTGCTCTCTTCCTTTTATGATGTGACCGAACCCGAGATTCGCGCCACGACGAACGCCGCCCAAAACTTCGTTGAGGCGATCGGCTCGGCGCTTGCGCCGCTTTTGGCGGGTATTATCGCCGACCGTAGCTCGCTCGGCAGCGCCATTCTTATTATCTGCACGGTGGCTTGGGCGGCTTGCTTTGCTTTCTTCGTCTTCGCGGGGCGTTTTATCCCCAAGGACATCGCTGATCTGAAGGCAAAATTGAACGCTCGGGCCGCGCAAGCCTGAATGCGCCATAGCTTGGGATTGATGGCCCACGTAGAAATGATGGTGCAAAATCGCACTGTTGATCCTGATACTACTATGTGCCTTTAAACCCCTATTTTTTTCTTGCCAAATTGAAAATGCGGGTTTATAATGTCACTAAAGCGTGTTAGTAACGCTATTCTGAGTATCTCGGAAAAGGAGGTTTCTCAATGAAAAAAGCATTTTTTGTAGTACTTTCATTACTTGTCGCAACCAGTATGGTGTTTGCCGCTCCTACCAAGAAAATAACCGTGCTTGGCGTTTGGGGCGGACAGGAACTCGATGTCTTCAACGCTATGTGCAAACAATTCACCGACAAAACTGGTATCGAAGTACAGTTTGAGGGCACCCGCGATCTCGATGCGGTAATCACGACTCGAGTCGAAGCGGGCAATCCTCCCGACATCTGTGGGCTCACTGGCCCCGGCAAGATGAATGAGCTGGCGAGCAAAGGCAAGCTCGTCGATCTCTCGAAGATTCTCGACATGAACGCGTTTAACAAAAACTACGCTCAGGGATGGAAGGATCTGGGCTCGGTCAATGGAACGCTCTATGGCATCTTTATGAAAGCTGCCGTCAAGGGGCTCGTGTGGTATAACCCGAAAGCTCTCAGCGCGGCGGGATTCGAAACACCGAAGAACGATTGGACCTGGAATGATATGCTCGCAGAATCAGCCAAAATTGAAGCAACTGGCAAGACCCCCTGGGCAGTTGGCGTTGAGAGCGGATCAGCCTCCGGCTGGGTTGGCACAGATTGGATTGAAAATATCTTTCTCCGCCAGAATGGGCCACAAATGTACAAAGATTGGTATGAAGGCAAACTCTCCTGGACAAGCCCCGAGATGAAAAAAGCCTGGCAGACCTTCGGTCAGATTGTCGCCGATCCCAAGATGGCCTATGGTGGTGCACCTTATATCAATTCAACAAATTTCGGTAATGCCGTGGCTCCGCTCTTTATGAATCCGCCCCAAGCATTCTTCCACATGCAGGCAAGCTTCATTCAAAGCTTTATTACAAACCAATTCCCCCAAGCCAAGCCTGTCACCGATTTTAACTTTGTAGGATTCCCCTCGATTAACCCGAAATACTCCAAGGCCATGGAGGTTGCCGCGGATCTATTTGTGGCATTCAGAGCCACCCCCGAAGTCAAGGAGTTCATGAACTACCTTGCCAGCGCTGAAGCACAGTCCTTCTGGGCAGCCGGCACCGGTGGGCTCGGTACCAACAAAAATGTCGCACTTACCTTTTACCCCGATGCGCTCACCAAGCGAGCTGCTTCACTGCTCAACAACACGGAAATCGTCGTGTTCGACGCGTCGGACATGATGAAACCTGAAATGAACAATGCTTTCTGGTCGGCAATCGTAAGCTACATCAACAACCCCTCTAGTCTCGACTCGATTCTTGCGAACCTTGAAAAAGTGCGAAAGGACACATATAAGAATTGAAAATTTTCTTCTGTAATATAATCAAATAAGATTGTAATCCCTGCAGGCGCTCTTGCCTGCAGGGACGCAGTGCAAAGGTGCCGTGGAGGGGAACGTTTGTGAAAACGATTTTTATGCTTCTTGTCGCGCTACTCGGTGTTCCAACACTGCTCGTCGGATACATTGTCCTCAGCGAGCGGCTGCTTGGAAAAGCAGCGCGGCGCAGAAGCTCGTCTACCCGCGCGTTGTTCTGGATCGCGCCTGCGGTTGTGCTTCTTATTATCTTTCTTGTGTATCCAATCATCTCCACGATACTCCTGAGTCTAAAGGATGCTTCCTCAAAGGTATTTGTAGGGTTGGCGAACTACAAATACATCTTTACTGATCCCAACATGCTGCTCGTACTGCGAAACAACCTCCTCTGGGTCGTGCTTTTTACGCTCATTACCCTAACCTTTGGACTTCTCATCGCGCTGCTCGCCGACAGAGTACGCTATGAAGCTGTTGCAAAATCGATCGTTTTTCTTCCAATGGCCATATCATTTGTCGCCGCCGGCATCATCTGGAAATTCATGTATGATTTCCAGCCGGCAGGCGCTCCCCAACTCGGCACCATAAATGCGATGTTGTCGGCAATTATTCCCGGATACAAGCCAGTCGCCTGGCTCTTCAACACCGGCACAAACAATATTGCCCTCATTGTGGTCGGTATCTGGATGTGGACTGGTTTTGCGATGGTGATCCTCTCCGCGGGGCTAAAAGGCATCCCTATCGATGTCATCGAAGCCGCGCGGATCGATGGGGCAAGCGAATTTCAGATTTTTCGATATGTCACAATGCCGCTTCTTACCCCCACTCTTACGGTCGTTGCGACTACGCTCATCATCAATGTGCTTAAAATATTCGATATCGTCTATGTGATGACCAATGGAAATCTCAACACCGAAGTCATCGCAAATCGCATGTACAAAGAAATGTTCAATTACAATAATTTTGGGAGAGCAAGCGCTATCGCCGTAATTCTCCTCATCCTGATCATTCCCGTCATGATTATGAATATTAAGCGTTTCAAACAAGGAGGAGCGAATGGCTAGGAAAATATCTGTCAGCCGCTCCATTCCGCGACTTATTCTCCATACCGTGCTCATTGCGATCTGCGCTGCATGGCTTATACCATCGCTCGGGCTCCTTATCTCTTCCTTTAGGACGCACAACCTCATCTCCACCTCGGGCTGGTGGACTGCGCTGCTCCCTCCTTTTAAATTCACATTATCCAACTATCACTATGTGCTCACCCGAGGGCATATGGGTATCTCCTTTGTGAACAGTCTCATCATCGCAATTCCATCCACGATAATGCCAATCCTCATTGCCGCCTTTGCAGCCTATGCGTTCGCTTGGATGCGTTTCCCTTTCAAGGAGGGGCTTTTCCTCGTGATCATTGGGCTTTTGGTCGTTCCACTTCAGTTGACGCTTATCCCTGTATTGAGGTTGTTCAATACGCTCGGGCTTACCGGTAGTTTTGTGGCAATCTGGCTTGCGCACACTGGCTATGGCCTTCCCTTCGCAATCTATTTACTGCGTAATTTTATGCAGGATCTGCCAGGATCGGTGCTGGAATCGGCCTACCTCGATGGAGCCTCACACCCTCAGATTTTTTTCAAACTCATCATTCCTATGTCGGTCCCCGCAATCGCTTCGCTTGCGATATTTCAATTTATGTGGGTATGGAATGATCTTTTAATCGCCTTGATCTATCTGGGTGGAACAGAATCCGTCGCTCCAATGACGGTCACGATGAGCAATATGGTCAATTCTTACGGCGGAGGCTGGGAATATCTGACCGCTGCTGCATTTATCTCTATGGTGTTGCCGATGCTTGTTTTCTTTACATTACAAAAGTACTTTGTCCGAGGAATACTCGCCGGCTCGGTAAAGGGCTAGGCGAAGGGCTCCAAGAAAGGATGCGATCAAGCATGGGTAAGATTAGGCAAAAATCTATATCGCAGAATGAAATCGCGAGAATTGCGGGCGTATCGAGAACAACTGTTTCCTTTGTATTAAATAATGTGCGCGGTAAAAACATAAGCGAAGAAACCCGTCAGAAGGTTCTCCTTGTCGCAAAGGAGTTTGGCTACATACCAGATCCTTCCGCAGTGGCGACAGCAATCAATAGAATTGGCTCTATTTGCCTCATGGTCTGCCATTCGGAGTCTGCCTTTTCGGACGCGTACATAATGCGGCTCATCGATGGAATGGGACGAGCGGTTCACAAAGCCCGTTACGATCTCAGAGTTCTCCAGTTCCGAGTCTCACGGCACGATTATCTTGAGACCGCACGCAGCGGCGGCTACGATGGGGCGATTCTACTCAACACCCACGCAGAAGATCCGGGCATCGCCGAGCTCGAAGCTTCCAATTTGCCCTTTGTGATCATCGGAGCACTGCCCGATGAACGACTTGTGCAAGTCGACATCGACAACCGTGAGGCATCGATAGGAATCGCGCGCTACCTACTGAGTTTAAATCACCGAGAAATCGCGGTTATTGCCCATGCCTCTAAGACTTTCTTTGCGGTAGAAGCCCGCTTGAGCGGTTTTTGTGAAGAACTCAAAAACCATGACGTCGTGGTTCCTGAATCTCGAATACGATTTGCGAATTTTACAGAGGAATCTGGATATGAGGCAACAAAAGAGCTGCTCGCCACAGAAGGAGAGGCTTTTACGTCCGGGCAGCGACGCGTGCCGTTTCCCACTGCCATTTTCGGAACGAACGATGTTGTTGCCTATGGAGCAATGCGCGCTATTGAAGAGGCGGGGCTCTCTATCCCGGAGGACATCTCGGTGATCGGTTTTGACGATGATTACATGTCGCTGTACACCAATCCACCTCTCACTACAGTAACGCTGCCAGCGGAGGGCATTGGACGGACAGCCGCGGAGACGCTCCTACGGATTATGCGCGGCGTGAATGTAAAGCGTGGTCTGCATCTATTACCGACCAATCTTACCATACGGCAGTCATGTAGGAAACTTTGAGTAAGGATTTAATCCTATGCCTAGATTCATCGAACAGACGAGCTATACACCGGAAAACGTTCCACTCAGAGAATCGCTGTTTATGGTTGGAAATGGTCATTTTGGCATCCGAGGATCCGATGAAGAGCGAAGGCATGCTCGATTTCGGGGCACGCTCATCAATGGATTCTTCGAAAAGAGCCAAATTCACTACGGCGAATGGGCTTTCGGCTATGCGCAACACCACGAGACCATTCTCAACGCCTTCGACGCAGCGTCAATCGAGCTTACGGTAAACGACAAGCCACTCAATTTTTCTTCAGGGCTTACGCAGTATCGTCGCAGGCTCAACTTCGATTCCGGAACACTCACAAGGGAAATCCAGTGGAGCTGCCCCGCCACACCCTCCTCTTCCGAAGTCTCTGTCGAGGTAAAGAGTCTTCGGATGGCTTCCTTTGTCCGGCCTACCATCGCACTTGTTCGCTATGAAGTACGCCCGAATGCAAAGTGCGAGATACGTATCGATTCTCTTTTAGATGCAAGTATCAGGAATCGACCTGCAAAGGAGGGTGATCCACGCGTAGGAACGCACATTGGACCAAATCCTATTGTGTGGGAAACACTTCTGGCTGATGAGGGGAATCTGCGAATTGCGGGCACTACTCGGAACTCGAATCTCGGCATTGCAGCGGTTGTGAAGCATCGTGTAACGCTCACAAGAGGAGCATCCAATGCTGTAGAACTTCGCCCTGGATTCATACCCCCTTCGGAATTCCGTTCCGAGAGCATCGCTCACGATGAGGAACTTATGTACCGAATCGGGGCAAGCTGCGGCGAAGGTGACATACTTCTCATTGAGAAATTTATCGCCGTGGTGAATGGACCTGGCGCGAAGCTTCAGCAACTCCTCAACCAGGCTGAGGAAGATGCTTTAGCAGCTCTCAAGGATGGTGCGGACACCTTGCTTGCTGCGCAATCTGAGTACCTTCGAACTTTCTGGGCAGGCGCCGATATTCGCATCGAGGGAGATGCGAAAATGGAAGAGGCGCTGCGCTTTAATATGTTCCATCTCCTGGAATCGGCAGGCCAAGATGGCGCGACAAGTCTCGCCGCCAAAGGGCTCTCGGGAGAGGGATATGAAGGGCACTACTTTTGGGACACAGAAATATACGCGCTGCCGTTTTTCATTCACACAATGCCCAAGATTGCGCGCACCCTCGTACAGTTTAGAATCAATCTTCTGGACAAGGCGCGCCAGCGTGCTCAAGAGCTCTCACTCCCCGGTGCCCTTTTCCCATGGAGAACCATCGATGGTGAAGAAACGAGCGCCTACTTTCCCGCTGGCACTGCGCAATTTCATATCGATGCCGATATTGCCTACGGCCTTCTTCAGTACGCATACGCGTGTGGTGATGTCGATATTTTCTTAGAAGGAGGCGCCGAACTTCTCTTTGAGACCGCACGCCTCTGGATGGGCCTGGGCTTTTTTAATGATCGAAAAGAAGGTAAGTTCTGCATTCCCTGTGTTACTGGGCCAGATGAATACACCGCGCTTGTCGACAACAACGCTTACACAAATTTCATGGCACAGCTCAATCTCCAGGAAGCACACCGAGCCGCACTCGAGCTTAAAAAATCGCATCCTCAGGAATTCCAGGCTCTGGCAGCGAAAATTGGCCTTAATACTGCGGAAGTGGAATCATGGCGCAAAGCAGCAGATGCCATGTACATCCCCTCGGATAAGGAGACTGGTATCATCCCACAGGACGACCAGTGGATGGACAGACCCGCCATGGACCTTCAGCATATACCGCGAGAGCGTTTCCCCCTCCTTCTGCACTACCATCCATTGATGATTTACCGCCACCGCGTACTCAAACAGCCAGATACCGTGCTCGCGATGATATTGCGGCACGATTCCTTTAGCCTTGCGGAGAAAATGCGCAACTTTCGGTACTACGAGCCGCTGACAACGGGCGATTCTTCACTCTCCCACTGTATTCAAAGTGTGATGGCAGCAGAGAGTGGCGAGATTGAAAAAGCATATGCGTACTTTGTAAAGACTGCACGCATGGATTTGGACAATCTGCATGGAAACTCACAGGATGGCGTGCACATCGCAGCGATGGCTGGCTCGTGGATCTCGGTTGTGTACGGTTTTGCAGGCATGCGATCGACAAAGGAGAGGATTAGCTTTACGCCGCACTTGCCTGCCGCCTGGAAGCAACTTGCCTTTACGATTCTCTGGAGAGGCTCTCGAATCGCTGCTGAATTTCGCCATTCGATTACAAAGTATACTCTCATCGAAGGAAATCATGTCGAACTTGAGCACGAAGGCAAGCTGTATCATCTAACGCGTCAAACGCCGATCGAGATCGATGAGAGGCCGCGCCCGCGCGCGTGGATCTTCGATCTGGATGGCGTCATCACCAATACGGCGGTACTGCACACTCGCGCATGGGAGCAGCTCGCCATTGAATTGGATCTTCCCTTCCCGCCCGACACCGGCGATCGCGTGAGAGGGATTTCGCGCATGGCAGCCCTTAAAATTGTTCTCGGAGCGCACGCTTCTGAATACGACGAAAAAAAGCTCAATGAGCTCGCGGAGCGTAAAAATAGGATCTATAAAGAGTTGATCGGGCAATTGAGCGCGCAGGATATTCTGCCAGGCATATCGGATCTACTTGATTCGCTGAGAGCCGACGGCATTCCACTCGTGCTCGCCTCCGCAAGCCAGAATGCCCCCGAGATTTTGGAACGGCTTGGTCTTCGCGATCGTTTTTATGCTCTTGTAAACCCGCTCGAAGTACGCATGCCCAAACCCGACCCCGAGATCTTTTTACGCGCGGCAGAGCTCGCTGAGTGCAGAATTCAAGACTGCATCGCTCTCGAAGACGCCCAAGCCGGCATCGACGCGATACGAGGCGCGGGTATGTTCTCGGTGGGAATCGGGCCTTCGCTCAAAGGCTGCGATATTCGCTTCAATGATACTTCGATGCTAAGCCGCGAGGCCATTGAAGCTGCGTTTGTAAGCCGCGTTCGCACCTCATGAAAGCATTCGATGTCCGCGCAATTCCTTTTAGCCGTGCTGGATCGTGGCTCGCCTTTTCTTGGATAAAAGCCCACGATAGCACAAGAACAGTGCCCGAAGGTCTCTATTTGCGGACAGTGCGCGATCGCGGATCCTATCAGCAGTTGTTCAGAGTGGAAATTCCACAAAATAATTCTGCAGAGCTCGCCACCATCGCCACTGCAGGCATTATGCGGCTCTCTCGGTGCGATAAGGCCACAATCCAAGATCACTTTATCGAGGTATGTTTCCCCGACATTCACTCCGCTCGCTTTGCAGGATATCAAACCTCGATGCTGCTCTCCAGCCTCCCGGGAAGCGAGCTCTCCTATGCAATACCACGCGGCGAAGGGGTCTGGATCGTCAATATGCTCGGCGCGGGGCTGCGATTTTTATTCATTCCACTGCGAGGCACGCTGAACGTTGAGGCGCCATGGCGCGCCCAAGGTTCCACGCTGATGCGCTTCAACATCGCTCCGGACGAGAGCGGACGCTTCGATCTGATTATTCAAGAATACATTCAGCACGCTGAACCTCGAAGAGAGCGCCCTCCCTTCTCAGAAGAGGCAAAGCGGGTGGAGGCGGAGTTTGAGACTTTCTCTTCGCGCTTCGAGGATGCGTCGCGCGAGGAAGGGGCTCTCGACCAACGCAAACGTAGCGCTGGATCGCGAGAAACAGAGGAACAGGCGCGCTATATCCTTTGGTCCAGCATTGTATCGCCAGAAGGCGAAATCAAAAGGCCTACAGTGTTTGCGACTAAAGATCGCCTGACCGGTATCTGGAGCTGGGACCACTGTTTCACCGCGCTTGCGCTGAGCAAGGCCATGCCAGAGCTCGCCTGGGATCAAATGATGACGATCTTTGAACATCAGGACGAATTCGGCGCGCTGCCGGATGCGGTTTTCGACCAGCACGTCGTGTATAACTTTGTCAAACCTCCCGTCCACGGCTGGGCCATTGGCAAGATGCTCAGCGATGGCAACCTCAGCCTTGAACACAAGCGAGAAGCCTACGATCATCTCGTGCGCTGGACCGAGTTCTGGCTCCGATACCGCGACTACGATGACGACGGCGTGCCTCAATACGATCATGGCAACGATTCAGGATGGGATAACGCCTCGCCCTTCGCGACTCGCCCACCACTGGAAGCACCGGACCTGGCAACCTATCTCACAATTCAAATGCAAACAATCGCGGTGCTCGCGGAAGATCTGCGAGAAACCGAAGCAGCGCTACGATGGCGGCAAAGGGCACACGATTTTCTGGCGCTCGCGTGGCGGCATCTTCGGAGCGGCGAAAGCATGGATTTCATTGTGTCAGGCAGCCATGCGCGAGTTCCCAATTTGTCGTTGCTCCGTTATGTGCAATTACTGCTTGGGCCTCAACTGCCGGACTCGAGCAGGCGCGCGCTTTTGGATTCTCTTCAGCGTGAGAAATTCATCACTGAGTGGGGAATCGCCTCCGAATCCCCTCTTAGCGAGTATTACCTCAGCGATGGCTATTGGCGTGGACCGATTTGGGCTCCTTCGACGCTCATCCTCGTTGATGCGCTAAAAAATGCTGGAGAACCTGAACTCGCGCGCGATATTGCGAGGAAATTTTTGAGGGTCGTCGAGACTTCCGGGTTTGCAGAAAATTTTGATGCTCAAACAGGGCAGGCGCTTCGCGACAGCGGATTCGCATGGACTGCTGCCGTCTATCTCATTCTTCTGAACAACAATCTACATTCCCTATGATTTTCTAAAGTATCTTTAAATCTTCCACCCCCTCTTCGGTATGTATTGCCTTGACATCCAAACTTCCACATGAAAAGATTGATCTGCTCGGCATTGCCGGGAATGTTTTTCAAGGAGTGAAAAGATGCGTAATCTACCAAAGCTCTTGTTGCTATTGGCGATCGCTTCTGTGGCGTGCGTCGGCGCATTCGCCCAGAGCGCTCCTCCCGCCGCGGGATCCAGTCTGACAATCGGCCTTGTCTTAGTCGGTCCCTACAACGATCATGGCTGGAGCCAGGCGAACTATGACGGCATGCAGTATGTGCTCTCAAAAGTGCCAGGCACCAAACTCGTATACATCGACAAGGCCAATTCCGCCGACCGCCCGGGAACCACAGTCTCCCAGCTCGGTGAGAGCCTTGTCGCACAGGGCGCGAAGCTCGTCATTTTCTCCTCGGACGACATGACCGATGAGGCGATCAAGTTCGCGCAAGACCACAAAGACATCTTCGTCATCCTCACCTCCGGCTCCCAGCAATGGAAAGAAGGCAAAAACTATCTACCCCTGCCTAACATGATCAATATCATGGGCAGAATGGAGTACATGAAGATGGTCGCGGGTGTTGCCGCCGCGATGACCACTAAGACCGGCAAGATCGGCTTCCTCGGCCCGCTCATCAACGATGAAACCCGCCGCCTGGCTGCCTCCGCATACTTAGGCGCGCGCTACGCATGGGTCAACTACCTCAAGAAAGATCCCGCCAAGCTCACCTTCAAGGTCACCTGGATCGGATTCTGGTTCAACATCCCCGGTGTCACCTCCGACCCGACACAGGTCGCCGACGACTTCTTTAATTCAGGTTTTGATGTGGTGATTTCCGGCATCGATACCACCGAAGCTGTCGCCGAAGCCGCCAAGTATACCGCCCAGGGCAACAAAGTCTGGGCCATCCCCTACGATTACGCCAAGGCAATCGACGAGGGCAAAGGCGTGTCGCTCGGCGTTCCCTACTTCAACTGGGGCCCAGCCTATGCCACCGCCGTAAAGTCTGCCATGAACGGCACCTGGAAGAACCACTTTGAATGGAATGCTCCGGACTGGAAGAATATCAACAACCCGGACACCTCCGCTGTCGGCTTCATGAAGGGAACCCTCTCCAAGGAAGCCTCCGCCGCGATCGATAAGTTTATCGGCGAGCTTGGCAAGGGACTCAATCTCTGGGTAGGCCCGCTCAATTACCAGGATGGATCGGTATTCCTGAAGAAAGGTGAGAAAGCCACCGACCAGCAGATCTGGTACCTGCCGCAGCTGCTGCAGGGCATGGAAGGACAGTCGGTTTCTAAGTAAGCTCATCCGACCACATATTGGAATGTCATCTTTGCACCACAAGCGGAGGCACGGAGTGTTCACGATGGACACTCTGCGCTTCTGCGGTGCATTGAGCGGACAAAAAGAAGGCTTCAATGCATGTCGAGTTACGTGAAATAACCAAATGTTTTGGTGCCCTTCGGGCGAATGACCATATTTCTTTCTCAGTGCCGCCAGCCACCATCCAGGGTATCCTTGGGGAGAACGGCGCGGGAAAGAGTACGCTTATGAAAATTCTCTCTGGCTTCTACTTCCCCGATTCGGGCGACATTCTCCTCGATGGGAAAAAAGTAAAGATATCTGATCCCGCCGATGCGATCCGACATGGAATCGGGATGCTCCACCAGGACCCTCTCGACTTTCCGCCGCTCAAGGTTATTGACGATTTCATTCTCGGCAAGAAGGGTGGCATTCTCCCCAAGCGACGCGCCGCGCTCAAGGAATTCGGCGAGCTTGCCAAGCGCTTCGACTTTTCTATCGACCCCGAATCCTATGTAGACACATTGACGGTGGGCGAGCGCCAACAGCTCGAAATTCTCAGGCTGCTCTGGCTCAGCGCCCAGGTGCTCATCCTCGATGAGCCAACCACAGGTATAAGCCTTCCGCAGAAGGAAAAACTCTTCGCCACGCTGAAAAAGCTTGCGGCGGAGGGAATGACCATTCTTTTTGTATCCCACAAGCTCGAGGATGTCGAAGCGCTCTGCGACCGTGCCACGGTGCTTCGCCAAGGAAAACTCATTGGAACTATGGATCCGCCCTTCAACACGAAGGTGCTGGTTGAAATGATGTTTGGCAAGGAGATGCCGCAGGAACCCAAAGCCCAGCTCTCCGTAGGCTCGACAGTCCTCAACGCGAAACATGTCGATCTCGATGGAATACGGATTCAAATCAAGGGGCTTGACCTCGAGGTACGAGCAGGTGAGGTGATTGGCCTCGCCGGTATGGAAGGATCCGGCCAGACCCTTTTTCTGAGCGCCTGCGCCGGTCTCGCCCAGCCTGTGGGCGGTGCCGTGTGTCTCGATGAGGAAGAAAAGGACATGACGGGTCACACTTACCTCGAGTATCGTAAACGCGGTGTCGCCTATCTCCCCGCCGCCCGCCTCGAGCAGGCGCTCATTCCCGGACTCTCGCTCACCGAACACTTTATCCTTTCGGAAGAAATGCGCGGACTTTTCATCGATCGCAAAAAATCCGAGGAACTCACCAAGGCGAGAATTTCGCTCTACAACATCAAGGGGCATCCTGATAGTACTGTCGAGTCGCTCTCGGGCGGCAACCAGCAGCGTGCCCTCCTTGCGCTCATGCGCGATCCCTTGAAGCTCATTCTAGTTGAGCACCCGACACGTGGTCTCGACATCGAGTCGACCATCTACATCTGGGGCAAGCTCAAGGAGCGCTGTGCACGCGGCACCGCCATCGTATTCATCTCGTCGGACCTCGATGAGATTCTAAAGTACAGCGACAGGGTGCTCGTGTTCTTCGCGGGGAAGGTGACACCCCCGCTCGATGCGAACAGCTTGAGTGTCGAGCGGCTCGGCGCACTTATTGGCGGAAAAGACTGGGACACTCTCGAAACGGAGGCCGCTCATGCGTGACACGCGCACAAACCGGATTCTGTTCCAGATCGGCGCTATTCTTTTCGCGCTCTTTATCACAACCATCGTGCTCTTCGCGGCGAACGCCCAGCCATTTGCCGCGTATAAGTATATTGCGCTTGGGGCTGTCGGCTCGTGGGATGTGATATCGAATGTGCTCGTATCGTGGGTGCCACTGCTCCTCGCAACTTCGGGGCTCCTCGTCACCTTTACGGTGGGCCTGTGGAATATCGGCATCGAGGGGCAGATCACCCTCGGAGCCATTTTCACTACCTGGGCCATGCGCATCCTCGAGACCTCCGGCTGGAATCCTGCTTTAATCTTGGTAATTGCGATGGCGGCGGGTATGCTCGGAGGTACCCTTTGGTCGCTCCTTGCGGGCGCACTCAAGACCTTTGGTGGCGTCAACGAGATTTTTGGGGGGCTCGGTCTCAATTTCGTGGCGACCGCCCTCAATATCTGGCTCATTTTTGGCCCGTGGAAACGGCCTGGCGTCGCGTCCATGTCGGGCACTCTACCCTTCGACCGTTCGCTCTGGATGCCGATCGCGGCGGGTTCATCGCGCCTTACGCCTGCGACCATTGTCATCGCAATCGTGGGAATTCTCGCGATCTACGCCTTGATCGAGGGCACTTACTTTGGCCTTAAACTCAAGGCTGTCGGCAAGAATCCGAAATCGGCCTACATTCTCGGCATTCCGACCTGGCAACACATGATGCTCTCCTTCGCGATCTGCGGCGTGTTCGCGGGACTCGCGGGCGGCGTGCAGGTAACGGCCGTCTACCACCGCCTCATCCCCTCGATCTCCTCGGGATACGGCTATCTCGGCCTTATGGTCGCAATGCTCGTCGGATACCGTGCGAGCATCGCGGCGCCGGTTGCGCTCTTTTTTGCCGCGCTCAATGTGGGTTCGATTCAGTTACCCATCATCCTCAAGCTGGACTCGTCGCTCGCGGGCGTGCTCCAGGGGACCCTCGTGCTCTTTGTCATTCTTGGGCAGGGAGTCCGCGCCAAGCTGCTTAAAAAATCGAAGGTGACATCATGACCACAACCGCGCTTCTCACCAGTATCGCCGGCGTTCTTTCGGCTGCCGCGCCCGTCCTCTTCGCCGTGATCGGCGAAACCATCTCCGAGCGGGCAGGCGTGCTCAATCTCTCGATGAATGGCATGATTCTTCTTTCCGCCATGGGAAGCTTTGCGGTAGCACTCGCTTCTGGAAGCATTGTGTTGGGCTTTTTGGCGGGCGCCGCAATCGGCGCACTGGTCGCACTCATCGTCGCTTTCGCTAGCCTCACGCTGTTGCAGTCTCAGGTGGCGGTCGGATTTGTGCTGGCGCTGCTCTGCCGCGATCTCTCCTACTTTCTCGGCAACCCCATCATGGGGCAAGTTGGCCCGAGAATCTCGCTTGTGCGTATACCTGGTCTCGAAAATATTCCCATACTCGGGGCGATCTTTTTCCGCCAGGATGTGATGACCTATCTCTCGTTCGTACTTATCGTGCTCGCATGGTTCTTCATCTTTAGGACGAAGCAAGGCCTCATGCTGAGGGGCATCGGCGAGCGTCCCGCCGCGGCATACATCCGCGGTGCGAGCGTCAACAAGCTTCGTTTCATCTATGCAATGCTGGGAGGCGCCATTGCGGGGCTCGCGGGGCCGATCTACTCGCTCTCGGTGAAAGCCGGCTGGAAAGGAACAATCTCAGGGCTCGATGGCATTGGCTGGATCGTGCTTTCGATTACCATATTCGGCGGGTGGAAGCCCTTCAGGGCGGCTTTCGGCGCCTATCTCTTCGCGTTCCTGCAGTGGCTGGGGCTCGTGCTGCAGCCGAGCCTGCCGTCGGTGCCCTCGCAGGTGCTCCAAGTCGCGCCTTTTCCCCTCATGATCCTCACCTTGCTCTTCGTGAACATCGGAAACGCGGAGTGGGTTGAACGCTCGTTGGCGCGCCTGCCTGAGAATGTCCGCCGAGATATCGCGAAGGTATTGCGTGCCATGAACGCGACACCGCCTGCTGCGCTAGGTGTGCCCTTCGAGAAAGAATAGGGCGGGCGGCGGCTGCACGGTTGTGCGCGCGTCGCCGTTGAGCAGCGCCCCGCGATACTCTACAATGACCAGCGGGAGGAACCCATGACAGCGACCAAAGAACTACTCGAGCAGATTGCCCAGCAGGAGAGAGAACTGATATTGGACCACTTTACCGAAGACGACGCGTGGGCACTTGGATCCCTCATCGTCGAAGAAGCAAAAAAGCGTTAGGCACACATCGCGATCGATATCCGTCGCCCGGGACAGATCCTCTTCCACGCGGCCCTCGATGGTGCCACCCCCGACAACGACGAGTGGATACGCCGCAAATCGAACGTGGTGTTCCGCTTCGGCAAAGCATCATTCGCGGTCGGCATCAGCCTTGCGCTCGCCGACACCACCATCGACAAAAAGTCCTTCGTAAGCCCCACTGAGTTTAGCCCGCACGGCGGCGCCTTCCCCATCAGGGTACGCGGTTGTGGAATCGTGGCATGCGCCACTGTCTCTGGCCTACCGCAGGAAGAAGACCACGCCCTCGTGACCTACTGTTTGGAACAATTCATCAACTCGAATCGCTAGAAGTTCTGGATGAGAGAGCGCTCCCGCGCCACCTGGTGGCGCGGGAGCGGCTATGCTAAGGTTCAGTTCGTGTAGCCAGCCTGAAGAATAAACAGAGGAACCTCTTCTTTACCCAATTTAGCCGCGTTCGGTCACTTCAGGTGATTCAAGAAAAAATCGAAGGTGGATTGCATCGCGGCGGCCGCGCGGTTTATATCCACTTCTTCACTTTGAAATAGATCAACTCGAAAAGCACGACCGCGGCCATGAGTCCTAGCGCGGCGGGATATCCCCAGACCTGCGCGGACTCGGGCATGTGGGAGAAATTCATGCCACAGACTCTCGCAAAAAAGGTGATGA
>DYLX01000026.1 GCA_020721875.1 Leptospira biflexa
CCTTACGAGCCACATCGCCCTCAAGAACACAGCGTCGGCCGCCATTGAAAACGAACTCGTCGCGGATGCCCCCTATGCCCGTGGCCACGTTGACTGCAAGGAAATCGTCCAGGACGAGGCGCGTGCCCGCGCCATCCCCATAGTCCAGGTGAACAACCACCTCGCCCACGTGACGCACGAGGCAGCCATCGGCTCCGTCGACTCGAAGCAGCTCGAGACCCTCCTCAGCCGCGGACTTACCGAAGACGAGGCGACGGACATGATCATCCAAGGGCTTCTTAGCTAAGATACGCTAAGTTGAGGTGAGGTGAGGTGAGGTGAGGTGAGGTGAGGTGAGGTGAGGTGAGATGAGGTGAGCTAAGGTAAGCTAAGTTGAGCCGAATTACGCTCAAGCGTTCATAATTGCTTTTGAGAGATGCCAAGGGTACAGAAACTCAATCTCTTCGGGAAGCGTGGCGGGCTTCTCCAACCCGCATACGATTAGTTTTTGCGATGAATATATTTTCTTGAATTTCAGCAGATTTCTGTTGTCTACCCGACGCGGACGCATTTTTGCCTCAATCGCGATTCTGCCATTGTCGAGCACAAAATCGAATAATTTGAAGAGTATGGTTGCTATAATATTGAATTTTTTGCTCTGTAGATATTGCGCGGGGCGCTGGGCGCTAGGTACCAGAGCCTCCCTCGCCTCCTCTACCGCGCTTCCTTCGTGCCCTTGGCCCCTCTCCTCTCATCCCGAATCTCGTATGCGCGTCGGCAGGCGTGGTAGTGCTCTATGCCGTCGAGTGTAAGCTCAGGCTCGGGTTCACGCGCGCAGGCCTCGACCGCGTAGGGGCAGCGCGTGTGGAAGCGGCAGCCCGAAGGGATGTTCGCCGGGCTCGGTATCTCGCCATAGATAGGCAGCTCCTTGATGACCTCGACCTTGCCGGTCTCGGGCTCGGGTACCGCCTCGATGAGAGCCTGGGTGTAGGGGTGCAAAGGGTTGTCGATAATGTCGTCCGCCCTGCCGATCTCGACGATGCGCCCGAGGTACATCACCGCGATGCGGTCGGTGAAGTAACGCGCCGTGGAGAGATCGTGCGTGATGTAGAGGTAGCTCAGGCCCAACTCCTGCTGGACATCCTTCATCATGCGCAGGATTTCGGCGCGCGTGGAGAGGTCGATCATCGACACGGGCTCGTCGGCAACGAGCATCGCGGGGTTAAGAATGAGGGTGCGCGCAGTGGCTACGCGCTGGCGCTGGCCTCCCGAGAGCATGTGCGGCCAGCGGCCCATATATTCATCTGCGGGCGTGAGCTTGACCTCTTCGAGCGCCTTGACAATCATCGCCTCGCGTTCCGCGATGCTCCCCTTCACCCTGTGGATAATCAGGGGCTCCTCGAGCACATCGCGTATCTTAAAGCGCGGGTTCATCGAAGCGTAAGGGTCCTGGAAGATCATCTGCACTTTTCGCCGATATTCTTTGGTACGCTCTTTGTCGAGGTGTGTAACATCCTCGCCATTGAAAATCATCTGACCGGCGGTGGGCTCGAGGAGCTTCATAACAAGCTTTCCCGTCGTCGTTTTCCCAGACCCCGATTCGCCGATGAGTCCGAAAATCTCACCACGCCTGATATCGAAGGAGATATTGTCCACCGCCTTGATGAGCTTTATCTGTTGGCCGCCCATGAGCGATTGGGCAAAGCTCTGATGAGGCTCGAAGTATTTCTTCAGGTTTCTGACGCTCAGAATGACATCCGCCATGGTCAGCCTCCTCATCCGCGTCCGTTGAGCCAGCACGCGGCGAGATGCCCGGGCTCGACTTCGACGAGCGGAGGCTCTTCCTGGAAGCAGCGACCAAAGGCCCTATCGCAGCGCGTACTGAAGCGGCAACCTGGTGGAGGCGAAATAAGGTCTGGTGTAGTCCCTGGAATGAACTGTAGCTGGCCGACCTTTCCAAAGAGCCTCGGCGTCGCCGCGAGCAGACGCGCGGTGTAGGGGTGAGCTGGTCCCTTTGTTCCATAGATCTGGGCGTTGGTGCCTAGCTCGACAATCTTGCCCGCATACATCACACAGATGCGATCCGAAATCTCCGCCTCCAGCGCGAGGTCGTGGGTAATAAACATAAATGATAGGTTGAATTGCACCTTGAGCTTTTTGAGAAGATTGATGATCTGTGCCTGAACGATCACGTCAAGTGCTGTGGTAGGTTCGTCGAGAATGACGATTTCAGGCTTGAGAAAGAGGGCAGTCGCGATTACCGCGCGCTGTTTCATTCCCCCCGAGAGCTCGTGCGGATATCGCTCAAGAATCTCAGGGGCTAAGCCGACATACCCAAGGTACTCCTCCATGAGTTTCTTGGCGTCGATTTTCCCGATATCGCTGTGCTCCTCGAGTGTCTCTCTCATCTGGCGGCCGATGGTGTACACCGGCGTGAGGCAGTTCATGGCCCCCTGGAAGACCATCGATATTTTTTGCCAGCGAATATCCCTGCGCACTTCTTTTTCCGGTAGTGGAATGATATCGACATTGTCCACAAGAATCCGGCCGTTCACATAGCGACCCGGAGGTGTGGGCATGCGTAGAATAGAGGTTCCAAGGCTCGTTTTGCCGCAGCCCGACTCTCCTACGAGCCCAATGGTTTCGCCGGCCCTGAGCTCCAAACTGACGCCATCGATCGCACGCACAGCGCCCTTCGAGGTGAAGTAGTGCATCTGAAGGTTCTCGATTTTTAAGAGGCTGTTCATCTAGATCACCTCGTCTTGAGTTTCGGATGGAGAATCTTGTCCATTGAGAATCCTACGAACGCAAAGGTCATGCCCATAATCGCTATGAGAAGACCCGGTGGCAGTATCCACCACCAGATGCCCTTGAGAATCGCCGCCCCCTGCATAGCGTCGTGCAGAATCTGCCCCCAGGTCACGATCGTAGCGTCGCCAAGTCCTAGAAGGCTCACCGACGACTCGTAGACGATGGCGCTCGGCACCGAGAGCGCCATGGACGCGAAGCTGTAGGGAATGAGAATCGGCACCATGTGCCGGAAGATAATCCTGCTTTTTTTGGCGCCGAGCGCCTTGGCCGCCTCGATGTAGGTTTCTTCTTTGATCTGGAGAGCCATCGAGCGCACGGTCATCACTGAACCTGTCCAGAAGAAAATCACCATCACCGCGATCAGCATGTAGATGCTCGGCTTGAAGATCGCGGAGATCACGATGAGCACAGGCAACACCGGCATGGAGTTCACGATCATGTACACGAACTGCATAACTGTGTCGACAGTACCTCCGAAGTACGCCGAGATGATGCCATAGATTACCCCGATAAGCACCGAAATCGCTGAGGTAAGAAGCCCGATGATGAGCGCCCACTTGAGCCCGGCGATGAGCCCGGAGAAGAGGTCCCGCTTGGAGTCGTCGGTGCCCAAGATGCCCGACACTGAGCCTGTCACTACCACATAGGGCTTATGCACACTTGAGTTCCCGGGATCAAGGAGCATTGCCTGGAGTATCAGCTTATAGGTACCTCTGAGCGGAGCAAAGTTCTCAGCCATGCCCGCACGCGCGGTGTTGAAGAGAATATCATCGGTGCGGATACTCTTATTCGACAACCGCTTGAGCGCTTCCGGCGGCTCATAGTTTTTAAGAAAACTGAAGGCGGACTCTCGCCCGTCGTTATCGATGGAGAGGCGTACGTCCTGACCGCTCAACGCTTGTTCGAAGCGCTGGACGAGCTCAATGGTGACGCCATCGGGGCGCTCAATTACGATCTTGAAAGGAATATCGCCCTGACCTGTTACATGAAAGATAACATCGAGCGGCGCCTTGTCCGCGTTGTAGTTATAGTTAAATGTGTAGGTGACGAGTTTGACACCCCCGTCAAGATCGCACTCCTCCTTCTTTGCGCTTTCAAGCCTTACCGTCACTGGCGATTTGAGTTTCGCGAACCAGTTTGTCCAGGCTGGTGGCGCGCTGGCCGAATTGTCTTGCCAATAGTCGATGCTCCTCCACTTGGTGTTTACTTCTTTCCAGGGGAGAATGACGGGCTCAAAGATCACCACGAGCAGAGAGAGCACAAGAATTGCCAAACCGATGAGGCCTGAGCGCTCCTTCTTGAACTCGTCCCAAAATTCCAGAACCCTATATTTCGCGTCCGCGAATTTCATGCTTTGCCTCCCACCTTGATGCGCGGATCCATAAATCCATAGGTGAGATCCAGCATGATGAGGCCAAGCTGATAGAGCCCCACTGTGATAGCGAGGTCGCCCATCAGCACAGGAATGTCGTTCTGCTGCACGGCGATCCAGTAGAGATTGCCCAATCCAGGCCACGAGAAAATACCTTCAAAGATTATCGCCCCCGCGATCGAGGAAAGAAGCGAAAGCACCGAAATCGTGATCAGCGGCGGCGCGGCGGTACGCAGTGTGTGCCCAAAGAGCACTTTACGCTCAGGAATGCCGCGGGCACGCGCCGCCATAATGTAGTCTTCCTGAAGAATGCTCAGCACGATGTTGCGCACGACAAACGACACTCCCCAGAAGCCTATGAGGAGAAGAGTTAGGAGCGGGAGCGTCATGTGCCAGAGCAAATCGACCACATACATGATGCCCTGAGGCGGAGGCACGGAATGCATACCCGCCGAAGGAAAGATTTTCAGCTGATAGACAAAGAACATGATGAGAATCATCGCGAGCCAGAACGTTGGCATACCGTAGACGATCATTGTAAGAAGACTCGTGGTACGATCGAGTGAACCACCAGGCTTCTGGGCCTTCTTGAGGCCAAGAAAAATGCCAACTATGATCTCAATTGCCGCGGCGAGCGTAAAGAGAATGAGGGAGCGAGGAATCGCCTCGCCGATGATGGTGAGCACCTCGCGGTCACCCCGCGACGATTTAATAATTGTCGATTTTCCGAAATTGAAGGTAATGGTGTTCCAGGTTCGGAAGAGAATGCGCTCCATGAGGGGACGGTCGAGCCGATACAGATGAATGAGGTCGTTGCGCCGCTGCTCCTGAAAACGCTGGAGTGTGGAGATCTGGATATTCTTGAGGCGCATCGACTCGGCGCGGACTTGCTCCTCGATGCTCGCTCGCATAGTTTGCTCATTAACTGTATTAAAGAGCACAGACAATATGAAAATGATGATGATATAGGTGAAGATGCCCTTGAGCACACGCTTCAGCGCGAACCACTTGTACATACGCCACCTGCTATTCCAGGATATTTAAAAAACCAAAGAATGCTTTTTCAATGAGAAAGGCACATTATGAGGGAATAAGGCGCGCCGCGCAGCGGCGCGCCTTATTCCGTAACATCAGAACACTATGTCAGAACACTACAAGCGAAGAAGCTAGGACAGACGGCGACTCGGTGGCAAACACCGCCTGCACCACGAGGGTGTAGGCGCCCGGTTTCAGGGCTCCGAGATCCTTGGCGGGTATCAAAGCCTGGAAATTGCCTGCGCTGACGAACTTCGCCGCGTATGCCTTCTCGGTGTTGTCGGCAAGCACAAGCGTAACGGTTACCTTTGCCTTGTTATCGGCCGCTTTAGCCGTATCGTCGGGGTAGGTCACCGCAGACACCTGCACGTCGATCTTAGCGTCAGCCGTGCGCTGCGCGGTGGCTGGAACCTTCACATCGTCGATGCGGGTAATCGTGGTGCGGAAGAGTTTCGGGAAGTAGTCCGCGCGGTACGGGTAGTCCCTAAACGCGGTGAGCTCGATGTAGTTGGCGTTGTAATCGACTTTGCTCAGGAAGAAAGGACCATTCGAGATGTACGCGTTGCCGTAGGTGTCGATGAACTTGATCGCTGCGGTGTAGCGGGCAACCGCTTGGTCCGGCGTTACCCACTTTTTAATCGAATCAGGTACATACTTGGCCGCGATGAAATCCTGCAGCTTTGCCTTGATGTCGGCCACGCACTTTGGATTGATGACATCCACCTCGGTGACCGAAGGATCGTTCGAGAAGGAGTACTGCGTGCCTGACTTCGCGCCTTCGACCACGAGTTTCGCCAAGGCCTCGGTAATCTCCCATGAAACCTGGGTCTGGCGGCCTGGATTCCCTGCCTTCGCTGTCACTGCGCCGGTGGCAGCGACGCGGTCCTTATCCATCGGCCAGTTAAAATCAAAATAGGTCGTGAAGCTGCCATCGTTGTTGAGTAATGTGCCTTTAGAAATCGGCAGCATGGACTGGTATTGTGAAGCATAGGCTTCATCGTAGTACTTGTCGTCGGGGCTGTCTTTGTTCGCCCACTCGTAGGCGAAGGCGGTTGCGTACATGATGTCGGCAAGGGTGACCGGCTGGCCGCTATGCCACTTGCCGTAGATGTACTGCTGGTTCGAGAGTTTGGAGTACGCCTTGATGGCGCTGTTCTTGACATAATCGAATACACCTTCGCCCACATCCTTGAATTCGATGCCAGTCTCCCACTTTTTGGTCTTGGAGTTGAAAATGAGCGCGCCCTTGTCGACATCAATGAGTCCGACAGGAGGCTCGCCCGCTTTACCCGCAGTGACCTTAGTCTCGACTTTCTTGAGGTCGTACTTTATACGCATTGGAGTGTCTTTGGCAGAATTCGGCGACTCAAAGGTCGATGGATCGCTGCAAGGCTCTATGATCGCGGCAGAGTAGACATCGCTAAAGCCATCGACGCCCACGGGGTCCCAAGCGCTCATGAAGAGCCCACCGCGCGCGGAGAACTGTGTTACGTGAAGCACCTTTTCGCCCTTGCTGTCTGGTTTGACATCGGCGGAGCGGATTGACCAGTTGTTCAGGCCATCGCCAAGTCCGTAGAGCATACGCGAATTGAAGCGGGCCTTGTTCGCGATAAAGTACTGCATCTGGCTGCACACGTAGATGCGCACAGCCTCCTTGAGCGCCATCTCCTGAACCTTCATGTTGTCGTTCCAGTACTCATCGGCGGTGAGGAACCAGCCGTTGATGTTCTTCTGGGCGATGCGGTCGATTTCCTTATTCTCATAATTCCAGAAGCCACTGGTTTGTCCGCCGGGCATGTAACCGTAGTAGGGCGAATACATTTGGGAGATGGTGATGTCCCACCATGCGCGAGTGGCACCCGCGCCCCATCCTTCTGTGTACATTGACCAGTCCCAGGCGGCGGGATCGCTCGCGTAGACGATTTTTCCCGCTTTGAAGCGGTCTACCTCGAGCTGTTCCACTTTGAAACCGGCCTTCTCGAGCTGATCGGAAATGTAGCGGCCCTCGAGGAGTCTTCCTGTTGGATCATCCACGCGGATCATGAAGCGGATCGTGACAGGCTGGCCGTTATAGGTCCAGAACTGGCCCGATTTGACGAGTTTTCCCTTATTTTCGGGAAGATTCGCCGCCTCCTTCATCGCGGCATCGATATCGGCGATGGCCTTCTTCTCGTTGCCGCGGATGGTCATGCCGAGCTTGGCTGGTACGAGATTGAAGCGGTATGTGCCGGGCTGGCCGGGCGTCTGGGCGGTGATCATGGGTTCGCCGGCACCGAGCAGAATCTCATCGACAATTTTTTTACGGTCGATAAGCCAGTTGATGGCGTAGCGTACCTCGCGGATCGCGAGTGGATTGAAGATGATACGGCCGTCCTTGTGCTGGAAGGTGTATGGCGCTTTGTTGGGAATCGGATTTAAAAGCAGAGACCAGGAGCCGGAGGGTACCGCATAGACAGACAGCTTGTCCATATCTGCTGGCTGGATACCTTGGTAGGTCTTTCCATCAATACCAGTAAAGAAGACATCTGTTTTCCCTTCGGCGGTATCCTTGATGCCGATTGTCTGATCCATTCGTACATCATAGATGACCTTATCCGCATAGGGACCGAACTTTGCTTGCGCTGAAGCGGTGAACAGCAGCGCGAAAGCAAGAATCGATACAAACAAGATCTTTTTCATGCATACCTCCTTTCCTTAGGTTTGCGTATTTTAATTGTACGTCGCGTGCTGTCAACTGTAAAGAGAAAATCGGTATCCGAACAACAAAAGCTTCTTGCTATAAGACAAAGACTTGCGTATGCTCGAAAAATGCGGAAAAATCAGTGTGATTAGGTGAAAAAATATGAATTATTGCGCTGTATCAAGTGGAAATTTTGTCGATGAGTTTGGACGAACCTTGCTTTTACGCGGGGTGAATCTCGGCGGCAGCAGCAAAGTACCCACCGTACCCGACGGGCGTACGCATCGTTCCGAGGGCTTCTACAATGGAAGCCATGTGTCCTTTGTAGGGCGACCCTTCCCTCTTGAAGAGGCTGATGAGCACTTCTCGCGCCTCGCCCGCTGGGGCCAGCGCGTCGCACGACTCCTCGTCACCTGGGAGGCGATCGAGCACGGCGGACCAGGAATCTACGACAGTGAGTACCTCGACTACCTCGAGGGAATTGTTGAATCCGCAGCGCGCGCGGGTATTCTGATCTACATCGATCCGCATCAAGATGTCTGGTCGCGCTGGACTGGCGGCGACGGCGCGCCCATGTGGACACTGGAGACGTTGGGCTTCGAGCCACGGAATCTGCATGCGAGCGGTGCGGCGATGCTGCATCAGGAAATGGGGTCAGAGTATCCGCAGATGCAGTGGTTCTCGAATCATTTGCGGCTCGCATGCGCGACAATGTTCACGGTGTTTTTTGCGGGAAATGACTTCGCACCAGGTATTCTGGCGGGTGGTGAACCGATCCAGAACTATCTGCAGCGTCACTACTTCGAGGCTATAGCGCAGGTTGCGCACCGCCTCACGAGGTACGCGAATGTGATCGGGTTCGGCTCTATGAATGAGCCCGGTGAAGGTTTCATCGGTCTTGCTGAAGTGAGCACAATACGGAACGACTTGCTCATGCCTGGCCTCGCGCCGACTCCTTTTGAAGCAATGCGCGCTGGGGAAGGGCTCCCGGTCGATGTAACGCGCATCGGAGTGAAGGGCAGTTCGCTACGTCCTACGGGGCGGGCGCGCCTCGGAACGCCGGGTGTGAGGGCGTGGAAAGAAGGAGAGATCTGCGTATGGAGGCGTGTCGGAATCTGGGATATTGAGGGCGGCCGCGCGGTGCTGAAAAAACCCAGGTGGTTTGCGGAGGGTGCGGGATCCGGATTTGGCGCGGATGGCGCCATGCCAGCCAAGGGCGCCTCGTTAAGGGCGGGCGGCACCACTCACACGCTCTTCAACGAGCGCTATCTCAAGCCCTTTGTCCAACAATTCGCCGCGAGAATAGAAGCGGCGCGCCTGGGTAAGGCGGGCATCGAGTCGAAGGACGGCACGCCAAGCACATCAGGCACAGCGGCACGCGGTCTGGCGCGCACTCTGCCCTTCATGATTTTCGTGGAGAGCTCGCCCTTGGGAGAAATGCCGCGCATTGAGGGAATTCCTAGGCTCGTCAACGAGGCGCACTGGTACGATTCGCTTACGCTTACGCTCAAGCGCTGGACGGGGTTTCTTGCGTACGACGCTGATAAGCGGCGCCTGATCGTGGGCCCGCACGCGATCCACCGTTATTTCGCGGCCGCCCTTTTGCGCATTGTCCAGCACTCGCGCGAGCACATGGGTGGTTGCCCCACCCTCCTCGGCGAATTCGGACTTCCCTACGACATCAATGGTGGCTTTGCCTACCAAACTGGCAACTTTTCCGCCCATGAGCGCGCGCTTTCGACATACTACGACGCCCTCGATGCGAATCTCCTTAGCGCGACCATCTGGAACTACACGGCGGACAACGACCACGCTCACGGCGATGGCTGGAATGGGGAGGACCTGTCGGTGTATTGCGGGGAAGATGGTGGCGGGCGCGCGCTCAGAGGATTTGTGCGGCCCTATGCCATGGCGGTAGCGGGCAGGATTCTTCGCATGCGTTTCTACGCGCGCCGGGGACGCTTTGAGCTCGAATTCGTGCCAAACCACGGGATCAATGCACCTTCGCTCATATACGTACCTATGCTGCAGTATCCAAGAGGCGCCTTCGTCTCAGTAGAAGGCGGCACACTTTCCGAAGAACGCCTCAAAATTGAGAATGTAAAAACCTTCACCCTCCCGCCTATGGAAAATGAAGGCTTTATCGTGCTGAATATTCGCGCGGAACCTGGATCTGAACTCTGCTCGGTACGCGTTGATCGCGCTGACGCCTGAGCGCACCTCGGCTCCAGCCGTGCAACCCAAGTCTCCGCGTGCGTCGGTCTTCGAAACTGCGGAGACCGCAGCGAATCGCGCGAAGCGCCGCCACGCACCACGCAGCGGCGCCTGCCTATCTGCCCACGACCTTTAGAATCCAGTCGCCCATCGTCTTGAGTGCCTCGGGCGCGAAGTCTTCTTTAATCATACCATATTCGGAGGGAAGCCCCGTCGTGGCGTGCTGGAAGAGATGGTTGAGCCCCTCGAAATCGACGGTGGTGACAGCGTTGTTGCCACCAGACTTGAGCGCCTCGGCGATCGTCGCCAGATTCTCGGTGGACGGAACCTGAAGATCCTTCGTGCCGTCGAGCGCGAGCACAGGAAGGGTGACCTGTTTCAGATACTCCGCGGGATCGAGGGTGAGGAAAGTACGGATCCAAGGAGTGAGCAACTGATCAGCCTCAACGGCAACTCGCGCTCTCTGGGCGTCTTTCTGGGCCTGGGAGAGCCCCGAGGCTTCGTCGATTGTACGGTTCAGCGTATCGATAATCCGCGCGCGGAGCGTGGCTTGGTCGCCTTTACTGATCGCGATCGAGTAGAGCTTGCTGTTGACTGCGTTCGCCTCCTGGATCTGCGCCTCGGTCATGCCGGAAGCGCGGCCAAGCGCCGCGTTCTGCATAAGAAGCAGCTGATCGCCGCGAACGCCAGGGCTTGCGAGCAACACGAGAAACGCGAGCCTCGGGCCCTGCGTTCGGGCAGTACTCCGGGCACCGAGAATCGCCGCGATGAGCCCGCCCTCGCTATGCCCGACCACGCCGAGCTCCTTATCGTTAATCCCTGGCTGTGCCGCCAGGAAATCGATCGCAGCCTGCGCGTCATCGGCAAAATCGAGAGTGGTGGCCGTCTGGAAGTTGCCCGTGGAAGCGGCGACGCCTCGATCATCCCAGCGGAGCGAGGCGATTCCCCGCTGCGCGAAATAGTCCGCGATAACGAGGAAGGGCTTGTGCCCAAGGATCTCCTCATCGCGGTTCTGCGGGCCTGAGCCCGTCACGAGGATGACAGCGGGGAATGGTCCTGGTCCCTTCGGAAATGTGAGCGTGCCCGCCAACCGCACGCCAGGCGCGGAGCTGTCGAACGCGACATTGCGGGTCGTGAAGGCGGCCGGAGTCTGGCTTTGAGTTTGCGTTGGTGCGCTAGGCGCGGTCGACTTCGGCGCCGGCTGAACTGATTGGCCATGTGTACTCCTTGCAAGATCGAGCTTTAATGACATACCCGACTGCTTCCACGATCCCTTGATCGCCTGTCCGCTCGCGTCGAGTATGCCTGTGTAGCTACCCCCTACCGAGGCCAGCGTCAGATTGAGGTTCGTCCCATCAAACTCCACGGCGGAGACAGGAATACCCTTCGCGCCCTGATCGGGGCTATCCATGGTCGCGGTGTAGCCAGAACCAGACGCCGCGATATGAAATATGATGCGCAAACTCGTCGCGCCAACTTTGAGCGTGCCACTCCAGTCGCCCGCGATACTTTGACCAGACGAAATTGTGTCTGCCCAGAGACCCGCCCCCGCACCAAATACACCAACGAACAGCATTATCGCGACCGCGCGCGCCGTGCGCCCGCCCCTATATTTTATTCGCATTTTCACTCCTTCAACTCTAGTTCTTTTCGCCACGGAACCGAATCGGCGGCGCCTCTTCTCGTTACACAGATCGACGCGGCGCGCGCTGCGAGGTCGAGCGCCCGAGAGCTGTCCATCCCTTCAGCCAGCCCCGCGATAAAGTACCCCGAAAAGGTGTCACCCGCCGCGGTGGTATCGATTGCCTTCACCGGGTATGCCCTCTGACGAATAATCTCGCCTCGGTGCGCGGCGATTGAGCCTGCCTCACCGAGTGTAATTACGATCCTTGCCTGCGGAAAGCTCCGCATGAGAAGCTGTGCCGCCCGTTCGGGATCGGCTTCTCCCGTAAGGCCTGCTGCTTCAATTTCGTTCATGATGAAAATGTCGACGAGCTCCAGCGGGTAACTCGGCACAAGGTTCGAGAACGGCGAAGGATTGAGCACGATGGTCATGCCCTTCGTCTTAGCCTTGGCGATGATGCTCGGCATCGAAGAGATCTCGTTCTGGAGCACAAGCATCTCCCCAGCCTTAAATTCCGCAAGCACGCGGTCGATGTACGTCTCGTCAATGTCCTGATTCGCGCCCCCGAAAAGGAGAATGCAGTTGTGGCCTCTGTCGTCTACCTGGATGATCGCATGGCCGCTCGCCACCTTCGCACGCTCGATAAGCCTTGTGTCTACCCCTCCTTCGCTGAGCGTCGCGACGAGGAATTCTCCTTCCGGGCCTATTTTGCCCGCATGTGCCACTTTGAGCCCAGCCCTCGCCATCGCGAGCGACTGATTGAGCCCTTTCCCGCCCGCGAACACCGAAAGGGTTCGGGCTGCCTTGGTCTCGCCAGGTTTTACAAACTCATCGACAGCATATACATAATCGATATTCAATGAGCCAAAATTGAGTATTCTCATACACCGCCCCTCCATGCTCGGGCAGCATCATAGCACAAAAGCGCGGCTCCCGCATTGACAGCGCTAGAACCTGCGCCTAGGCTTTCAATATGATTCAAACAGCACACTTTGGCCGCACCGGTCACGATTCAACGAGACTCCTGTTCGGGGCAGCCGCCCTCGCGAACGCCACCCAGGCTGAGGCGGACCGCACCCTCGGCGCCATTTCCGACGCTGGGATCAATCACCTCGACACGGCCGCCAGTTACGGACTCGCCGAAGAGCGCATGGGCCCCTGGCTCCAGCGCCACCGCGACTCCGTGTTCCTTGCGACAAAAACCGAAAAGCGCACCAAGCGCGAGGCTTTGGCCGAGCTTGAACGCTCACTAAAACTCCTTCGTACCGACCATGTTGACCTCTGGCAGATGCATGTGCTCATCAAGGATGACGAGTGGGAGGTCGCGATGGGTGAAGGGGGAGCGTTCGAAGCCTTTGTCGAGGCGCGCGAGCGAGGAATGACGCGCTTTCTGGGCGTGACTGGCCACGGTAAAGCGGCTCCTGCCATGCACCTGCGGAGCCTTGCACGGTTCGACTTCGACAGCGTCCTTTTCCCCTGGAACTGGCCCCTTGCCCAAGACCCCGCCTACGCCGCCGCGGTGCGAACCCTTCTTTACGTTTGTAAAACTAGAAATGTGGCCGTCCAGCTCATCAAGGCATTTTTACGGAGGCCTTGGGGCGAGAGAACGCACACCCATGCCACTTGGTACGAACCCCTGAGCACACCAGCCGACATCGGCATGGCGCTCGGCTGGGCTTGGAGCATCGGCGACGTCTTTATAAATAGTGCGGGTGACATGGGACTTCTCCCCACCATTCTCTTGGAAGCATCCAAATCGCCTACCCGCCCCACCGACCAGCAGATGGCTGACATGGCGGCGCGCCTTGGTATGGCTGATCTCTTCGCATGAGCAAAAAACTTCTGAACACCTGGGTTATCATTCTCGCCCACCTCGAAAAAGTACGCCAGAACGCTTAAGAGATGGTCGAGCCGCATGAGCGCAGCGTGTACCATATGCGCAAAAGTGTAACCTATGCGACAATCCCCATCGCCTGCAAGCGCTATATTCTCATTAGAAGATTCGATCGATGCAGGAGGAAACACGATGAAACGACAGGTGAAGGGGAATGTGTACTGGGTTGGTAAGATCGACTGGGAGCTTAAGAAATTCCACGGTAGCGAGTATTCGACCCACAAGGGTTCAAGCTATAACTCATACTTAATCCGCGAAGAAAAGACAGTACTCATCGACACCGTATGGATGCCCTTCGCGAAAGAGTTCGTCGACAATCTCGAGGCTGAAGTCGGGCTCGCCAATATCGATTTTCTCGTGCAGAACCACGCCGAGGTCGATCACTCGGGTGCCCTCCCTGAGCTCATGCGCCGGCGCCCCGATTTGCCCATCTACTGCACCGCGAACGGTGTCAAGTCGATCAAGGGGCAGTACCATCAGGACTGGGATTTCCACATCGTTAAAACCGGCGATTCGATCGATCTCGGCAACGGCAAAAAGCTCGTCTTTATCGAGGCGCCGATGCTCCACTGGCCCGACACCATGTTTACCTATCTAGCAGGCGAGGCCATCCTCTTCTCGAATGATGCCTTTGGCCACCACTACGCCTCGGAGCTTCTCTTCAACGACCTCGTCGATCAGGATGAGCTCTACGATGAGTGTATAAAGTACTACGCGAACATTCTCACGCCATTTTCAGCCCTCGTGGCTAAGAAAATAAAAGAGGTCGTCGGCCTCAATGTGCCCGTCGAGATGATCGCGCCGAGCCACGGAATCATCTGGAGGAAAGACCCTCTGCAGATCGTCACCAAATATGCGGAGTGGGCTGCTGACTACCAAGAAAATCGCGTTACGATTCTCTACGATTCTATGTGGGATGGCACGCGCAAACTTGCCGAGGCGATGGCGCACGGGATTACTGATACAGCGCCCGGCACCGAGGTGTGCGTCCACAATGTCGCCAAGACCGACAAGAACGACGTCATCACCGATGTGTTTCGCTCTAAGGCGATCCTCGTGGGCTCACCAACCATCAACAAAGGCATTCTGAGCGCGGTGGCCGGTATCATGGAAGAGATCAAAGGCCTGCGATTCAAGAACAAGAAAGCGGCTTCATTCGGATGCTACGGCTGGTCGGGCGAAAGCAACGCGGTGCTCAACGGGCTTCTCAAGGATTCCGGTTTTGAGGTACTCGATGAAGGCTTCAAGGCGCTTTGGGAACCCGATACCGAGATTTTGAACCGCGCCTACGACTACGGAGCCGAATTCGCCCGCCACGTGTGAGCAGTGAAGGTCTATCGCTGAGTGCGCCTCACCGCGTATTATTATTTTTCATGAACCCCAACTTTTTCCGCGCGCGTGGCGCGCGTATTGCGTTACGCACTATTTTCTGCGCCTTCCTGCTCATTGTCCTTCTCAACACAGCCTTCGCGGACGATTCCGGCGCTGAAATCCGCTCTCCCGCACACCCTAAAATCGCCGTGGTGCTCTCGGGCGGCTCCGCGTTCGGCATTGCGCACGCTGGAGTGCTGAAGAAGATTGAGGAAGCCGGTATTCCCATTGATATGATACTCGGCACGAGCATGGGCTCGATCGTCGGAGGACTCTACGCGTCGGGCTATTCGCCGCAAGCGATGCAGGAACTCATCTCGAATATCGACTGGAATTCGCTCTTCATGGATCAGAAGGAACTCCCCGAAACCATGTTCGAGCGATCGGTCTCTTCGAAATATGCACTAAGGATGGGGTTTGACTTGAAGGGCCCGAACTTGGGCCAAGGCCTTCTCGAAGGACAAAATATTCTCGCCTTTTTCACATCGCGAACGATCCACATGGCGCCCACAAAAAACTTCGACAGCTACCCGGTTCCCTACCGGGCGGTCGCTGCCAACATTCTTACCGGCGACAAGGTTGTATTTTCCCAAGGCTCGATCGCCGAGGCGATGCGCAGTTCGATGTCGATCCCCGTGCTCTTCATGCCTTACCACTATAAGGGTCAGCTCCTCGTCGATGGTGGAATCGTGGACAATCTTCCCGTCGATGTTGCAAAGCAGATGGGCGCCGACATCGTCATCGCCGTGGTGTCGCGCGGCAAGGCCCCCGATACCATCGATGAGCTCAACTCCTCGGTGGAGATTGGCAGCCAGACCGGCAACATTTTCCTCATGCAGAACATGAAACCGAACATCGAGGCAGCAGACCTCGTTATCACCCCAGATCTCAAAAATTTCACCACAGCGAGTTACGCCAAAGCGAAGGAGATAATCGCGCAGGGTGAGGCGGCCGGCGATGCCGCGATGCCCCAGCTCAAGGCTCTCGCCGCAAAGATCGCCCAATTCCGACCGCTCGTAGCGCAAGACAAACAGAAGAACCGCAATGCCTTCGGACCGCCCCCGCGCTTCGCTTCCGTGCGCGTCGAGGGTGGCAGCGCACAGGATCGAGCGAGGGTGGCGAGTATTTTCGTGCCACTTATCGGTCGCGCTTACACAAGAGAGGAGCTTGAAAGTGCTATTCACAACGCCTATGCCTCCGGCAACTATGCCCTCGTCACATTCTGGATCGAGCAGGCAGGCGAGAAAGGGTCGGAACCAGCAAACCCAACAAGCACAGGCGATACACAGACGGGCGCACCAGCGCTGCGCGGACTAGTCACGCTAATTTCGCAGGATACTATTGAAAATGAGCTCTTCGCCTCTATCGATTTCAAAAGCTCGATTTCAAAAAGCATCTCGAGCGACATGGTGGTGTCGTCTGCCTTCCTCGCCAAAGAGCTCAGCGGCCCCGGCTCCGCGCTCCTTGCCTCAATATCTCTCATCAATAAGACATCGACGAGCATGGAGTACTTCCAGCCTCTCGGACCGCTCTTCATCATGCCTTGGGCGCGCTTTAGGTTCGAGTACGACATGTACGCGTCGGAGACGATTCCCATCGCGATAGCCTCGAAATTTAGAACCTTTGGCACGGGAATCTGGGGAGGTCTCGTGCTCGGCAATGTTGCGGATATCATGGCTGGGTATTCGTTTGAAAATGTCCTTACCGGCGACGATTGGACGAGTCTTGTTGCGCAGAACGCTGGAGCGCTGCGCGCGGCATTCCACCTTGATACACGGGACCGAGGTGCATTCCCGCGATCGGGGTTGGCATTCTCAGCACTCGGGCGCTGGTTCAGCCCCAGTTTTGGAGGCAAATTCTCCTTCGCGCAGGTCGAGGTAATCGCCTCGACTGCCATTCCCCTAGGGCACGCCGATGCCCTCAACTTTAGCCTTTTTGGAGGAACAGACTTTACGGGCATTATCCCAGGTGCGCCGGCGGCGAAGGTTTCGTACTACTCGAATCTCGCGCAGCCAGAGATGTTCTATGGCATGGGCTATATTCCCACAAGCTGTGAGGGGAACTCGGTGATTGCGGGGAGCCTTGAGTATCGGCACCGGGTGGCCATCATCAATGAGCTGATGGGCGGCGATATCTATGTGTTCGCCAATGCGAGCGCAGGAGCGGTCGTGCAGTACGATGATCCTACAACGTACTCGATGTGGCCGCTCAAATGGAGCACTACACTTGGTGCAAGCGCGCGCATATCGAAGCACTATGGCCTTCTCGCCGGTATGAGCGTTCTGGGCAATATTGACGATACGCTAAGGGTCGCTCCTGCCTTTGTGATTCAGCTTGGAACGTTCAGCCACCCTGTGGCGATCGACCAGCGCTGATCAACAAGTGTTGAGCAGGATGAATCGATTAATTGCCGCACCGCGGCGAGGACTACCCGAACCCACTGCACTTTCATCTTTACCTCATGAGCATGATGAGCAGTGATCCGTACGCGCTCGCGATAACGAGATAGATCGCAAGGGGTATGGCGAATTTACGAATAGTTAGTGGCAGCGACGACTTGAAGTGCTGCACAGTTACCACCATGCAGACGTGAAGGGGTGAGAACATCATTCCTGCATACCCAAAGGCGCTTGCGATGATAATTCCCGCCGTAAAGGGCGTACCCGACGAGGCGATGAGGCCCATCACAATCGGAATCGAAAGCCCGACATACCCGAGACCCACACCCGTCACGATACCAGAGATAAATGGCAAGAGCGCAATGACAATGATGGCCGGGATACCCGCGCTCGCGAGCTCCGCCGATGCCGCATGCGCGAGGTCGGCGGCATTCATCAGTGCTGAAAACACTCTTATGCCGATAATCACGCCGATTAGTTCGAGGGTCGAGGAGGTAACACTCTTTTTGAAAATCTTTGGTCCACCAGCAATCTTAATGAGGTAGAGCGAGCCGATTATAAGCCCTAGGAGGACCGGCACATAGCGGCCGACAAGCGATCGGGCGTCGGGATTCATCCCGAGACTGGGCGACACCAACTCCCAGATCACATCGAGGATACCATAGCCCACCAGCACAATACCGAGAGGCGCAACGCCGCGCACAATGGCGCGAAGGCTCGGTCTGTCTTTGGGACTCCTGGGTATGGCAGAAATTTCCCTCGCTTTCGGTAGAATAAAGATCATGCCGAGAAAGTAGATGGTAATCGGCGCATAGAGGTTAAGCCCGATGAGCGTAGGAACTGGAATCTTCGTAAGTCCCGCGGTGAGAATAAAGGCTGGAAAGAGTGGCCAGATGAGCTCGAGCACATGCCTAAACCAGTAGTTCACGGCGGCAAGCGTCTCGGGGCTGCGTGCATCATCGCCATTCATCGCGCCCACGAGCGGCGCGGAAATTATCGCACCACCCGGCATGGGCAAGGTTCCTATGAGAAGCGGCGCTACCGCGAGTGCAACCCGCCGCGAGGGCGCAGCTTTCGCGATCGTCGCGGAGAAGGTATCCATTGCTCCGGATTTTTTCATCGCTGAAGAGAACATCATAATGCCAGCGAGCAATACCGCAAGAAGGATGAGATCGGGATTGAAAAGTTCCCTTACTGTCGCGGCGGCTATGGCAGCGGGGCTTAGTCCCTGCCAGAGCGCAATGAGCACGCCGCCTATGGCCGCGGCCAGCCCGAGATGGACGTGTTTGGCAGTGGCAAGCACCACAAGGGCAAAAATGAGCAGAATTTTAAAGAGTGCGGGAACACTGAGCATAGTGGACTTACCATATCCTAGGCGGGCGCGGCGGCACAAGTGCAAAGCCTCAAGAAAGAGCGCATGCGTAGGAGCCGACAAACGACAATCTAGCCTATATTCAGCTTTTAATATATATTCTCAGAATGATTCTCAAGTACTCGTTCTATAATTCGACTTGGAAATACATTTCGGTTGCGCTCGTACTCGGCCTCGCGGCAGGAGGCTACTTTGTGCCAGTTATCGGCCTTGGAGTGATCGGGCTCATGGCCATCGCGCTGCTTACGAACATTGCCAGCTCGCGAAGCTTCTGCGCGGGCTTCTGCCCGAACGGACGGGCACTCTCATTCACCTTCCCGAAGGCTTCGAGCCAGAAAAGGCTCCCGAAATATTTCGCGACCCGGCAATTCCGCCGCATGCTCTGCGCACTGATGATGTTCTGCGTGGTAAGCCTGCTCATTCGCTCCGATGGGAGCCTCGCCGCGATCGGCCGGATTTTCTGGGCAATCTATATCGCGTCGATCGGTATTTCGGCGATGGCGGCGCTCCTTTGGAAACCGCGCTCATGGTGTTCGTTCTGCCCCATGGGCACGCTGCAAGACACAATGAGGGGTAAATAGAAAGCTCGCGCAAAAAACGAGTAATGGCGGATACCCGGGGATAGCGACATTCTCTTTTGGCGTTGACAGCCCTTTTACCGCTACCCGGCTTTCTTGCTGCAGCCAGCCTTCTTGCTGCATGCAGCCCTCGGAAACGCGCGAGCAGCTGTTTTAAAAGGACCGAGCTTGTCTACACAGGCAGATCCGGCGGCAGCGGCGCGCGCGCCAGGTCCGGAGCAATCCAGGTCGCACCGGCCTCGCGCAGCAGCGCCTCAGAAAAACTCGACGTGATACCGAGCACGCGCGCGCCCGCGCGCACCCCTGCGAGTATCCCGTTCACCGCATCTTCGATGACTACGCATCCAGCGGGCTCGATACCAATGCGCGCCGCAGCATTGAGGTACATTTCGGGGTCGGGTTTTTTGTGCGTCACATCTTCAGCGGTCAGCACCGTATCGAATTCCAAAGGATCAAGACCCAGATACTCGAGATTGATAAGCACTTTGACCTTGTCCGCCGCGGATGCGAGGGCGGTTTTAAGCCCGAGTTTCCGGCAGGCACGTACATAATCCACGGCGCCGGGGATGGCCCGCATACCAAGCGCGTGGGCTCGGGCAAGCTGACCGTAGATTTCGTAGGTCCAGGCTTTCGCAGAGACAATGTCGAAGTGAATGCCATACTTTTCGGCAACCCCGCCGAGGTAGCGGTTTTCGCCCGCCCCGACAAAGGGCACGAAATCTTCGGGCTTCACCTCAAGACCATAGCGTTCCGCGAACATGCGCGTGGCAGCCTCCGCGATGAGGCGCTCGGAGTCGACAAGGACGCCGTCCATATCGAAGAGCACGGCGCGGATTTCGGGTGCGGCGCTCGGGCGCAAAGAATCATCCGCGCCAGGGTGAGAATATGTGATGGCGGTTTTTTCGGTCATTGGGTAATATCGCTGTCGTTTTTGTATTTGATGTACTCTTCGCGGGTCGGGCTAAAGACCTCGACCACGACCGTGTCTTCGAGCACATCGACTTTGTGGAGTACATCCATAGGGATACACCAGGAATCGCCCGGCGTGAGTTCGCGCGGCCTGCCCGCGACATACATGCGCATGCGGCCAGAGACGAGGTAACCGGTTTGCTCAAAGGGGTGTTTGTGTTCGGGAATCTTCGCATCCTTGTCGAGCTTGACCTCGACGAGCAGCGTGTGTTCGCCGTACACAAGCGTTTTTATATGATTACCCGGCACCGTGTCATGATAGCCGGCGTCAGAATGTTTACCGAACATGGCCCCTCCTCAACGTTCGTAGTATTGAGCTACTTTAGCGCGCTTTGGGCATAATGAAAAGCGGCGCTCTTGTACCGATCGCCGCGGACTTCCTCGCGCCTGTGGCAAGCGAAGCCGACTTTTGCGCACTGTACCCCACCGCAGCCTAGAAATGGCTTACGAGTGCTCGGTTCCTTTGCCGCCTGCGCACTGCCCGCAGTCGCCGCACTCGAACTGAATCGTCGTGTGATCAACGTGGAATTCATCGCTCAGCATGTCTTTAATTCTCTCCATAACTGCGTCGGTATCGCTTAGCGGCTGATCGTCGAGCACCACATGCGCGCTGAGGAGCCTGAACCCAGGCTCGAGTGCCCACACATGCACATCGTGGACGCCTCGAACCCCTTCGATCGACGCAATGTGCGCTGCGACCATCTCAGAGTCGGCGTTTTCTGGCGCGCCTTCGTTGAGAATATGCGTAGCCTCTTTAAGAACACTGAAAGCACCGCGCAGAATGACGAGCGCAATAACGATCCCCATCGCCGGATCAAGCCAATACCATTTGGTAAAAAGAATAATAGCTCCCGCGGCAATGACGCCCACCGACGAAAGCGCATCCCCGATTACATGCAAAAATGCTGCTCGCGCATTCAAATCATCGTGAGAATGGCCTTTTAGAACAAACGCGACAAGCAGGTTCGCCACAAGCCCAATGATCGCGACGATCAGCATAGGACCGGCGATAATCGATTGCGGATGCACAAATCGTCCAATCGCTTCGCGAATGATTTCAAAGGAAACAAAAAGAAGCGTGGCGCCATTGATAAACGCAGCGAGAACTTTCATTCTATGGAAGCCATAACTATGCGTTCCTGTTGCGGAGCGTTTTGAGAGGCGAACCGCGACATATCCTAGCGCGAGGGCAAAAATATCCAAAAATACATGTGCCGCGTCGGAGAGCAACGCGAGACTTCCTGTGAGTAAACCGCCAATTACCTCGGCGATGAGTGTTGCGGAAGTAATTAGAATTGAAGCAAGCAATTTATTGCCCGTTTCCGGGATTTCGATTGATTCATGATGGTGATGATGATGATGATGATGTTCATTATCGTGTTCAAGTCTTTCATCTTCATGTGATGGCATAGATTCCTCCTTGTTGAGCATTCTGAGAGTATATTACGTATCTCACTTCGATATTTCTTCTTAGGCCAGGTTATACCAGGGCACCGAAAAGCACGCCTGCGATCGTAGACATGACTACGACAAGCCCTACATAGGTGAGCGCTTTTTTCCAGCCGATCTCGCCCGCGATCACGAGAATCGAGGGCAAAGACAGGCTTGGACCGGCCAAAAGCAGCGCAAGCGCAGGCCCCTGTCCCATTCCCGCCCCAATGAGGCCCTGCACAATGGGAATCTCCGTGAGCGTCGCGAAGTACATGAGCGCTCCCGCGACCGACGCGAATGCGTTTGCGAAGATCGAATTGCCGCCTACAAGACTCGCTACCCACGCATTCGGGATAAGCGCTTCATGTCCGGGACGTCCAAGCAGAAAACCCGCCACAAGCACGCCTCCGAAGAGGAGTGGCAGTATCTGGAGCGAAAAATCTCGCGTCGCCACGACCCACGCAAGTCTATCATCCGCGTTGAACCATCGAATTACAGTGTACGCAAGCACGAGGGCGAATCCACCCGTGATCCACCACTTTGCCGCAAAAATCGAATCCCAGACAGGACTGCCGCCCTTCGAGTTCGCCCAGTTCGCGAACACGAGGATGCCGATCATGCTCGCCATGTAAATCGCGGTCTGTCCGAGTGTTCTCGGCTCCTTGCCAAAAGGCGCGCTGAAAAGCCGTGCGTCAGCCGCCCGCTTTTCGTCATCCTTTTTATAGATGAGCGCCATAAGCCAACCGATTACGATGGAAAAAGCAATCGCTCCAACCGTGCGAGCGAGCCCAAGTTTCAATCCAAAGACTTTCGCCGAAAGCACAATGGCGAGAATATTGATGGCAGGCCCCGAATATAAAAACGCGATCGCTGGTCCAAGGCCTGCGCCCTTTTTGTAGATACCCTTAAAAATCGGTAGTACCGTGCACGAACACACCGCGAGTATCGCCCCGGAGATTGACGCCACTCCGTAAGCGATCGGCCGCGACGCGTCTGGGCCGAGGTAGTGCATCACCGCTTGCTGGTTGAGGAATACCGTAATCGCTCCAGCGATGAACATCGCGGGCACAAGGCAGAGTATCACATGTTGGCGTGCGTACTCCGAAAGCATGAGAAATGCCTCGTTTACCGCTCCGGATACGCGAGGAGCCCCAAACGGAATAAAATATGCCGCCAGAAAAACGCCGGTAACAAGGAGTAATTGTTTATTGGGGCTAAGTCCCTTCGAACTCATGACAATAGTACCTTTATTTGATCCTTGGTGAGTACGCGGCCGACAACCTTCACTTCATTGTCGATGGCGAGCGCGGGTGTCATCATCACGCCCATCGCCATGATCTCGTCGATCTCCTGCACTTTTTGAAATTCGGCTTGAATGCCGAGCTCAGTAACGGCTTCGCGGGCATGCTGCTCGAGGAGGCGGCATTTCGGGCATCCGCTTCCAAGAATCTGGATTGTCATAGGTTCTTCCTTTTGCTAAAATGTCTGCCTCCGCGGCTGAGCATACTATCGCGCAGGGCTGCTGAGGTGTTGTTGCAATTTTATGAAACATTACGACGCCTGTCAATGGGTTGACAAATGTGTTTCAACATTGCAACATTATTCTCAATGAAACAGATCGAACGCAAATATGAACGTCGAGCCGAAATATTTAAGGCGCTTGCGAATCCCCTTCGCATCGTCATGCTTGAAAAGCTCGCGGAGAAACCCTGGTGCGTGTGCGCCCTTGCCACGGAGCTCAGCGTCGACAAATCCATCGTCTCGAAGTACTTAAGCCAGTTGAAATCGGTGGGACTCATTGAAGATACGCGCCGAGGAACGCTGGTCGAGTACCGCCTGGTCGCGCCCTGCATCCTCCAGATCGCGTCCTGTGCCGAAGAGACCATTCAGGAGCAGCGCAAGAAGCTCCTCAATGAGATTTAATGAGGGTACTCATTTGATGAGGGTACTCATCTAACGAGAGTACTCGTTTAACGAGAGTTCTCGTTGCGAGGGCCATGCCGCACACCCTGCGCGTGGGCTAGCGACGCACCTCGGGCATTTCTATTACAATCTGATTTATGGACGCCAACACTTCAGCGGTCTACGTGCTCCTCGTCCTTGCCTTCGTCGGCATCGCGTCGGGAAAATTTCCCCGCCTCGCGATGAACCGCGCCAGCATCGCCCTCACCGCCGCGGTGCTCCTCGTCGTGCTCGGGGGGCTCAGCTCGGCCGAGGCGATCGCTGCCATCGACGTCGAAACCCTTGCCCTCCTCCTCGCGATGATGATCATCGTGGCCAATCTCCGCGTGTCGGGATTCTTCCTCATCGCGGGTGGACGATTACTCTCGATCGCGCGGTCGCCGAGGATGCTCCTCGCCATCGTCGTACTCGTGTCGGGAATACTCTCAGCCCTCTTTCTCAACGACACCATCTGCCTCATGTTCACGCCCCTCGTCGCCGAGATGACGCGACGCTCAGGCGCGGATGGGCGGCCCTACCTCATCGCCCTTGCCACTTCGGCGAATGCGGGATCCTGCGCCACCTCGATCGGCAACCCTCAAAACATGCTCATCGCCTCGCAGTCAGGTATTCACTTCGGCACCTTCGTGTTCGCCCTCGGTCTGCCCTCCTTGATCGCGATGCTCCTCTCGTACTGGTTCACCATCACCATGTTTCCCCGCGAATTCGGGAAAACAAAACAGCTCAAACATCAATCGAGCCATGTCTTGGTGAGCGGCGAGGCCGCCCACGCGGAAGTCCACACCGCGCTGATGTACAAGAGCCTCGTGGCGGCAGGCCTCCTGCTCATCCTTCTCCTCGCGGGCGTCCAGACGAGCCTCGCCGCCCTCATCGCAGCGGCCTTCCTCCTCATCACGAGGCGCGTTCACCCTGAGCGAATCTTCGCCGAAATCGACTTCACACTGCTTGTGTTCTTCTC
>DYLX01000057.1 GCA_020721875.1 Leptospira biflexa
CGAGCGCCGCAATGAACCACGACGCGCCTGCGCCTCTTCCTAACATTGTGGGGAAGATAGTGTCTCCCACGCCGAAATGTCCGGAAAACACTGCGGCTGAAAATACCAGCACGGTTCCAAAAGTCAAAGTTTGCTTCTTTGCTTCTGTCATAAAATGCCTCCTAAGCGCGATTGTATATTTGGCATATGACAGCGTCAACTATTTTTTGTATAATAATTCTAAAACCTCGATTTTTGTGCTGGTATTATACAATATTTCCATGCCTGTAGTAGTCATCGTAGCAGATTTATATACACAATATGTTGTATATGTAAAATTTATCGATACAATATATTGACAGTTCCACAATTCTCGCGTAGAATAATAAAACTGCATGTCGAGGTTTTTTCTTTTTGTTAAAACACTGGGCATGCATAATAAGTCGACAGGATGCAAGGGAAGAGGAGTGCGATTCTCCCGCTGCCCCGCAGCCGTATCGGGAGCGAAAGCCCAAAAGAAAGCCACTGTCTCGCCGGAAGGTGAGATGGGAAGGCGGGCAAGTAGGATGCCCGGAGCCGGAAGACCTATCCTGTCGTATGGGTCGGTTCATTTCCCGAGGGAGGAAATGGAGCTGTGTGGTATTCCAATATTCTTGCCTCTCACATGACTCCTCTCCGGAACTGCACCGACTTCTATGCCACAGTGGCATTGTAGGGGAGGTTGTATGTTTCAGTCGATTATCAAACGTAATGGTGCTGAGGTCCGCTTCGATGCGGAGAAGATCGCCCAGGCGATCGCTAAGGCTGGTGCAGCTACAGGCGAGTTCGATGCTCCGATTGCAAAGCTCCTTTCGCTCCGCGCCCTGACGATGGCCCAGCAGACGCTCAGCAAAAAGCTACCAAGTGTAGAAGAGATTCAGGATATCGTCGAGGAGGTGCTCCTCGCCTCGCCCTACCGAAAGACGGCAAAGGCCTACATCCTCTACCGCGACCAGCACGCCAGGATCAGGGAGATCACGGCGTCCGCGAACGGAGAGCTGGTCGACCAGTACTTGAATCAGCAGGACTGGCGCGTCAACGAGAACAGCAACATGACCTTTTCACTCCAGGGTCTGAATAATTATGTCTCATCTGAGATCAGCAGTAGCTACTGGCTGAATCAGATATATCCCTCCAAAATCAGGAAGGCCCATCTCGAAGGCGATTTTCATATCCACGATCTCAATGTGCTTGCGGTCTACTGTGTAGGCTGGGATCTCAAGGCCCTTCTGGTCGAAGGATTCCGGGGAGTATCGGGAAAGGTCGAGAGCAGGCCTGCTCGGCATTTCCGGAGCGCACTCGGTCAGATTGTCAACTTTTTCTATACCCTGCAGGGAGAAGCCGCGGGGGCGCAGGCATTTTCGAGTTTCGACACCCTGCTCGCGCCTTTTATCCGATTCGACCGGCTGACGTACGCCGACGTGAAGCAGGCGTTGCAGGAATTCCTGTTTAACATCAATGTGCCGACGCGGGTTGGCTTCCAGACGCCTTTCACGAATGTCACCCTCGATCTCGTGGTGCCCGCAACATATGCGGATGAGGCGGTGATCATAGGCGGCGAGCTGCAGGACGTGACATACCGCGAGTTTCAGCCCGAGATGGACCTCTTCAACAAGGCTTTTCTTGAAGTCATGTACGAAGGCGATGCCGCCGGCCGGGTCTTTACTTTCCCGATTCCCACCTACAATATCACTCCGGATTTCGACTGGGACAATCCGTCGCTCGACATGCTTTGGAAGGTGACGGCTCGTTATGGAGTGCCCTATTTCTCCAATTTCGTAAACTCCGACATGCGGCCGGAGGATGCGCGTTCGATGTGTTGCCGCCTCAGACTCGATAACCGCGAGCTTAAAAAACGCGGCGGCGGTCTTTTCGGATCTTATCCTCTAACCGGCTCGATCGGCGTGGTGACAATCAACCTGCCGCGGATAGGTTACCTCGCCCACGATGAAGACGAATTTTTAAGCCTGCTCGAAGACCGCCTCGTGCTCGCCCGAGAAAGCCTTGAGATCAAGCGAAAAGTGCTGGAGCAATTCACCCGGAACAATCTCTACCCCTACTCGAAGTATTATCTGCGCGACATTGAGAAGCATTTCGGGAGTTTCTGGAAGAATCACTTCTCGACGATCGGAGTGATCGGCATGAACGAGGCTTGCTGGAATCTTTTCGGCGAGGGCATCGCGTCGGGCATAGGGCAGAAATTCGCCCTCAGAGTTATGGATTATCTACGTGGCCGACTCCTGGAATTCCAGGAATCGACGGGTAACAGTTACAACCTTGAAGCGAGCCCCGCCGAGGGTGCGAGCTATCGCCTTGCGAAGCTCGACAGAAATAGGTATCCGGACATTATAAGCGCCAGCACCCTCAATGATCTCGAAGGCGGCGCGCGCGAGCCGTTCTACACCAATTCGACGCAACTCCCGGTGAATTATACCGACGACATGTTCGAGTACCTTGACCTGCAAGACGAACTCCAGTGCAAATACACGGGCGGTACCGTTGTCCATCTCTTTTCGGGCGAACGGGTGGAAGATTACGAGGCGGTCAAGGCCCTAGCCCGCACTATCTGCAACAACTACAAGCTTCCGTATTTTACGTTTACACCGACATTTTCGGTTTGTCCCGATCATGCCTACATCGCCGGCGAAGTTGAGACATGCCCCAAATGCGGTAAGCCCACAGAGATCTATTCCAGGGTCACGGGTTATCTCCGCCCCGTCGCACAGTGGAACAAGGGGAAAAAGGTAGAGTTCGAACTTCGCAAGACGTTCAAGCTCAAAAAGGAGAAGCTATGCGTATAGGAGGACTGCAGCGCTGCTCCCTCGTCGACTACCCGGGGCACGTCAGTGCTGTCATATTCACACAGGGCTGCAATTTTCGCTGTCCCTTCTGCCACAACCCTCAGCTCGTCGACCCCGCGCGCTTCGGACAGCTCCTCGAGGTGGAGGAAGTGTTCCGCTTTTTAAAGTCGAGAATCGGCCGTCTCGAGGCTGTAGTGGTGAGCGGCGGGGAACCCCTCGTGCATGACGATCTGCCGGCATTGCTGGAAAGAGTTCGAGAGCTCGGGTACCTCGTCAAGCTCGACACGAATGGTAGCTTTCACGTCAGGCTCTCGGAGATCCTGTCGGCCGGGCTCGTCGACTTTATTGCCATGGACATCAAGGCGCCTTTCGGGCGCTACAACGAGCTGGCCGGCGTTCCGATTGATATCGAAGCGATTCAGGAGAGTATCAGGATTATCAGAGAATCTGGAGTAGACTACCTATTCAGGACGACCATGGCAGAGCCTCTCCTCGGTGAAGACGATATCCGCACGATTCGTGAATTGCTCGGCCCAACGGAGCATTACCGCGTGCAGTCTATAAACCCCAACGCCGAGTGGCTCAGGCCCGATGCACGGTTAGGTAGAGGCACGCCTATTTAATGAAGGCAGCCCCTCTGATGACATGAGATGCGGAAGCAAAAGTCGGCGTCGAGAAGGGGAAGCACGGCGAATCCTAGAAAATGGTGCAAGACTTACGAGGTTCTTATATGCCAAAGACCAGCGAAGGCGCCAACAAACCTCAATAAAAACCGATGCCCCAAACTGGTAATCTCCCAGCCTGGGGCATTAGCGTTCGAACCTCAGTATTATCTAAAAGATTCGTTGTACTCTTTTATCAACTCCGCGGTAGTTTCCGCCATCACCTGTTTTGGATTCATATTGGCGATGAGTAGTTTCTCGAGCATTAGTCGGATTATCTCTGTTCCTTTCCCAAACGAAATCACGCTGGCCTGCGGTCGTACATACTGCAATTGATCCACCGCTACTTTC